>DGWW01000291.1 GCA_002395385.1 Myxococcales bacterium UBA4248
GTCTACTAAAATAGGGATACCTCAAGAGGGAGGGGGGACAGCCGCGAAGCGGCTGGGGGGTAGGTGAGGTCAATACGCGGGCGTTGCTGTATCTGCGCTCGCCTTGGTGCTTGTCACGACACGCCCCTACGGCTCGCTGGCGCGGCTATCTGCGATACGCCGTGATGACATAAAATATTTGCGCTTGTCTGCAAAAATTTCACGTGTATTGGTTGACGTCTCTCGCAGTCGTGGTATAACAACGTACTGCATATCTGGAATAAACGTTCCGGTCTGCAAAAATTTCACAAGGACCAACCATGCTACCGCGTACACAATATCTCAACAAGCTGATTCAAAAGAAAGACAATGGCCGTGTAAAAATCATTACCGGATTGCGCAGAAGCGGAAAATCCGTCCTTCTGTTTGAGCTTTACAAGGGGTACCTGCTTGAATCCGGAGTTTCTTCATCACAAATCATTGAACTTTCATTGGATATACTAGCAAATGCAAAATATAGAAATCCAATAGAACTGGATAAATATATTCGGGAACAAATAACTGATACTGGAAATCAGTATTATGTATTAATCGATGAGATACAGTTTGTGTCTGTCATTCAGAATCCGTATTGTGATGATCCTAATGCTAAAATTACATTTGTGGATGTCGTTCTGGGACTAATGCAAATGAAAAATGTTGATGTGTATGTTACAGGCAGTAATTCGAGAATGCTCTCAACGGATATTCTGACACAATTCAGGGACAGAGGCGACGAGATTCGCGTGTATCCACTATCATTTGGCGAATTTCATGCTGCATTCGAGGGGGACAAGCGATCCGCCTGGCAGGAGTATTATACTTATGGAGGGATGCCTGTTATACTATCGTTGGAATCACACGAAGAAAAGAGTCGTTATCTGCGAGATCTGTTTAACAGGACTTATTTGAAAGATGTTATCGAACGAAATCGCATATCGAATCATACTGAAGTTCTTTCAAATTTGCTCGATATCCTTGCATCCGGGATTGGTTCCTTAACGAATCCATATAAGATATCCAATACTTTTTTAACTGAAGAACATCTCTCCATTGCACCCGATACCATTGATCGCTATCTCGGATATTTTATGAATGCATTTTTGATCCACAAAGCAAACCGTTATGATGTCAAAGGCAGAAAGTATATTAAAACACCGTCCAAGTATTATTATTCTGATCCTGGCCTAAGAAATGCGCGTCTTAGCTTTAGACAAATAGAAGAAAACCATTTGATGGAAAATGTGATTTACAATGACCTCATCCGCAGGGGATTTGATGTGGATGTCGGTGTCGTTGAAATCGGCACGAAAGATGATAAAGGAAAAAAAATAAGAAAACAACTTGAAGTCGATTTTGTGGTCAATCGCGGGTATAATAGATTTTATATTCAGTCTGCATTGAGTATTGCAGATCCGGAAAAAAGACAGCAGGAGACTGAATCTCTTCGCAGAATACCCGATTCTTTTAAAAAGATTGTCGTTGTAAAAGATTACTTAACCCCATATTGCGATGAGTATGGAATTGTATATGTTGGCATAGAGCAGTTTTTGCTTGATGAGGGATTTTTCGACTAAAGGCGCGGCTATCTGCGATACGCCGCGCTTTTTATATATACCATACCGGAATCTGAAGTACGTTATCCCGAAACATACCAGGCTCGGGGCATAAGCAAATCACACCACCCATGCCGCGCTGTTTGTTTGGTACTTTGTCCAAAACCGTAAAAGCTGATGTTTCGGATTGAGCAGATACGTTTCAATCGTCCGTTTGATGTATCTCATAGCTCTTCCCTTAAAAATGGCATATTTGGAATTGCTTTCCAAATATGCCACCATCTGACATAAACCAAGACGTGATGCAATCATAATACATGTGAGCTTGTCGCGCCTATTCATGCGGGATACACCGCGACAATTGCGAAATCATCCTCACCTACCTGATCGGCGGGGGCAATCTTTCGGCTGGCTTGTTAAACTATACTGAGGTATAAGTTTGTGCCTATAAGGCGTGCCTGTGGTGCATGCAGTTACGCATAGAGCAACCCTCCGAGGGACACATTTTGACATGCCTCGACAGCACGTCTATTTCCCTGTGCGCCTGTGGCGCATATGTTTTTTAGACCCCAAAAAGGAGACCAAATGAAAAAGTATCTCGTATTCGCTATGGCATCGATTCTCGCGCTCAGCGCCTGCGGCAAAAAAGCCGATGACGCCAAATCTGATGATGCCAAAGCCGAAGCTGCTGCTGAAGCCCCGGCAGATGCAGCCAAACCGGCATTCGCCGATGCCAAAGACATCGAAAAGGCCGAAGCCCGCAAGCTCATCGACGGCGTCGAGCTCACCAGAGATGGCCTTAACAGCATTCTAAAAGAAGACGGCAAGATGTCACCGATTGAATACGAAGCCATCCTGCTTGCGCGTACGCGTTGCAAATACAACGAAACCGAGAAGGCTTACGATAAAGAATGCCCTGTCGACGAAGTCGAGGATTTAGGCGGTTTTGTGAGACGTCGCACAATCGGTGATGAAGCCAGACACGAAGTTCTCAGCCGTCTGAGCAAACATCCCGACAGAGGTGCTCGTTCTGCGGCTATCGCACAGTTGCTGGAATTTGCGAGCAACACCAAAGAAGATAAGCGCGAACCCCTGGTCACCGAAGCCCTTGGCTACCTCAAAAACGAAAAAGACCCCATCGTTCTTGCCAGTGCACTGAACAAAGCCGGTTTCAGCAACAGTGTCCGCAGTTTCCGCGATTGGCGCAGAACCATGATGGAGCATCCGGAATCCATCGTCCGCAGAAACACCGTGACGCCGATTTTCAATTTCATTGATGATAATGATGAAAAGCAGGCCACACTCAAACTCTTTTACAAACTGCTGGATGATAGTGACAATGATACTGCCAGCTATGCCTGCAGCAATATCGGAAGCGCCTACGATACAGCCGCAGTCAAAGTGATTTCGGACCACATTATGGGCAGCGAGGATCGGCTCGACAAAGAGTGTTTCCGGGCTCTTGTGGATATGTGGGGGGCATTTGTTCTTAGCGATGAGAATAAGGAAGCCGCCAAAGCCGCTTACGATGCGACGATCAACTACCTGAAGATTACACCTCGAAACGACAAAAAGCCGAATGCTTTTGCGCTGGACCTCTCCATGCTTCCCAACCGCGAAAAACTTGAAGAATTTAAAAGTGAGCGCCCATTTGTCAATGTCCAGGATTTCATTGCTCCACTCACCGACATCGTCAATGATAAAGACGTGAGCTGGTTTGCCAAAGCCAGTGCGGTCAAAACCCTCGGAAATTATGGCGGTGTGGATGCCCTCAAAGCCGTCGAAAGCGCTGTCAAAGCCTCCAACGAAAATGCACTTAAAGGTGCATTTGAAGAAGCAATGAGAAATGCAGGTGCGAAGTAAAGGTGCTGTGCTGTAATCACTATTATCATTTGGTTTGACAGTTGGGCTTGCCCCACTTCTGATTGCAAAAAGTGATACATATTTTGTGGGCATGGCTATCTGCGATACGCCATGCCTGCGCCTTGCTGCGCAACGGCGCAGCTCGCCTATGCGCTACGCGCATACGGCTCGCTTTTAGAATACTTTTAGAAGAGGAGTTACATTATCAGCGCACTTCCGGCACAATACGATGCGTTTTCGCTCGCTATTCACGTATTCAGACGCTATAGTGCGAATAGATTTTATACGCATTATGGAGGAACGTCATGCTTAACAGTACAAGTCTTGTTCATGAATATATGCAGATTCTTTGTGAACATGTCGGCATCGTCAATGCAGAGAAGTTTATAGTTATGGTTAAAAGTGACGCTTTCGATTATACAGCATGGCAACGAGAGCATTATGATAAAATACCCGACGAAGAACTGCGCCAAAACATGATTGAATTTTGCAAGGCACATCCATTTAAAGGCAAATTGATTCACGAGGACGAATAGGCAGAATTTGCCCATCCCCCAATCACTGCAATACACACCAACATAGCGTTACATCATTTAATCCCCAGCGCGCTGCGGGCGCGCCTGGCATTTTAAGGAACCCCAATATTATGGCAACACTCACTCATCCCCACACACCACATAATCAAACGAGCCGAATTCTGCGCATTTTCCCGATTTTGATTGCCGCTGCCCTGTTTTGTGGCTGCTCGGACGATTCGGGCAAAAAGAGCGAGCAAGAAACTTGCACACAGGATAAATGCGAGAATTGGTGCGGGGATTTTAAGACCGACAAAGACCATTGTGGGAATTGCGAGACACAGTGCGACCCTAATGAAGTTTGTGATGAGGGATCGTGCAAGAAAACCGAAACATGCACACAGGATAAATGCGAGAATTGGTGCGGGGATTTTCAAAGTGACCCAAAGCATTGCGGCGACTGCGCAACCGATTGCACGATTTATGAAGGCGTGACCGGGACCTGCAACGAAGGCAAGTGTGAATTCACGGCGAATTTGTGCAAGGATGAAACCGATTTGAACGGGAAAGTCACGCAACACAAGAAGATTTGTATTAAAGATGGCAATCCGGTTTGCGCGTCAATCGATACGGATCCGAATAATTGTGGAGAATGTGAGAACAA
The DNA here is from genome assembly GCA_002395385.1 of Myxococcales bacterium UBA4248. Classification (GTDB taxonomy): domain Bacteria; phylum Myxococcota_A; class Bradymonadia; order UBA4248; family UBA4248; genus UBA4248. Next base: position 4,617 of record DGWW01000291.1, read on the forward strand.
ATGCGGTGGAGAGGAACCTGTTTGTATCGCTGGCGAATGCGGAAATCGGGAATGCAGTTATACTATCTGTGGTGCCAAATGCGTTGATTTAACACAGGATGATAATTATTGCGGAAACTGTGATACATCATGTGATACAAGTAAAGAACGTTGTATCAATGGCTACTGTGTACCTAAAACCTGTGTGGATACATGCTCAAAACAAGAAATCATAGACCTTGGAATGAGTGAAGACGCGTTTAAATCTCTATTTCAGGATACGAATAGCGTATGTATTGATCCCAGTGATCCGGGAATGTGCGGAATCACTACGTGTTCTGAGCTTAAAACAGCAATATCGAACAAACAAAAGCTGGGATGTGAAGGAGAATTATTATGTTTACAAAACGCCGGGGATGCGAACAAATATAGTTGTTCATGTCCTGACGGCACTTTTAAACATGATGCGCGGTGTCTGAGCCCTTCTGATAATCGTTCTTGTGGTGCAACTGCTACTAACCCAGGCGAACTGTGTACAGCCGAAAGGGGATATTGTGACCCCGAAAAACATACCTGCTCATTGTGTGTGGGGGGCAGAATTGCCTGCAACACGGGTAATGATGGTACCCCTGTGATACGATGTATCGATCCTGAAACATCCAAAGATTTTTGTGGTGCAAATCTTACCTGTGATAAATATGTCATTTGTAATGGTGAAAACAGTCAATGCGTTGGTGGGCAGTGTCACTGTGAATCCGGTTATGCCGCCTGTGGTACAGAGAATAAAGGTGAAGCCTGTAAAAAATTGACCGATGAAGATATGATGGCAAACCATTGCGGCGCAAAATCGGGTGGGCAATGCAATTCTAAAGAAAAACAATCGCCTGATTATATGGGAATGATTTGTGAAAATGTAGATAAGACAACGTGTGTTTTAAATGAAGACACCACCTATTGTGGTTGCCCGATAAGTGTAGATAATAATTATATTACATGCGATGATAAATGTATTTTTGCACGTTCAGATGTTCATTATTGTGGTGCAACAGATTGTAAAGAGAATCGTGGTGTGGATTGTACAGAACAAATTATAAGTAATGGATTTGAACTAAGTTGTTCAATAGGACAATGTAAGTGTGCTCACGGTGGCAGTGGTTATCCAGCAAGCGTGGTGAGTGATTATCCTGATTTTGTTGGCTCGGTTTGTGTTGATACTTTGACAGACCCCAAATGTTGTACTGAGCCTGGTGGTGTGTGCCAAGGTAATAATTGTCTTGAGCGAGAAGGTAATATGACATGTAAAGATGGCATATGTACTGAAATAACATGTGAAGCTGATGAACTATATTGTAATGGTAAATGTGTATATAATATGACTGATTGTTCGAACTGCGTTTCAGGAATGTGTCCTGTATATGAACATGGCATCGTTATCGGTTGTAGAATTCCAAATACAGATGATAATTGTGATTCTTGTGGTAATGTATGTAAAAATGGAACGCATTGTAAAAGAATTAATGAAAAGTTTGGATGTAAATGTGATCTTACCTATTCTTGTAAACAAAAATTTGGCAATGAGACAGATGGTACACCCTATTGTGTGGACGAACTCCCCAAACATGTGGTGGTCATCGGCGAAGATTGTTCTTGTCAGGCAGGCTTTGCCGATCTCGATGGCGATTTCTATAATGGATGTGAAATCGATTTGAATTATGATAAAATTCATTGCGGAACGATTGACAATGATTGTACAAAATTGCCACATGTCGTGAATCCGCGATGTGAATTTGGCAAATGTGTTTATGACAGATGTGAAAATCGATATGGCAATTGTGATATGGACGCCCCCGAAGGTATTCTGGGATGTGAGGCAGATTTAACGCAACCGGCAACCTGTGGCCATTGTTCTCATAAATGTACAAACGATAGAATCTGCAACCCAATGAACAATGATTGTTGTTATCCAAATGATGTTGCTTATTCACATAGCCTAGATACATGTTGTGACAACGATGCATCGGTATGGCGAGAATGCGTGGATTCATCGTGTCTAATCAGCAAAGGGAACTGGATGTGTTCTGTCGAACAACCGACAGGCAATTGGGAGAAAATTTAGGATTGCGCGCCGTATGCCGCAGGCATAGGCGCGCCGTGCGCAGGCGTATTGGCCAACGGCCAATAGCCGCGCCCTATCAATATTCAAATCCAAATTGATACAACGGAATGATATTCCCGCAGGCGTATTCGATATCGTCGCGCACGACATAACCGTTGGTTGCTGTGGCAATCTGCTTTTTGCCTTTGGTTTTTCCGCCAACTTCGAAAGTCATACCGCCGATTTCAAAATCGGAGACTGCTGATGTGCATATTGGATGGTTTAAGCGCATCTGGTTGTAGAAAAATGTTTCTCGAATGTTTCCAATATCAGGATGACCGCCGGACAAATGGAATGCCAGTGACGGGTTGTCGATATATATTTTTTCGACTTTTCCGAGGGCACGGATGCCGCCTGTTACATCGCGCAACTGGCCAATGAGTCCGGCTTTTTCCATATAATACATATAATCTTTGACTTGCGGTCGTGTAATTTCGAGCATTTGCGACAGCGATTGATAGTTCGGTTTAAACGGCACACTGCGAGAAATGATATTTAGTAAATGTTTGAGTTTTTGCGCAGTCGATACATTCAGATTGGCATAATAGGGAATATCATTGAGTATGACCCTTTCGACGACCTGCATCAGCCGGATGCGAAAATCGGACTCGCTGCAGAACGGATAATAACCGCTTTCGAGATAAGGTTTGAACAATGCCAGGGGGTGATCGAGTTGTATTTTGCTGTCGAATTGCCCCTGCAATACATCGTCGAGCATCACAACCGGCTGCTGCATTTTTTTATGCATGCACAAATACTCGCGAAATGAAAGCCCCTGCATTTCATACATCAAGGCACGGCGGCTCAAATCGGCCTGTTCGCCTTTGTCGATATCGAGAATCGATGATCCGGTGAACACGACCTTCAAATCCGGACGCAAATCGTAGATCAGCTTTAATTCGCGGGACCAATCGGGATATTTGTGGATTTCATCGACCATGAGCAGGGTTCCGCCATTTTTAGCAAAATCCTGGGCAAGATCGAACAGCCGGTGTTCGGCAAAATAAAAGTGGTCGCCCGTGACATAAAGTGAATGCGCCAAATCGCCGTGCAGTTTAATGCGTTGGAGTAAAAGCGTCGTCTTGCCGATGCCGCGTGCGCCTTTGATACCAATCAGTCGATTGTTCCAATCGATTTTTTCGTACAGATAACGGATAAAGCACGTATCTGCCCGGGAAATCATAAATCTTGATGCTTCAGCTAATTCCATCCAGTCTTGCATTGCAGCCTCCATGGGTTACGAGCCATTGCAGCCGAAGGTGTATATTACAAAATACACTTTTGCACAACAAATGGATGTTGCAATGTTCAATATTTAAAAATTTCGGTCTATCGCAATATTCAAATGAACGCCGCGTATCGCAGATAGCGGGCGTCAGGCGCGCCGTATGCCGCAGGCATAGGAGCGCCGTGCGCAGGCGTATTGGCCAACGGCCAATAGCCGCGCCCCCCCATGTAGAGGCGTTCCGTGGAACGCCTCTGGTGCGCCGTATGCCGCAGGCATAGGCGCGGCGCACATCCATTCATCACCCTAGCCAATCGGGCAAATACATCATGCGTATACCATTTTCGAAGTGAATGAAATCCCGGTCCATTGACAATACCAGCTTACTGTAATGGTCTGGTATGGTCATCAGTGGTTTGAGTTCGCGTTGTCGAGTTTCTTCTGAAAGCATAGATTCGGTCACCTGTATATATATTTTTTCATCATGCTTTTCTGCAATAAAATCCACCTCCAGATCATGAATCTTTCCAATATATACGTGATAATGCCGTCGCAACAGCTCAAGGAATACGACATTTTCAAGCAGATGTCCTCTGTCGGCATCACGATATCCCAAGAGCAAATGTCGAAAACCGATATCTGCAATATAATACTTTTCTAACGTTTTAAGAAGTTGTTTACCTTTAATATCATAGCGTTCGACAGGGTAAAATATAAATGCATTTTGGATGTATTCAAGGTAATTACTAACTGTTTTTCCAGCAATTCTTGATTTTTTGTCGAGTTCGCCTTCGGCAGAGAGCAGGTTGGATATACGATTAGGGGAGGTAATGCTGCCAATGTTAGAACATAAGAAACGAATCACCCTTTGCAATGTGTTGAAATCACTCTGCGGTATGCGCTGCATGATATCGCGCATGACAACCGTTGAATAGATACCTTCCAAAGCCTGATGACAAAGCGTTTCATCCATGTTGTATTGAGCCAGAATGGGCATTCCACCCAATTGCATATATCGGGTAAACTTTTCTTCGACAGAAACAGATGGATCAAAAGTATAAAATAAACAAAACTCTTTGAATGACAAGGGGAAAATTTTAATCTCTACATAGCGGCCTGTCAACAAAGTGGCCATTTCACTGGACAGTAAATATGCATTTGAACCCGTAATATAGATATCAACATCGTATTCCAGACGCAGAGATTCTATTGCTTTTTCCCAACCATCGACAGACTGGATTTCGTCAAGAAGGATATAGGTTCTGCCTGTCGAGACAATTTTTGAGGAAATATCATCATAAAAATTTAGATAATTGTTCAAATGTCTGTATCTGAGGGATTCCAGATTCATAAATATAATATGATTATCATCTATGCCATTCTTTTTTAATTCATTGTAAAAGAGTGACAATATGGACGATTTTCCACATCGGCGAATCCCTGTGAGTATTTTTACAAGGTCAACGTCTTTGTGTTGATTCAATGCCTTTATATAATCAGGTCTGTCTATGAGTGTTCGCATCATCCATCATCCGTATCGTGCCGTTTACTGAGACATGCCCCTTTTTGAGGGGGCGCAGATGATGCTTATAGCATATTGTGATTATTTTTTTAAAGTTTCTGACTTATACGTTCAAAACTTTGTTTAAAAGCATTTTTTCAAACATGCAGGTCGAAAATTATCGCATACGAATTGCATCGCGACAGCAGACGGCCAGAGTTGTGTGGAACGTCTCCGCAAACGAGTATAGAGTGACATGTCTCAAGCGAGCGCCAAAGATATAACCGCCCGCGTATTGCGTAGCGATAGCGGGCGGCCGGAGGGCGTATGTGCCAATCGCGCCGTTCGGCGCGATTAGGTGCATAGCCCGGAGCGCAAGCCGTATGCCGCAGGCATAGGCGCAGCCATCGCAAAATCATCTGCACCTATCTGATTGGCGGGGGCAATCTTTCGGCTATCCTGTTAGACGATAATGCGGTATAAGTCTGTGCATACGGAACGTGCCTGTGAAGTATTCGAACGCCCTCCGTGCCGAACGCCTGGCAATCCTCTGAATGCTCGCTTGCATGTGCGCTTATGACGCATCCCGAACTGCGCTCTACACCCATTGCTTTTACGATTAACCAACCAAGTCAAAACTTTATGCAATCATCACACTGTCACTTCCGTTTCCCAATTGCGCTCTCGATTTGTCTGTTGCTGTCCATAACTGCGTGTAAACGTTCGCCCTCCCCTGCTCCGACCGAGAATGCGCCGAACGCCAGCGCACCCGCAGCATCCGAAAGTTCCGAACAGCCTGCTGTCGAACAGGCTGCCAATCCCGACACAGCCGCCGTGGATAAGTATCGCACGGCTTCATCTGCGCTTGAATCGGAAGTGAGCAATTCGGCGAACAAGACGGTGTGCGAAAGAGGCCGGTGGAATAAAGATAAAGAGGATTTCCCTGTAAAAATCTGCGACTGCGGCGATATTAAGATTCCCGTAGGCACCGAATGTATCGACAACATGCCCGCATGCGAAGGCCGCAAGGCTGTGACGGCCATTCCCGGGTTTGGCTGTCTTCGGGACGATGGTAAAGATATAAACACCGACCATCGCTTTGCCGATCAAGGTATGGATGACACCCAAGAAGAGAAAAAAGTCGAGTATTTGTGCGCGCTGACTTATGGCTGTGATCTCGGCAATGGGAGAAAATGTAAATATACACAAAAGCTCGTCAACGGCGAATGCGTTTCTACTATCGTTCCCCCAAAAGGCGATTTTATATGTAAGGAAGGCAACTGCCCATGCGGCAACGGTTTTTGTGCACTGGGCGCAAGATGTGCGGCGGGCAAATGCGAATGTGGCGAGGATTATCAAGGCACGGACTGCACCGATCCGGATGAATGCACGGGCAATGATGTCGATTGCCCACATTGTTGGTCGATTCTTGCACACGGCATACAAAGCCAGCGCCATGGCGAATTCGTTTGTGATTACGACTGGGACGGCGGTTCATCCGGACAAGACCAGTATTATTATCATACATGCGAGAATCCCGACGGCTGCCACGTGGGCGACATGCATTTTGAGGCAGGCGCGATAGACTATTCCGGGTCTGATGCGAGACTTCACGATGATATCCGTGAATGGGATATCCGCGATATTGAAGAAAATCACAATGCCTGCCCATACCACATTGACGGCGACACCGATACGACGATCGAAACGCTCTGCCCGCTGGGTGACTGTGTCATCCCCAAAAAAGACGGCCATTGTGGCGTAAAAGCGATGGATCCCTCATCGTTTCATGAGACGAGCGTTGGCGGCACCTATCGATCCGTATTCAACGCGGACACATGTCCGGGCGGCACGCGCTGGTGCCATGGGCGCGAAAATGCGCCCGAAAAAGCCCCTGCCGGTGACGGTCGTTTTGGTTGTTATAACATTCCAACCTACGATGAGCCCATTGGAATACGCGCCTGGGTTTGCGATGATCCCAACGGCTGCGCTTGTGGCAGCGAGATCTGCCCCATGTATCTCGTGTGCTCCGACAATCATTGTATATCACAAAATGATTATATCAAACGCACCGGCAAATCATACAAATCCAAATTTCCCAAAAAAGACGGGGAACGGCCAATATATGATCCAACTTTTTATACAACCGATCCCGCCGAACTCGACAATTGCGGCCGCAAATCTGCCGAAGAATTTGTACAAAGATGGGAACCTTCAATTGATATGGCAGCCATCGCCAAAATCCTGGGGCATGAACTCTCGTTCGATCCCTGCCTGACACGATATGTTTGTGATTCATGGCCGGTGCCGCGCAAAGACCGCGACAAATACGTCTGCGAACACGGATTATACGCACAAAAAACCGCCGACGGGCGCATGATTTTCCGCGATCGTCCGCTCGGACTGCGGTGCATCGAGCCCGACAAATGCGTCTGTGGCGATTCGATTGCGCATTCCGGCATGATCTGTAAATCGGTACAATTCAGTGACAGCTCGACCTCCGAATACGATTCGGTTTCACAATATACAAAATGCAAATGGGAAATCGGCAAAGACATCGAAAGCCAGTACAAATTCTGGCACAACTACGATAATGCCGTGGCACCAAACAAGGTTTATCATTGTGAACGATGATTTTTGGGGGCGGGCTATCGGCTACGCCGATACGCCCTGCCTGGCGCGTGTCACGACACGCGCATATTTGGCGCGTGTCACGACACGCGCCTACTCGCCTATGCGCCTGCGGCGCATACGGCTCGCTTTTTTGGGATAATTTTGGGATACGATATGGAATTTAAGCAAGGAAACGGATGGCGATGCTGCTATGACCCGGATACAGGTTTATATACAGCAGAAACCGGCGGCGGATGCAACCACGATCTCTATGAAATCACCAAAGAAATCTACGATCATGTCGATGATCCGGATGTTAAATGGCCGACAAGTCTTATCGCTAAGGGCCGTCATTTGTATATGACTGTCAACGATAAATGCGGTCCGCCTTATACGGTGATTCTCGACTCGGATTATCAGAAGATATGTCCATGGGCCAAAACAACCACATCTGGCGATATATGGCCGGATGAGCTTACGGATGCAGCGGTCGAAATATTCGCTTCGGAAGCCAATAACCGCGAACAAAGACGAAAGAAACGAGAAAAACGAGAAAATGAAAAGCTACAATCCAAAAAATCGGGAGACACAAAATGAAAACGAAGAAAAAAGGCAATAACTGGACGGCATATTATGATCCCGATACAGGGAGATATTTCGCGGAAATCATGTACACAAGCCGTGAAGGACGCGAACAATACGACTATGAAATCACGCAGGATATCTACAACCGACTCGGCACATTTAAGGATGATATCGAAAACGAAAGGCTGATTAAAACTGCGAAGATGGCATATTCGTTTGAAAACACGATGTACGGCACGCTCGGACCCGAAAGATTTGTCTGGGACGAAGAAGCCAACGAAACGATGAACAAAGTAACAAAAAAATCATGAACACACCAAAAACCATCGCACTATTCACACTCGGATTATTACTCACTTTGAGCGCATGCGGCAAAAAAGCCGATAATGCTCCCGATGCCGGCGGTGCCGAAGCACCAAAAGCCGATGTGGCAAATCCTGCGGAGCCTGCGTCTGCAAGCGCAAAGGCAAATCCCTCTGCTACGGTCCTGCCGCCAGCCCCAAGAATTGAAAAAAGCGACATTTGTCCTGCAAAAGCCAACAAAACCGGCGATGGTGTCTGCTCATGCTATTACGGCGGATATGATACCCAAAACTCAATACCCGATATCTATAAAGATTCTCTGCGGGCAGATTCCAGCGATGTTTTGGGCAGTGACTTTGAATGCACGATTACGCCCAGCGGCGGTGACTGTGACTTTGGGACTGCGGCAGTCTGCACCAAAATTCGCGGATGCACGACGCTCGACGGGCGCTGGTACCCTGCACTCGCCAAAGCCGCTTTCATTTTTCACGATGGTGTTCGCGGCGCACAGCTGGGCGAATCGAAGGAACGCGGCTTATTGGCCAATCGCAATACGAGCCGAAGCGATCACTATTACGTGCCCGGCGGCATGGATATTACGCTCGAATCGGCTTCGGTACAGGGGGATTGCGTTCTGGATCGAACGGACGGCATCCCGCTTTTCAGTGCACAGGACAAGCCGGCGCAGCCGTTTGCATGCGATCGACCTTCGTGCCCCTGCGGCACGCTGACCTGTCGTAATGGTCAGATTTGCAGGAATGACAAATGTGATTTTGATGAATTAAAGGCGATAGCGCTGAACGACAGCAATTCCTATTTTAAATATTTTAATACAATTTGGCAGGGTGAACATGTCGATATATACGATATTATAGAAGATATCCACAAACAGTGCAAAGAAACTAAAGACCCCAATTGTACATTCGACATTCCCGATGATGACAATGAAGAGGGGACAAAATTCGGCATTCGGGTCTTTGATGCCGAACAATGCAAAGGCGGCAAACGCTACTGCCACGGCAAAGGCAATTTTCCCATGCCAATGCCAAAGAATGCCAAGGGATATGCCTGTCTCGACGTCGAATCTTTGCCAAATTACAAGAGCGATTTGCCGCTCAAAGCCTGGACCTGCATGCAGGAAGAAGGCTGCGAATGCGGCGAAAAAAAATGCCCGCAGAATGCGGCATGCGTCGATGAAACCTGCCTTTGCGGGAATGATACTGAGACTGATAATGCTTTATGCAGTTTGTATTGTACAAACGAAGCATGTTCAAGGTACGGTATAGGGATTAGATGTGCAGAGAAATCCTGTGCTTGCGGCAGCATCCAATGCGCTCAGGGCGAAATCTGCCGGGAGGGGCAGTGCTATTGCGATGACAAGCCCTCTTTGGGAACGGACTATGTCTGTTCAGTCCTTGAAAACACGGTTTTTACGCGTTTTGACGATCCGTTGGCCAAGCGAGATCCCAACAAACACATTCAGAAATGCGACAACCCCAAAGGATGTGCCTGTGGCGAGATGACATGTCCGCAGAATGCCAGATGCGATAAGAATGAGTGTTTTTGCGGTGCTTCGAAAGTAACACCAGACATCGTAGGATTTGTTTGCTCGGATGATTCAGGGGAGCCCCAGCTCGAATGCAAAACGGATGACTGCAGCTGCTATGGCAAAAAGATGAAAAAGCAGGAAATCTGCGAACCAGAAAAATGTACAAGATATTCAGTGCCGGGCCCCAAGGGATGTATGTGTGACGGCGTGGCTATCGATACCGAGAATTATACCTGCGAACCCGGCAAAGATGGCAAGATGGTTCAGGTCTGTAGAGAAAATAATTCGACATGCTCGTGCGGCGACGAAGAATGCGATCCCTTGAGCGTTTGTTACAAGGATCATTGCGTCGATCGCGCAACCCTCAAGCCGCTTACGGACGGTTATCGATTGGTTCATGGCGTTTTAAAATGCAGCAATCCGGCGGGTTGTGCATGCGGCAAGACCCAATGCGAAGAAAACAAATATTGTATGAACGGTCTGTGTTTCCGCGATCCGTTTACGAAGAAGTTTGACAATAAAATCTATTATTATCGCTTCGTCAGAACGAATGATTCCCTCGATGATGCGATTGCACAATCCATTTTATATGAGGATGAGAACAAAACCCTCGAACAGTACGAAAAAGAGCTTAAACGCTACGATTCGGGGCTCTATATTCGAGGCATTGGCAATCGGGATAAAACCACGACGATTGCTGAATTGCTAAAAACATGCGGTGGTGGGATCATTCCCAAAGATGTTGCCACCAAATACTGTTATATCCGCCTGATACAGGAAGAAGGCGAATGCGGTGGGGATCACGTTTTGGAATTCAGTGGCTGGCAGGATGAAGATTACTGGCAAAAGACGCAGTACTCGGAATTCGATTGGGAGCCGGATGTGACGCGGCCTCAGGGATAATCATGCGTATCATTCGTCAGCATGCCAAAGACCCAAAACATTCAATACAAAGGATAAAAACACAATGACATCATTTATCCAAACGAACAAACCCTTCGCGTTTACAATCAGTATTCTGGCAATACTGTTGGCTTTGAGTGCATGCTCAAAGAAAGCTGCAGAACCTGCGCAGGATGTCAATCCGACTGAGATTTTAAAAGCGACATTGATATATAATCATTATACTTTTTTAAAAACATGTCGTACTGCTGTCTGAAATCTTCATCCGAATTTCTGAGCATACGCTGTTTTTCATGCATATTCATCGTCCGATCTTCTGCATCAAGCATACATCCGGAAATGTTTGAACAATGATCTGATACTCTTTCAAGATTAGTAAGCAAATCCGACCAGATAAAACCTGCTGCAACAGAACATTCTTTTTTCTGGAGGCGGATGAGATGACGGGTTCTCAGCTTCTCTTTCAATACATCAATCACTTGCTCAAGAGGTTCAGTTTTATGTGCCGAATCGAAATCTTCTTTTGAAAATGCCGCAAAAGAGAGGTTCACTATCTCCATCACCGCATCACTAATCATTTTGTATTCGGTTACCGCATCTTCTGAAAATACGACATCTTTGCTCTTCATCTCTTCTGCAGATTCCAGAATATTTACCGCATGATCGGCAATTCGCTCATAATCACCTATCAATTTCATATATTCTGTCGCTTTAACACTTTCGTCCTCATCCAGCTGATGAGAAGTCAGTTTTAAGAGATATGTTCCGATAAGATCCTCAAGCTGATCTGTATCATCCTCTGCCTGACGTATTTTTTTTGCAGTATTCTCATCATATTTCAGAATACAGCCGACACTTTTTTGAAATGCATCCATGGCAACAGAAGCCATCGTAACAAGTACTTCTCTGCATTGATTCAAAGCCAGTGTCGGACTTCCAAATAATCGTTCATCCAGCTTTTGTATTTTGTCTGTTTCTTTGGCATCGGGAATGATTCTGCAAACCAGTTTTTCCAAAAGTCCGCCAAATGGGAACAGCAATATCACGGTTGCAATGCTGATGATGGAATGAAATACAGCAATGCCAACAAGACTTGCAGACTGTGACAGCAAAATCGGTTCAAACAGCATTTTAATAATATAAAACACGGTCAGCCAAACAGCCGCACCAATCACATTGAACGAAAGATGCACAAGTGCAGCACGTCTGGCATTTCTGTTTGTTCCGGCAGAAGAAAGAAGTGCCGTCACGCAGGTTCCAATATGCTGTCCCATCAGAATTGGAATGGCAGCACCATAAGTCACGCCACCTGTAGACGCCAAAGCCTGCAGAATACCAACAGATGCGGAACTTGACTGAATAACGGCAGTAAGAAGTGCACCAGCCAAAACACCCAAAATCGGATTTGTAAAAGTAAGGAACAATTGCCGGAATTCCGGCATATCACGAAGCCCTGAAACAGCACCAGACATGGCTTCCATACCAAACATCAGTGTAGCAAACCCAAGAAAAATCATTCCGGTATCTTTTCGCTTACTGTTATTTGACATCAGGAAAAAGATAATACCAACCAGCGCAAGTATCGGTGTAAAAGAGGATGGTTTTAACAGGCGAATAAAAAAATTGCTGCTTTCTATACCGGCAAGACTTAATATCCAGGCAGTCACCGTAGTACCAATATTTGCACCCATAATGACATTGATGGATTGCCGCAGAGTCATCAGGCCGGAATTTACAAATCCAACCACCATAACTGTAGTTGCCGATGAACTTTGAATGATGGCCGTCACTCCGAGTCCCGTCAGCAGTCCGGCAAATCTGTTCGTCGTCATACGACCCAAAAGCGTTTTCAACTTGTTGCCTGCACGACGTTCAAGTGCCTGCCCCATCAAGGTCATTCCAAACAGGAACAGGCATAATCCACCGATAAGATTCAAGACATCAAATAAATCCATATCAATTCTCCACTCTGTTCTTTTCACAGATGATTAGGCTCAAAATACACTTTCACCTTGGTCTAATATGTAAGGCACAGGGGAATAAAACACGGGAACTGCAACGAGATTATTCAGACGATAAATTATCACATCAGGTTATTCCCGGATAGTTTGGTATAGTTACGATGAACTCTGAACCTTTACCCAAAACACTATTCAGCCTGATATTTCCTTTATGAATCATAACAGCATGTTTGACGATGGAAAGACCAAGACCTGTTCCACAAACTTCCTTGCTGCGGCTTTTGTCTACGCGGTAAAAGCGTTCAAAAATACGTTCCTGTTCTTCTTCCTGAATTCCAATACCAGTATCCTTAACAGTCAAAACTGTATGACGATCGTTCTGAGTCACTGTTACACTTACATATCCATTGGGTTGGCTGTATTTAATGGCATTATCACAAAGATTATAAACAATACTATATATCATCTGTGGAATTGCTGTTACAGGCGCATTCTCCCCATTCACTATCAATTTAATATTCATATCGGAAGCCGCGGATTCAAGCGTATCTACTGCATTTTCTGCAATGCTATAGAAATCACACTTTTCCCATTTCATTTCGGTTCCACCATTATCCAGCTTTGTCAGTTCAATAATATCTTCAATCAATTTCGTCATACGCAAGGATTCTGCATGAATTTTTTTGGCAAATGGTTTGATATCTTCTTCTTTTACCAACCCATTTTCAAAAAGTTCTGCATATCCGGATATCACATGAAGCGGCGTTTTCAGCTCATGTGAGACATTTGCACTGAATTCCTGTCTAATCAGAGCCGCTTTTTCAATTTCTTCCTGATCCTGTTTTAACTGGATCTGCTGAGCAGAAATATGTCGAAGCAATGGTTCTATCTCTTTATAGTTATCCTGCCCAAAGTATTGATTGGGGTGCTCCAAATCTATCTCATTGATGGGAGCAACAATTTTTCTGGCACTTCGGGATGCCAGTATATACGAAAGAATCAGCGCAGCAAAAATCACAAAACATATTGGCTGGGCAAATCCAAAAAGAAGGCTCCAGACAGACTGCTGAACAATAGACAATCGAAGCACTGAACCATCAGGGAGTCGTTTTGCTGCATAATACTGCTGATCTTCAAGCGTATAGGAATGCCTGGTAGATTCACCAAATCCCTCTTTTAAAGCCTGCTTTATCTCCGGTCTTTCCAGGTGATTCTGCATAATGGCAGTATTCGCCTCGTCATCATATAATACTTCTCCGTCCGGACTTACCCAAGTGATTCGATAATTCTCTGTTTTAAGATTGTTAAAATAATCTGCACCAGAAAGCGAAACGCCTTGTGATGCCAGGTCTGTCTCAATCCTAAGCTGATTTTTCTGTACAGAGGAGAAGTAACTGTACAGACTTCCCATGATTAAAAGCAAGGATGCAAGAAATACTGCAATTGCAACAATCCATATTGCTCTAAAAATCTTACTGTTCATTACTATCTTCTAACTTGTAACCAACGCCACGAATGGTCTGGATATGATTTCCTGCTTTTTCAAGTTTGGTTCGCAATGTCCCAATGTGAACATCAACAGTTCTGGTCTCACCCAGATAATTCCCTCCCCATACACTTAAAAGTATGTTGTCTCGTGTAAAAACACGACCAGGATTCTCCATAAACAGCTTTAATATTTCATACTCTTTTAACGTAAGCTGAATGGATTTACCATCAACAGTTACGGTATGTTTTTTTTCATCCAGTGTAATACTTCCATGAGACAAAACCACGTGCTGTCTGCTGCCGGTACGACGAAGCACGGCTCTTATCCGCGATACCATCTCCATCATACCAAATGGTTTGGCGAGATAATCATCTGCACCTGTATCAAGACC
>DGWW01000014.1 GCA_002395385.1 Myxococcales bacterium UBA4248
GCCATCGCCGGAATCGCCGCCATCGCCGGAGTCACCGCCATCGCCGGAATCGCCGCCATCACCCGAGTCACCACCGTCGCCGGGTTGCCCATCATCCGTCGTCGAACCGGTATTGCCCGACGTCCCATCATCCTGACCACCCGTCTGATCAGTAGCTTCATCACCAGCATTCTCCCCCATGATATGCACCTCTGCATCCGAAGCGCATGCACCAAACACAAGACATGATGACAATATGACCAATAAAAATTTCGCATTCCGCAACATGGCAAATCTCCTTCCAGTAATATGGCCATCCAAATATATATCATTATATATTGTCAATCGCCAATACGATAATTAGCAATTAGCAGTTAGCAGTTAGCAGTTGGGTATGACCAAAACTAAAGGTTTATCCTGAAGCCAAAATAGTCATTTCTTTAAAAACAATCAGAGTCCTTATTCATTAGCCCACACACATCTGAGCATTCACCCTCACCACTCACCACAGACAGCGACATCCCAGCCCGCAATTATTTCGGCGTATTGCCAAAGGCAATAGCCGAAATGCCAATGCGCATTCGCCCGAACGGGCGAAAAGCATGGTTACAAACAACCACATGTAGTACACAAAAGCCGCACAAATACTCATATTTATTCTATTTTGACTATGGTAATTCGCTCCAACATTGGGTAGTAAAATTACCCCGGCGACATGCCGGCAGGTATGAGGAGTCACAAATGTTTAAGAAATCGATTGTCATTTTTTCGTTCATGAGTGCAATCTTATGCGGCTGCGATGAGCAGGATGAACAGGAAAATGCATTGCAGGAGCTCACGATCCTGCCCGAAACTGAGACCACCCTAGTCAACGGTACATCCACTAATTTTATCATTCGACTGACAGAAGAACCTGCAGCCCCGGTGACCGTCAATATTCGTACCAACCAACCTCAAGGCATTATATTCAACACCAATTCTGTTGTCTTCCGCCCCGATAACTGGCAACTCGCCCAGTCCATCACGGCAACATGTCTATCCACCGGGATCACGCAAAGTGCCAACATTTCATTCAGTACCAGCAGTCTCGATTCAAACAGCGCCAATTTATTGATAACACGTCAAATCACGTGCCAGCATCCCGGAACCACGCTGGATCCCGTAACACCGCCGACCGATAATCCTGTAACACCGCAGCCCGATAATCCTGTAACCCCGCAGCCCGATGATCCTATCAATCCTCCCCAAACTCCAGAAGATGATGATCCTGTTGAAAAAGGGGGAGTCACGGTCAAACCCAAAGCAGGGATCACGACCTCCGAGTCAGGTCAAAATGGCCTCATCGCCATTTCGCTGTCTAAACGACCGACACAGGAGGTGTACATCACTGTACAAAGCATGGATGAAAGTGAAGGTATCCCCAACAAGAATATGGCGACCTTTACACCGAACGACTGGTCAACGCCCCAGGGAATCCAGATTATGGGGGTCGATGATGATGAACTCGACGGCAATATCGAGTATTCGATTAAGGTTGCCATTACGAGCGCAGATCCCGCCTATGATGACCTCGATGATCAATATGTCAAGGCCACCAATCTCGACGATGAAGAAGTCGAAATCATTCTCGACGGCACACCAGGAGTACTTGTCTCGCCAGTTGGCGGTCTCATTACCTCCGAAAAAGGAGCAACAGCACAGTTTGAAGTCGTGCTCAAAGGCCAGCCAACCGACACGGTCACCATTCCCGTCGCTTCATCGGATGAGACAGAAGGCAAGCCCAACACCAAGTCGCTCATTTTTACCACCGATAATTGGGATAAAAAGCAGACAGTCTCCGTGCAGGGACTCGATGATGACGAACCCGATGGCGATATCGCTTATTCGATTAAACTAGGCCCTGTTTCGAGCGACGACAATCGATACGACGAGATGCCGGTCACCAGCGTGAACGTCAAGAATATCGACAACGATCCTCCCAATATTCCTGCTTCTTTTAAACTCAACACGCAGGAACTTACCATCGAAGAAAGCGGCGCACCCGGCATCATAACGATTGCACCGGGCACCAAACCCATTGAAGATGTCACGATTACAGCGACCTCGTCCGACACGACCGAAGGCGTCCTCAAGCCCGCTACGCTCACGTTTACCGAAAAGAATTGGGAAACGATTCAAACCATCTCTGTCAGCGGCGTCATCGATAAAATCGAGGATGGCACACAGGATTTTAAAATTAATTTTAAGGTTACAAGCGAGGATCCGCGTTTTGACAATTATAGCATCCAGCCCGTAACGGTGCATGCCAAAGACAGCGATGCCCATTCCGATACCAAGATTCATCTGCGCATCATGGCTGCCAATATTTCATCGGGCAACTTCCAGGCCTATTCTCCGGGGCATGGCGTGCGCATCTTCAAAGCGGCTGCCCCCGATATTGTCCTCATCCAGGAATTCAACTGGAATAATACCGAGGATTCGGACACCACTGCACAAAAGCTCGTCAACACCGCATTCGGCCCTGATTTCTATTTCTCGCGGGGGACAGGTTCGATTCCTAACGGCGTCATTTCCCGCTATCCCATTCTGAGCAGCGGCGCATGGGATTCGAACATCATCAACAATCGCAAGTGGGATTGGGCTGTCGTCGATTTGCCTGGCCCCAAAGAACTGCTTTTGGTCAGCGTCCATCTGAGCACCGATAAACATGCCAAAGAAATGCCCGTACTTATCGATAAGATCAAATCCAAGATCGAAGAAGACGCCAAACAGGGAAGCCAGTATTTCGTCATGATCGGCGGCGACTTTAACACCAAGGACCGCACCGTCACTCAGGATTATATGTCCGATATATTTACGACAGCCGGTCCCTATCCAGTCGATCAAAATGGCAATGACAATACCAACACCAATCGAAACTCCCCTTACGATTATCTCATGTGCAGTCCGGACTGGTGCAAATACGAAGTGCCCGTCGAAATAGGCGTTCATACCGGCGCCAATGCTTATAAAAACGGGCACGTCTTTGATACCCGCGTTTATTATAAATATAAAGTCGGATCCGGTACCGAACTCGATTATGTTCCCCCCGCAGAACAAGGGGATTCAGGCTCGACCAACATGCAACACATGGCAGTCATTCGCGATTTTGAATACACCTATTAATATATATTGAATTTGTTTTCGGGCTATCTCGCCAGAGACGTTCGGACGAACGTCTCTGCTGCTCGATACGCCCTTTTTTCGCGTGGGCTATGGGGTTCCCCCATACACCCACGCATCTTTTCTGATTTCGGCGCTTGCGCGTGCGACTCCCGGAGAGAATCAAATGAATATGCGAAAATGGGCTTTCACAACCATCATGGCTTGTTTACTGCTCAACGGATGTACTGACGGCGATTCTGCAGATGAAAAAAATACTATTCTGCTCCC
>DGWW01000298.1 GCA_002395385.1 Myxococcales bacterium UBA4248
AATCCGTTTGTTAAAACATACAAGCCTGGCGGCTGAGTCGTAACATCAGGTGGCTGAGTCGTAACGACCAGCCTATACATAAACAATTTAATCGTTTATAATGATGGACGCGGGCTATCTGCGATACGCCCAGCGATTGCGGCTATCTGCGATACGCCGCAATAATTTTTTATACAATATACCTTCATAAGTATGATCCCATGACATCACAACCATCGAAAGAAGAATTCAAAGTCTGGGCCGTCGGTAAAAAACATTATCGCCATGAGAATGATATTCTCGAACTTCCAAAAGACTGGGAATTCGTCCCCTCGGGCGACGCGCTGCTTACGCGACGACTCAAAGCGACAGGCGAATACTGGCTGGTGTTGACAAAATATAAAAACAAAATATCCAGCTGCGGACTCTGCGTGCCCCAAAACGCTCTCACCGAAATAAAAGCAAAAATTACCGCAGAACGTGCCGATCCCAAATACCAGAAAAAATTAGAGTCCGGACGTGAATATCGCGCAAAAAAGGAAGAAGCATACGCCGAAGATTTTGAACAGGCCATCCTGCAATTTCTTGATTTCGCCCCACGCTGGCACACACTCGCTCAAAAGCTGGCGCATGCGGTCGCCGCACATGCCACGCCCGTCGGCAGTGGAACCGTCGCACGAACCAAGCTCATTCCCATTGAGCAACGCGCCGAAGCTGCACTCATCGCATGGATGCGCCACCAGACGACATCTTATGACCAAATGTACATTGGCCGTGCCAAGGGCGAGCGCCGCGAAGTCAGACACCGACTTGCCGAAAAATCCCGAGAAATCCTCGGCAAATATCGTTCTGGTGACGACTTTGACTTCGAAAATGACCCGCTCTATCTCGCTTTAAAATAGTAGACTTCGTATGACAAAGAGTGTTGATACGCTCTGATATTTGAGCTTATTGCTTGGAGTTAGTGGCTGAATTCTAAAAGCTCAAAACTCAAAGCGATGATCAACACAGTGGCCGTACAAAGCCAAATCGTATAGGCTCACGACCGCGCGATCCATTTCCCATCTTTGAGCACTTCAAATGGCTCGAACATCGCCTTGTACTGCATCTTGGGACAGCCCGGCACCCAATATCCAAGGTAATCGTAGGGAATCTTCTGCTGCTTGCAGAACTCGATTTCGGCAAGGATCGAAAACGTCCCCAGAGAACGATCGGAATAATCCGGGTCAAAATAGTGATATACACTCGAAAAATAATCGCCCGGCAGATAATCGATAATCGTCACAGCAATGAGCTGTTCATGCAAATAAAACCGCAGTTCTGCAGAGGATTCGGAGCGGTGATACAAAAAACGCTTGAGTTCGTGCGCATTCCCTTGCTGAACCGATCCAGAATGGCGAGTTTGTATATATTTTTTGTAGAGAATACACTTCTCCTCTGTCAGTTCGAGGGAGCCCAGTTCCCAGTAAACATCGCGATTTTTGTTCCATATTCGGCGCTGGTGTTTCTTGGGTTTAAACGAATCTACCGGGATGCGCATCGAAATACAGGACTGGCAGCCCCGGCATTGCGGCAAATAGTAGACATTCCCCGAATGACGAATGCCCTGGCGAATCATTTCGCCATGCACCTTTGCAGGAAGCCCTTCGATGGGGAGCATGCGATTGACAGCAATCCCCTTGTGAGCCTCATCGTGAAAATAGCCGCATTCTGTCTCTATTTCGATAAAACGGTTTTGTATGAGATCGCGAACAGTCCCAAAATACATCAGCCGATGAAGCGTTTCCATCTAAAACAGCCTGAATTTGCTAAAGAATCCTCCGGATTTCTTCTTGGATTTGGATGCCCCCTGAGAACTTTCTTTCTCGTCCTCATCGATGTAATCCCACCATGCCTCGGGTTTGTCCGACACCTCAAAATTCTCGACATATTCCGGCGGGATATCATCGGGAAGCTTGATCTTGCGCGGATCGAGCGCCACATTGAGGTTAATCTTCCAGGATCCGTCTTCCTGAAGCATGTGAATCGTACGATCCTCACCATCGATCTTGACGGTCAGAACTGCCGATTTGACGCCACTTTGTTCCGTTATATTCTCGCTTAATACCTTGGGTTTCTGAGAGGGGGACACCTCATTCATCAGGTGGGCCCAAACATCTTCCGAATTGCCCTCACTATCCTCCACGAGCATGACAGAAGCCTCTGTAAACATACCGCTGAACTTTACGACATTGTCCTTGTAGGCATACTCTATCGCCGTATTGAATGCATCTTTGGGCTGCCTGCCATGAAACTTTACAAAATAGACAATCAGAGCAATGGCACCAACTATCAGCCCTATGACAAGCACACGAATCATCATCTTAATGCGGCTCTTTGCCATCGCCTTGGCTGCCTGTTTGGCCTGACTCGGCTTGGGCGCACGCATAACTGCCGGAGGTGGCGGCTTGCGAATTCCAGCCATTGCTGCAGTTGATTTTACTTTCGAAGCATTGACTTTTGCCATGAGTGCCCTCCATATACGACACAACTGCATTCTAATCGATTGACGCGTCTATGAAAATTCAATTTTTATTTTTTCACCTGCGCCTTTGCTGCGCATACGGCTCCGGAACCGCGCTTTTGCTGCGCAATACGCGCGTTTTGTGCTCATCTTGCGGCCATGCCGCTGCGATTCGCAGGCTGCAGTGTGACGCCACAAAACAGAGTTGCATGCCGTATTGCGTCAGCAATAGGCATGCACACAGGGCGTATCGGCAAAGCCGATAGCACGTGAACAAACCAAATCTCAGATTGTCTCTTTTAAATTTCAAAAGAAATAGCAATGGTGTAGGCTACTGTACGACAGACGCACCACGCGCACTGTCTTGACCGCTGTATCATTATTATAGATTCAAATTCATGCTTCCTCTTATCCTTAGTATATTAGCCCTCTTTTCCGGTGTCTGCATCTATCCGGTCATCAAAAAAAACGCCTCACTGCTCTCGTTTTTTGATGCCTTTGCGCTCATTGCACTGCTCGGACTCACGCTGCTGCACCTCATTCCGCATAGCGCAGAAAACGGCGGTATTCCGGGTGTCATTGCCGTACTCATCGGCATCGGTATCCCCACGTTACTACACCACCTTCAGCACAACAGCGATGAACATGAACACAAAACCAACGGCATTCTGCTCATCATTGTCTTCGTTGGCATCATCATCCATACACTCCTCGACGGCATCGGACTTTCTATGTCGGGAACACAGACCGATATGGGACAAATGCTCGGTCTGGGGGTGCTCTTTCACCGACTGCCGGTCGGCATTTTCCTCAGTCTCGTCCTCGTCCCGCAGATTGGATTAAAAAAAACCTGGGCAATCGTAATTGCTTTTGCCATCTCTACGCTCATCGGCTTTCTGCTCGGACACTTCGCTCTTCCCGGCGCAGGTCTTGCCATTCTCTACATTATTCAGGGCATCATCGCAGGAGCACTGCTCCACATCATTCTGCATAACGTAGCCATCGAAGGCCACAATGAATCGCATTGGCCAAAAGGGATCGGTGCACTTGCCGGGTTTGTCACACTGGCCATCGTCGAGTGGATTGCTCCAGAGAGCGGACACGATCACGGTTCTGTACTCGATATATGGATAACTTATCTGGCACAGGCTGCCCCACTTTGGTGCGCCGGACTGGGGCTGGCCGGACTCGGCTATTGGCTTTCTCATTGCAGACAAAAAAAACTCTCCGAATTTGGCCACAAAGCAACTGCCTACCTCGATCCACAGCCGCTGCCTGCGGCTTTTAATGGCAATTGCCATTTTCTTAGTCTCTCGGGACTCATCCTCCTGGGTACCCTGTTTGCACCGGTTCCTGCTGCATACTGGTGGGTGACACTCGCACTGTGCCTCATCATTTTCCATTTTGCCATCAAACCCCTCGCATGCTGTGAACACTGTCGGCCAGAATCCCTCTGTGACCGGAAAAAATCTTTTGCGCTCTGGACTGCATCAAGCTGGGCAATTCTCGCAGGTTCTGCGCTCATCGTTTCTGTTTTGCCTATTTTCCTCGCCCCTGTCGTCGAGATGCTCACCGACATTCCCGACGCTGCATCCATTGCCGCTTATTTGATCCTACTCGTTACTCTCGCAGGTACAATGGTGGCAAAAAGAGGATTGTCCCTGCCTGCATCAGTCTTTGCCGGATTTGCACTGCTCTCCTTGTTCCATCCGTTAGAAAAATGCTGCATCCTTCTGCCAGGTTTCTGCATTGTATGCGTAATACTGTACGATTATCATCCACGCGATATTGCTGCATCACGCATCGAAGACAAACCATGGATACTGCGTTATCTGACGGCCTCAATACTCTGCCTTTCTCTCATCGCCGGTGCTTCATACCTTGGTTTGCGCCACTTATCCGGGCAATCAGACACACTCGCTTACATCACCACGATCGAGCCCGTACATGATCCCCATGAACATACACACGAAACTGAGCACGAACAACATGACCATGGGCGCGAAGATGTAAACGAAACTGAGCACGAACAACATGACCATGGACACGAAGATGTAAATGAAACTGAGCACGAACAACATGACCATGAGCATGCTTCGATTGTCCATGTTTTGTCTCAATTTGACATGGTTCATCTCATAACCCTGCTAATATTCATTTTTACAGGATTATTCTGGATGTTCAGGATGGGGCCGCGCCATCTCTTCGAAACGGCACTGGGACACCATCACCATGAACACGAGTAATGTTTTGGGAACATCCGACGTTTCAAAACACATTGGGAATATCACTTGCTAGTCCCAACTTAATACTCAGCACGTATGCCCTTTCTAAGCTTAGAGATTGCCCCCTTACAAGGCAGTAGGCAGTAGGCGTGAGGCACAAGTAGTTCAGACGCAAAGGAATGTCTTTTTAGAAATCATACCATTTCCCAAAGAATTCTTTCTGATGCCTTCTGCCTACTGCCTTCTGCATGGGTTGACTCAGCTTCATTCCTTTAGATTAGAGCATAGGGGCTGAACAGTTATAGTTCCTAATTGCTCATAGCTAATTGTTTTTGCCATTCGTCTCATAAACTGGTAGAGTATAATGGGTTTGTCCTTTTGTCGAGGAGGCTTATGCGACGCGGTTTTACAATGATTGAAGTTATGGTAGCCGGAGCAATCCTGGCAATCGGCTGCCTGGGCATACTTGCGATGCTCCTTACAACGATTGACTACAATCGCCAGGCACATCTGCGTACTCAGGCTGTGACTTTGGCCGAACAACAGTTGGCACTCCTAGAAGCACAAGCTTCTAATGCTGGTAATTGGAATCTTCCGGATAGTAACAACAGTATTCTAAAAAAAATCCAGAGTAAAGCTACAGAAGGTGGATGGTTTACGCCGACTGATTTTATTTTTAATGTAAATGGTGCCACAGACAAGATAGCTAACAACAACATGCCCGATACCCAATTTGCACTTTCTTACTATGTTCTGCCCGAAACTGCAGAGTATTCACGTAGTGAATTTTTACGTGGATCTATCCGTGTAATCTGGGATCGTACTTCCAGTAAAGAATGTCTCGATGCAAATCGCATTACAGCTATGGATAAACGCAATAATGATAAGTTCAGTTCAAAATGTGATTTTGTTAGTATCCCTTTTGCCTTAAGAAAATAATTGTGGAGATGATATGAAACAACGTGGTTTCTCTCTCATAGAACTCATGGCTGCAACACTCATTACATCCATTGTTGTCATTGCAGCCTACACACTCATCACCAATTCGACTAATAGCTTTAAAGATGAAGATGAAAGACGTATTCTAGAATCCAATCTCCGCAATGCCGAACTCATTTTACAACGTGATTTGTCGAGAATTGGATATCACATTCACATGGATGATGAAAATTCAAATGATGCTGCCAATATACGAGCCATTCGAACCTGGATTAAAACCGAAAATCCTGTTGCACCTGACACAGTCACAAGACGCTTTTCGGAATTTTCCATGATTGCAGATTTAACTGACTTTGAAGACGGTTTTCTAATAAATTCAAGCATTGATGGGGGTTCAACAATTACTATTTCTTTTGAGCAATCCCTACAAATACCTCTTACCGCACATGAAGTTGCAACCGTAAATGAAGTTGCTCCCACACATCAACAAGCAACCAACAATAGCTTTAAAAGTGCATTTCAAAAAGCTTTTACTTATGCTTCTGCAGTCTTTATCACAGCACCCTCGGGAACTTCGGTTCTTTTCCCCATAACTTCCAAAACAGAGATCAACGATTACAAACTCGAGATAAGTAAAGCCAATTTATCAAATAATCTACTTTTCGGATACTCCCCAATTACTGGTTTGAAAGATTTAGCCGCATATCCCGTAGTAGTTATTACATATCGCATAATAAAGAATAGCGGAAAATATTCATTACAACGTTGCTACAATAACAGTATGTCCCAACCAACAGAAGATAATATTAACGTATCAACATGCAATACTCTAATCAATAATCTTGAATATTTTGAACTACTTCCCTTTGGAGAAAACTT
This sequence comes from Myxococcales bacterium UBA4248, assembly GCA_002395385.1. GTDB lineage: Bacteria > Myxococcota_A > Bradymonadia > UBA4248 > UBA4248 > UBA4248. The sequence continues at coordinate 6,526 of DGWW01000298.1, forward strand.
AAATTATATTACTCAAAGCAATGGTGTAATTTTTCAACCACACAATTCAAATAATATACTTAATAGCACCGTTCAAACCATGAAAATCAATCAATTACGTGGATTTTATTATATGATCGGAGCAACAGGTAATCGTATTTCCCAGTCTGCTCACACAGAAAATGCAAATATCGTTCAACCAAAGTTTTCAAACAATAAACCATTCGAGCATATTCAGGGTATTGCCATGCTTAAGACACCAAATGATGCGAGTTCTGACAATCAACATACAATTCACAACAATAATTAACAGGAATCAGTATATGAATATATACATCAATTCAAAAGGTATCTCACTGGTTATTGTCATGCTCATTATCTTGGCTGTGACCTCTATTGCAATTGTTTCTTTGCGTACAACTCAAAATGATTTGCGACAAGTCAGCGGATTTTCATATAATCGCCAGGCTGCACAAGGAGCACATTCTGCCGGAATTTACATTAACACACGAGCTGCTCAGGACGCACAAATCGCTGCTGCCGAAGCAGCACAAAACGCTGTACAAGCTGTTATGAATGCAGCTGATGAAAACCAGTTGCAAGCTGCAATTAGTGGTGCGGGGTCTTCTGTCAAATGGTATTATCCAAATGATGTAGCCCCCTTTTCCGGCATGAATAAAACGATTCCTAATGATACTGATGAGAGTAGCCGGCTTAAAGGTGATTTGGCCAGACCTTCAAACATAGTCGCTTCTCTCGGTAATATGTCTTTAATTAATAAGCCTGTAGCCGGCTTCTCAGAAGGCGATGCTTTTTGCTCCTATGATATGCATGCTGATGCTTATGCTCTTATTGGACGCTCCGTTCCCATCAGAAATATAGGTGGTAACCAATACTACCTGCTCTCCGACCTCAATGCACGCATCTCCGGATTTAAACGTGAAATGGGACTTCTTGATGTCACTCCACTTCCCTGTAAACAGTACTAATCCTATCGCATTATCTTAACAAACAACGCCTTCTATTATCCATTAATAATCAACCATTCTCCATTCTCAATCGATGCTATTCTGCCGGAGCGCTACCCCGGACTCCACCAAAGGGCTCTTGCCATTCGCAATATCAAATCCACTTCGTTTCCCGCATCTATCGGTGCTCCAACTCCCGCTTTTGATTTGCTCTCGGTGCCCTCAATTCACACTGCTCACTGGACGGTGCTCATTTCAGCCCCTTTGGAATCCACAATTATTTTGTATTTTTGCATCAAATTTCGTAAACTTTCCCAACTGAACTCTCGATGGGTCCCCTACTCCATCTTTCTAAAGTATTTGTTTTGAATTCAGCCTCACCTCATGCCAAACTGCTAACATTCGCATAAAAAATGTGAGCATCGTTAGATGCGAACAAATCCGTTTGTTAAAAAATAAGATAGGCGGCTGAATAATAATTCTCAATCATTCATTCCTCCCAATATGTGCTCTCGGGTGTGCACTGTCATAGACCTTCACAAGACGGTCGTACTGATTGTGTGTATATCTAGCCGTCGTCGAGAGTCGCGCATGCCCAAGCATATCCTGAATGGCACGCATATCGGCTCCGGCTTCGAGCAGATGCGTCGCAAAGGCATGCCGCAAACCATGCGGGGAAACATCTGCACTCAGCCCCTTTTCGAGCTCCTCTTCGTGCAAAAGCCTTCGAATGCTGCGCGCCGTAATGCGTCCGCCCCGTGAATTTAATAAAAGCGCCTGATCATCCTGATACCCCTCTTTAGATACCAGCTTCGGGCGTGCCTCGGCCAGATAGCGCCCGATCAAGTCGATTGCCGTCGTCGTCACAGGAATCTCGCGCTCTTTGTTACCCTTTCCCAAAACGCGAATCCATCCCTCGATAAAATCGAACGAATCGATATCGACACTCACGAGTTCACTCACGCGCAAGCCGCTCGAATACATAAGCTCAAACGCCGTCAAATCCCGAATCGTCAACGCATCCGCATTCGCAGGTATTTCGAGCAAGACATTGATTTGATCCACCGTATAAGTCGGCCGAATCTGCTTGGGAATTTTGGGGTTCTGCAGATTTTCGAAGGGACTTTTTTCAATGGTTTCCTGCCTGATCAAATAATGAATCAGCGACCGTACCGCCGAAATTTTGCGCGCCCTCGACGCCGGTTTCTGATCCCCCAGGGCATCGGCGAGCCATGAACGCATGCGCTGTCGCGTCAGCGTCTCGACGCAGATATCCCCTTCGCCTTGTTCTTCAAAATACTGCACCAACTGGCTCAAATCCAGGGCGTACGATTCGATCGTGCATGGCGAGTAGCCTTTTAAGCGCAATGCCGAAAGAAAACCGTCGATTTGATCTGCGAGTTTTGTTGCCATATCTGCTGTTCCTTCGAGTTTTTTACAAACGGATTTGCTCAGGCCTAACGGCCTTCGCGTTAATTCATGTGAG
>DGWW01000004.1 GCA_002395385.1 Myxococcales bacterium UBA4248
TATGGCGCCTGGCGCCATAGCAGGGATGCAAAGGCCGTATGCGCATCGCGCATAGGCCGCAGGTGAGCCGTAGTGGCGTTTGCAAAACGCCACAAGGCGAGCGCATTGTGAAATCAGATATACTCGATGGGAAGCGCCTGCAAAGAGTCGCTGAGCAGATAGGGACGGTCGATCCGGCATAAGATGGTGCCGGTCTGGATGTGCACGCTGTCCGTATCTTTGAGGACTGAGAAATTTTTAGCCATTTCGGATTTGGGATGCGTCGTCGATTTGATTTCGACAGGATAGAGCTGATCTGCTTTGAGAATGATTAGGTCAATTTCTTTTTGGTTTCTGTCCCGGTAATAATAGAGCGAACGGATATCACGGCCACTGTTCAGGTGGGTTTTGGCAATTTCACTGATGATAAAAGTTTCGAGCAACGCGCCTGACATGGCACCATTTTGGGCCACAGTTTCGTTTTCCCAGCCAACGAGATAGCAGACGAGCCCCGTGTCATAAAAGTAAATTTTGCTTTTTTTGATGGTACGCTTGAGAATGTTGTTTTCGTAGGGATGGAGAAAAAAGATAATACCGGACGCTTCCAATATGGATACCCAGCTTTGTATCGTTTTAAGGGTTACATCTATAGAATTGGCGATATCCTGGGCATTAAACAGCATGCCGGTGCGCGATGCCAGCGCGACCATAAATTTATAAAAAACATGAATATCTTTGATATTCATTATATTTCTTACATCTCGCTCGATGTATGACTGAATGTATGAACGATAAAACAACGCCCAGCTGGCTTTTGAATCCCATAGGGCAGGCATGGAACCTCTAAAAATGTGATGCCATATTTCCAGTACTGTCGGTTTATATTCTTTTCTCTGTTCAATATAATTACTGCTTGGGATAAATGGTTTATAAAATGGAATTTTATAAATCTCGCGAAGGCTCAATCCCTGCATTTCGAGAATCCCGATGCGACCGGCGAGTGATTCGCTCACGTCTTGCATGAGAAGATATGTTTGTGAGCCTGTCAGGCATATCTGACCTCTGGCTTCTGAGCGGTCACAGATGAGCTTGATTTGTCGGAATAATTCTGGTGCATACTGAACTTCGTCGATGACCAATGGAAGCTTGTGATTTTTGAAGAAGAGGCCGGGATCTGTTCTGGCGATTTCGAGCTCATTCATGTCATCGAGCGTGACATATTCGTAATGGGGAAGGGCATGCGAGATCAGGGTACTCTTGCCGACCTGGCGCGGTCCTGTGACAAGTACGACTTTAAATTGCCCGAGCATTTCGAGCAAAAGTTGTTCGATGTGGCGTTCGATGTACTGCATTATTCGTTGGCTCAGATATTTTGGGGCAGAATTGGAGTGGTGCTCCAATTTTGGACTTAATATCGGTGTATTACCCGATTTGCAAGTATAATCGAGTGAAATCCCTGCTATGGCGCCTGGCGCCATAGCAGGGATGCAAAGGCCGTATGCGCACCGCGCATAGGCCGATGGCGAGCCGTAGGGGCGTTTGCAAAACGCCACAAGGCGAGTGCATAAATAAAGGCAGAACCGGAGTGGGACTCCAATTCTGCCTAAAAAGCCGCAATCCCGAGGATTGGCAGGCGTATCTTGATTGTTATATTATTTGCCGACGTACTGGCCAGCAAAGAGGATGCCGTTCGATGCGTTGTGGATGAGCGCGAAAGCAAAGGGATGATCGGCGATAAACGATTTTTCATTGAAATCCGCACCATTCTTTGCAATCGCAACGGCGGTTGCGGCGGCAGCTTTGGTGCCTTCTTCGTCGACTTCGATGACTGCTTTGTGGATGACTTTGCTGATGTGTACGTCGAAATTGGAGATCATTTGGCTAAAGTTGGCAGACCCCGTAAAGGCCTGTTTAATGCCCTGTGCTATGAGGGTGTCTGTGGTTTGATCCAACTTGGATTCGATTTTGAATTTGGGGAGTGAAACTTTAATGGTGTCGTTTTGTGTGGATTCTGACACAATTTTAGAGATGTCGCCCTGACCGAGATTGGTGGCGACTTTGGGGAGTCCGTCATTTTCGTTGGGCAGGATGAAGATCATCGAGAATTTGTCGCCTTTGTAGGGCATGACGATCGCTTTGTAGTCGCTATTTTCGTAATAGCCGACGAGTGCGGACTGGTTCATCATCTGTACGGTTATTTTGTCTTTGCCATTGGCGAGAAAATCTTTGTCGTACGTTTTTTCCTTTTCAAATTTATATTTCCATTCGCCGTCGAAATGGATGGCATTGACGAGCACCATCTGTGTAGTGCTGTTGACATCCTGTGGGGTCAGGAGATTTTTGATCATTTTATTGGTGATGTTGCTGACCCATTCGTTGATGATGCCGATTACATCGGAGGCATAGTTGACGAAATCGACGATTTGCAGGGGTGCCTTGAATTGGTCGTTCATGAGTGTTTTGAACGTCGGCACGACTTCGGCTGTTTGATCGACCCAGATGCGGTTGGCGATTTCGAATTTGCTGCCGTCGGTCTGGCCGTCGTAGCGCAGGTTGAGGCGCATGGCGCCGTTTTCTTTGGCGATTTCGTTGACATCTTCGCTGACGTTGAGGACTTCGGCCATTTCTTTGAGCGTGTCGCCACCGGCACCGCATGCGGTCATGCTCAGGGCCGAATGTAGCGAGAATGGCGAGAAAACGAGATTGGAAGACTCGCCAAGTTTGTGCATGAAATCGAAGCCGAATTCATTGAGATTTTCGCCCCAGTCTTTGGCATCGTCGGCATTGACTGCGGGGACGTCGGCAGCCGTGAGCGCAGCTTCGGTCATCTGGACATCGACGGCAGCTTTGGAATTGCCCGGGGTGGGATTATCATTCGAATCTGAATCGGAGCAACCCGAGGCAAAACAGGCGACTGCTGCGGCAAACAAGAACATTTTAAATGTACGCATGATGAACTCCTTTTAGTGCAGAAATAAGGGCATACACAATCGCTGAGTAGTATAGCGTGAAATCTTGGAATTACAAGATGGTATAGAATGAGCAAAGATCAATGGTTACAACTCAGCCGGGGCTCTGCCCCGGACCCCGCCAAAGGTCTGAGACCTTTGGAATCCACAATCATTATTAATGTTTTTTATCACTTTTCGTGACCCCAGCCAACTTATCTCTCGA
>DGWW01000334.1 GCA_002395385.1 Myxococcales bacterium UBA4248
CATTGGCTGAGGAAACGCACCGGATTGCATTTGCGGTGACATAGCAGGCATCACCCCCGACTGCATCTGTGAGGCCCCTGGTATCACGTTATTCTGCTGAACCGGAGGCATCCCCGACATCATATTATTATTTTGCAGCACAGCAGACTGCACGCCCGAACGCATTTGTTGCTGCAATGCAGCCGGACCGGCCTGAGGCATCGCGGGCATCACACCGGAGCGCATTTGTTGCTGCAATGCAGCCGGACCGGCCTGAGGCATCGCGGGCATCACACCGGAGCGCATTTGCTGTAAGGCGGCGGGACCAGCCGGAGGCATCGCGGGCATCACACCGGAGCGCATTTGTTGTAAGGCAGCAGGGCCGGCCTGAGGCATCGCGGGCATCACACCAGAGCGCATCTGAGCCCCTCGCCAGTTTCCTGCCATCTGAGATGAATTCGTCATCAAGCCCGACTGCATGTTTCCCGCTGCCGTTGGAATTTTGGGCATATTGGGAACACTTGGTGTCGCGGGAAATGTATTTGACGGATTATCTACCTTTAACGAAGGCGGATCGATTCTGGGAAGATCCAGCGAAGGTGCCCCTGCAGCAAGGATACTTTCACTCAGTACGTTGCAATCACCAGATCGCAGAAGTTCAAGTTTTGTCTGAGCCAGCTGGCTCTTGAGCATTTCGATTTCAGCTTTGGCTCTTGAAAGTTGTTCTTCCTCTTCTTTATCGCTTTTAACCAGCTTGAGTTTAACAGCCAGCTCATCCAGTTCCTGAATAAAAATTTCGGCATTTGCAGGACGACAGTTGGGATCTTTGGCCAACAAACGATCAATAATATAATGACTCAAAGGAGCAGGAATCGACTCGGGCAATGGCGGCGGCGGTGCCTGCACCTGCAAAAGTACTGTCCCCAAATAGGTCGATTCTTCAAATGGAGGATGACCGCACAACATCTCGTACATTACGATGCCGAGGGAATAAAGATCACTGCGAGCATCCAAATCTTTACCGCGAGCCTGTTCCGGGCTCATATATTCTGGCGTTCCAGGGGCTGTACCGGCTTTGGTTAATTTTCTTTCATGTTTATCAAGTTCATCGTCACCATTTAATTTTGCGATACCAAAATCAAGGACTTTAACGACATTGAGTTTTGTCAAAAAGATATTATCAGGTTTCAGGTCCCGATGAATAATGCCCTTTTGATGCGCCTCTGACAGGCTTCCTGCCACCTGTTTGACAATTGGAAACATTTCTGCCAGAGAAATCGGCCCACGCTTGATACGCTCGCTCAATTCCTCGCCATCGAGCAATTCCATGGCAATAAAAAGACGATTATCGGGAGTCTCCCCCATATCGAAAATATGGATCGTGTTGGGATGCTGAAGCTGGCCGACGACATGAGCTTCCCGAAAGAACCGCATGACAACGCCGGAATTCATCGAAAAAGCCGGAGAAAGAACTTTTAACGCGACAGGCCTGTCTATTTGCTGCTGTTTGGCAACATAGACCTGTGCCATTCCACCCTGCGCCAAAAATGAGGTAATTTCGTAGCGCTGTGCAATTATTGTCCCATTGGGGTAAATGCTGGCATCTTGTTCGTTAAAATCCATATTGACATCTCATCGGGGCGTTTTCTCCATAAACATCCAGTATGGGATGTACCACCATTATGATATTAGCGCAAACTCCCAAGAATTGTTAGAAATTAGTAATATCATTCACCCGAGATTATCCATTCTTTCTCCAACAGGGTCCAACAAGCCTCACGTGTGCAACCAATCGCAATGTATAGGCATACAATGCGCAGTGCACAATTCTTTAAAAAGCAGGCAGTGCATCCTCGTAATGGGAATGCATTTGTGCACACGAACGGCGTTGCGTATTGCCATGAGGCAATAGCAAACGCCAGGCGCAGCGTATTTGCCTTCATGGCAAAAAGCTGCGCAAAAAAAAAACGCATTCCCGAAGGAATGCGCTTTTATTGTGAAACTGAGAATGATTACTGAATTTGAACAGGATAATTGTTCACCGGTGTATCCTTGCCAGTTGCCTTGAATTTCATGCCGCTGATGACCTTGACGACACAAGTTGCAGCAGGCGAAGACATGAATTCGGGCGATACACATTTGGCACCGGCAACGCGGCCATCGCCTTTGATGGTAAAGGCAACCTTCATCGTGCCCTTGACCTGAGAGCTTCTTGCACAAGTGCGGATCTGTGCGCCTGCCGAACGGAAGGCAGCCGAGATATCGTTTTTGCTGAGGCCTTCAGAGGCTGCAGGGGCGGGGGCAGGCTCGGCCTTGGGTTCGGCCTTCTTCTGCTCAGTTTTCTTAGGTTCCGCTGGTTTTGCCTCAGCTTTTGGAGATTCAGGAGCTTTTTTATCTGCCTTCTTTTTGCTGTCCTTTTTATCAGATTTCTTGCTTCCGGAATCATCATCGGCCTTCTTTTCTTCTTCGGCCTTCTTTTCTTCTTCGGCTTTTTTGGCTTCCTCGGCTTTCTTTTCTTCCTCGGCTTTCTTGGCTTCAGCTTCTTCGGCTTCTTTTTTGGCCTTTTCTTCAGCAGCTTTCTTTTCTTCGGCTTCTTTCTTAGCTTTTTCGTTGGCAGCGACGACGTCAGCCTCTATGCCGAGATTTTGATCGACGGCCTCATTGAGTTTTGCAGACTGACGTGCCATGGGTTCTTCCTTATCATCACTCAAAATCATAACGAAGGCGACGATAAGTGCAATGATAATGGCCGATGCAATGGCCAAAGCAATGTAGAGTTTTGTGTTATCTTTTTTGGTTCCCAGAGGCAAAACGGTTGCCATCGGCACAGCCGCTCCACCGTTAAAGCTGTCAATCACTTCATTGGTGCGTCTGCGTGCAACAGCAGGAGAAGCGGCCAGTGCTTTGACATCAATGAGTCCGGCACCGCCGCCGCTTCCGCCAGCGACCGGAGCTGACGTATCGGGAGCAGAGCTTGCGCTCACAGCCTGCAGGCTGCTCAAACTGAAGAGAACGGAATTTTCACTGCGGGCACCGACCATATCATTGGCTGCATTCGATGCAGAAGGCGCATCCGCCATATCTCCGAAAACGGGCTCATCATCCTGTGCAGCCTGACCATCCATGCCGACGATGCCGCCCGAAGCGCCACCGCCAAATGCGCTGTATTTACCGCGGGGCCTTGCATTGGCAAAGCTCTGGCGCTGTTCCTCCGAGATATCGAGTGCCTGAGTTTCTTCGCCGCCATAAGCCATCGGGGCCTGATAGGACGGGAAGCCTCCTACATTTCCGCCACCCGCAACGCGCGTAGCCTCATCACTGCCATAAGGTGTTCCCTGAATCGGTGATTGCAAATAACTAAACTCAGGAACATCACCCAAAGCCATCCAATCCGAAAGGCCGTCACACCACACGTAAGAATCAAGGGTTATCTGGCCATTGAGATAGGTAAACTCAAGATCACGCGTCGAAAGCGGACCAACAGAGTCATTGTTGGCTGCATAGTACCAGCGTGGTTCCAGAGACTGAGGATCAATCATCGATGCATCGACAAAATTTTTGGTTGAGCAGCGCGGACATATCACATTGCAGCCACCATCCGAAAGCTGCATGTCAGACAGCCAATGATTAGCACCACAACCACTACATATGATCTTCATTCAAAAAACTCCCTTATGTTAAGGCCGCATCGAAGGCTCCTGTGCATTTTCTTCAAGCCCCGACATAAAACTTCGCTCAAGGTTCAATACGCCTTCAAATTGCGCTTCTGCGCGTGCCCGTTCAAACATTCCCTGAGGATCACGAAATGCCCCATCTATCAGCATATCGTCGAAATTATAAAGTTTTTCCTCCACCTGACCACCACTATCCTGGGCAAAACTTTCAGATGCAAAGGCACACAGTCCCATTAATACTGTGATAAAAACCGAACTAAATTTCACATTCTCCTCCAACAAAGTCGTTTCCTAAGGGCACGACTTTTCATATTGTATATCAGTCAAGTCGAAATGGGTCAAATATTGGATCTGAGAATTTAATGATCGATGCAATTTAATCTCAATTCTGCCGCAGGCTCAGTCTTTTTCCCAAGTCTGGACAATGCCAGGGCATCGGGATGTCGTGCTCCGGTCATTCCACGTAGTCCAACTTCAGGACCCCTGTCTTTCTCAATTCGACGCCCACGCCTGCCGCCTGCCTTAAACCCTGGCAGATTCAGCTTAATTTTTGACTCTGTTTAACGAGTGTGGATATTTTTTTCACAGATAACTTCTATCCTAGCTTGGAGCTTAGAGCTTGGAGCTTAGAGAATGGATTGACCAATCAAAGCTCAAAGCAATGAAATTGCTTTAGCTATCGGACAAGTCATATCCACGGTGGTTAAACAGAGCTTAAGTTTTGGCTCTGTTTAACGAGTTCTGAAGCTCTTCAATACCGTTCCAAAACTCACAATAAAATAAGCACAACCGTAATGTTATCTCTCCCGCCATGCTGATTTGCCTGCTGGACGAGTATTTCTGTTGCTTTCTGGAGATTTCCTCCGGAATCCTGAATAATTTTTAAAATCTCAGCATCCGTCAGTTCATTAAAAAGCCCATCGCTGCACAGCAAATAAATATCCCCGGGAACAATGGGGTTCGAAAAAATATCCGGCCGAATCTTCGGCTGAGTCCCCAAAGCCTGAGTGATAATATTTTTATAAGGAAAAGCTTCAATCTCTTCCGGTGTCTTTAACTTCCCGGAATCGATCAATTCCTGAACCAGGGAATGATCATGAGATATTTGTTCTATGGCCCCATTGCGAATGCGGTAAGCTCGCGAATCCCCCAAATTGATGACATCGACGGAATCCTTGTAAACCACAGCCGAAACCATCGTCGTTCCCATCCCCCTTTGCGAGGCATTGCTCAAAGAGGCTCGCATGATTTGTCGGTTTGCTTCTTCATATCCGGCAAAAGCCATCATGGTACGCGCATTTTTCCATATCGCATCAAAGCGGCCCCAAACAGGAAGTTTGGTGACATTCTGCATGGTTTCTACAGCCATGGCACTTGCCACCTCACCTGCCGCATGCCCACCCATGCCGTCTGCGACAACAAACACACCCGCATCTTCAAGAAGAATCATGCTGTCCTCATTCTGTTCCCGAACCACCCCCTTGTCCGTCAAACCATAAACGGCAGGTTTTGCAGCAGCCTCGGTTCCAAAGAGAGATGCAAAGACGACAAAACAGATCAGAAAACCATGAATTGCAAAGGACGTTATTCTGGACATTTGGGATTATACCTTTTTTAGGATGTGCAAAACTAAAGGGCGGCTATGATTAATGCGGAATGCGGAATGCGGAATGCGGAATGCGGAATGCGGAATGCGGAATGCGGAATGCGGAATGCGGAATGCGGAATGCGGAATTGTTTTTAATTAGCAATGTGCAGTGAGCAATTGGGCTTGTCCCTCCAAAAAACTCTCTAAAGCTAAAAACTCCATTCTTTAGGCATAAAATCGAGAATGCCTCCATTGCTAACTGCTAACTGCTAACTGCTAATTGTTCATTGCTAATTCCAAAGGCGCAAGCGGTTTAAGTGCATATTGAATAATCTTCATTTCGGGGGCGAACGTTTTTTTAAACTTATCATTGAGCCAATGCATCTTAACCAGCGATGGAACGAGATTCATCGGGCTGAGCAGATATTTAAGGCGGACAAAAGAATCGGCATATCCTGCATCGATTCTGGCATTTTCATTGGCTATCTTTTGCAGCGGATAAAACACACCATCGCCATGCTGTGGGGCAAACACATCCATCCCCAGAATATAGACATTTTCATGTTCAATACGTTTCTGCCGGACAGCGGTATAAGCAGCCCGAACAGGAACATTGGAAGCCAGGCCGCCATCTGCCAAGCGGTACAATCCCCGCATTTTGAAGATTCTGTTTAAAATTTCACGGCTTCGATAATGGTATTCAGGAAGCTCGTAATTCAGCACACCAGGAACCAGCATCGAAAATGAAATGGCATCGCATCCCGGCATATCGCGTGTCAGTTCATCCACCCCAAAAACGACAGGACTCACCGCATTTCTCGTCACAATCAATTCTGCGATCTGTGCGGCATGCTGCATCGCACGACGCCATGTCAGGTGCGTCATCCTCAGCAGGGACATCAAGGGATTTCGGCTCTGATGTTCAAAGTCATGGACGATATCCGAGTTGGAGAGAATCCCGGAGGACACACATGCGAACGGAATCTTCAGCTCATTGAGATTGGGAATTGAGCTCCATCCGCATGATTTGGAAATATTTTCAATAATGGAACTGATATCGATGCGGCACAATCCCATCAATCCGTGCGTCCCAGTTCCAAAGCAGGGATGGATGCATTTGGTCAAATCCCACAGTCCGGGCAGCTTCAACACCGCCCGTGCAGCATCATAGTTGTCCTGCAATGCCCTGACGAATCCGAGCAATGCCCCGATGGATGTGCCCGTCATGAGAGAGGGACGAATGCCAATTTCTTCGAGGTACTGAAACAGACAAAGGTGGACAAATCCAGTTCCACCGCCGCCGCCGAGTGCCAGAACGAGTTTTTTCTGCGCAAGCGTATGCTCAAAATCTTCGTTGCAGAGCTGACCAAACCGTTCCTTCAGCTGGGAAATCATCGTCTGCAGCATGGTTTTGACTTCCGGATAGATGGCAAGGATATCCTTCTTTTTCCAGCTTCCCTGCCATGCTAGCGTACCGACCCCTTCGAGTGCCTCACCTCCCGAAAAAGTTATCGGCGTCTTTGCCGCAGACCGAATGCATTCTCCAAGTTTTTGCCGATACGTCTCGAGCTGTCCATCCATCCATATACGCTGCCCGTTTACCTGTACCAGTTCTCTTATGCCGGCCAGTCTCAGGGCATATTGAAATACCGACTCAACGGTATCATCCATGGATTCCGTGCTGAGTGCACGAAAACGCATCCATGCACGCTCTACAGCATGGATGGGCTCGGGTTGCAGCGGCATTTCGGTCATTGCGCCATTACCTTATGGTAGGCGCGCCTGCTTTTGAGAATCGCAAACGCAATGCGCGCAATTTTATGGGAAATGGCGATCGCAATCGTCTTGTAGGATTTTGCCTTGTCATCCAGACGGCTTGCCAGTGCCTTAATTTCATCCATCGATTCTTCAGCATCAGCCGAAAATTCAAACAAAGCATTGCGGGCGATGCGAAGTTCCGGCGCACGGTAATTGTCTTCCGAAATCGCTTTGCCATTATGAAGATTCAGCATAGATACAAATTTTTCCGCCGATTTGGGCTGATAGACATCGATGAGATACAGCAATGCCGCGGCAGTACTCTCGCTCATATTCGGAATGGTCATGAGCAGATCGCGTTCCGACTTAAACTCGTGCGACTGTTCAAGAATGTTGTGAATCTTATTCTCTGCCTGTGCCACCCGATCCGCAAGAATATTGGAGGCATTCTGCGTCAGCTGGAAAAGAAAGTCGAGTGCCTGATTCTGTTGATAATTCTGATTTTTTTCCTGATTCTGCAAACACCCCAGGCGCGCAGCTTCACGTTCGATCAGGGCTTCCCGCAATGCCAGGCATGCATTGTTCATGGGGGCCCAGGTTTCCTTGCTCGTGACCGCTTTTCGTGCGATCATTTCAGCTGCCGTGCAACGATCACGCGACGTCCATTGCGATCGCGCAACCCCACGATAAGTCATCGGACAAACGACACATCCCTTCTGGTAGAAATGATAAGCAATCGAAGCGCCCTGCTGATCTTCGACGATGACAGCAATGGTGATGTTTGCATGGTCTTTCTGGCAGCACTCGTCGATCCAGTCATCGAGTGATTTCAACCCTCTTTTGTCCGCATTAAACTGCTTGAGTTTGACGAATTCCGGTTTCGCCGTGTTCTGGATACGACCACATCGAAAAGCCTTGTCATCGTAGTCAATACTGATAATCTGCATAAAAATGTCCTCCTTGGAATAACCCCAAAAAATACGCACAAACTTTTTTATATCACGCATCACACATCATGCGTCTGTTTATTTTATGGGAAGGGGGCGAGCCCCCTACGCGGCTTTTTGCGCGGCGTATGCAATAGACGCGCACGGCGAGGCGTATTTCGCTATGAGACGTGTCGTGACACGTCTCATAGCGAAATAGCCGCCGCACAAATACGCCGCTACCCCCCATGCGGGGTTCCACCCCGCAACGCCCCCAGTCAAAACCTCAGTTCAAGCCAAGAATCGCCAAAAGCCAGGCAATCCCAATCCAGGCGCCAGCGGCAGAACCAAATGTCGTCAATACCGCCACGATCAGGACATGGGTAAAGCGATTCTTATAAAAACCCTTCAGGGTATGCACATTGACGAGATCCTCGCAATCCTCAACTTTTGGCCTGCGGAGCCAGGCTTCGAGCAACCCAAGAACGATGCCCGCGCCAATGACCGGCGTCGTCGATGTGAGCGGAGAAACAAAGATCGAAGCCAGAATGGTCAGCGGATGCGCCAATGCCAGAACCGCCGTCAAAAAGCAGAACACGGAATTCGGCAATATCCAGGCAGTCAGCATTTCATAAAGTGAGTCGAATCCCCGTGTATACACACCATAAGCGATGCCGCCCACGATAATGAGCGGAATGGCCCATTTTAAGATGGGCACTAAAATGCCTTTTTTGGGAAGTTTGTCGAGTTCCTGCGTGTCGATTTCGGTCTTAAAGTACCGCTGCATGCCAGCCACGTGCCCTGCACCGACGACGGCAACGACGTTTTTTCCGCCGCATTCGCGCATTTTGGCCACCAGATAGCGGTCGCGTTCATCGATCAACGGCAGATGAACCTGGGGGAGCTCCTCGGCAAAAGTCTCCATCATGCTCGAAATGTTCTCATCTTTTTTGAGGTCCTCGATATCTTCGGAGGTTTCTTCTTTCGAGCTGTCCTTGCCTTCAAAAAGCGATTCGACAATCGTCCCCAGCAGGTTGCATTTGGTCAGAAATCCAAGATTTCCCCATACGCGCTTGAGCGTAATGTGGATATTCCTGTCGATGAGCACAATTTCGGCACCGTTGGCTTTGGCCACCTCTGCAGCCCCGATCAATTCAGCCCCAGGTTTGACGCCAAGTTTTGCTCCCATCTTGCGCTGGTAGGCAGAAATCGCCAGATTCGCCAACAAATAAAGGAATTTTCCCTTTTTAATGACTTCAAAAATGTCGAGTTTTTTCCAGCGATCGGTGTCGTAAAAACTATCGTACCGCTCCTGATCGAGTTCGATACAGACTTTGTCCGGCTTGATCCTCTCGATAAGATCAGCGACTTCCTTGCGGCTTTTATCGCTGACGTGCGCCGTGCCGACGATATAGAAAACCCGATCGCCGTCCTCTATTACGCGCACATGCGATGCATCGTCGCTATTTTCCGTGCCATTGTCGCCTTCTTCCATTGTCTCGAGCTCTTTCAGGTAGACCGAACTCGGTTCCCCGCCCTTCGGCGAGCCATCGCCCACGGGCTGTTCATTCTCATTTGTCAGGGCAGTTTCCTGCGATTGTTGCTCTTTATCCATTTGAAATCAAATCCATTTTCATTCAAAAAATGCAATCCCCCAAACGCAATCCCCCAGATTTGCGGCGTGATATAAGGAATTTGAAAATAAATAAAGGTTTTTGTTCTTGGACTTGTTGTACAAGTGTGGGGAGCTTTGCATTTGGAACGCCCATTCTGGCATAGAGCTTGGAGTATAGAGCGATACCCCCAAATAAAAGATATCGATTTACATACCGGACTTTAGAGAAACATTAAGAATGCCTGAGTCATTCCGCATTCCGCATTCCGCATTTTAAAAAGCATCCATGCCTGCCCAAACTGCAGCCATCTGATTTGGTGCGAGTCGTTCTTCAAGCACCTGACGGACGGCTTCGGTATTGGCCGACATCCATTTGAGCCATGCACCGAGCAAAACGAGATTGGCACTTCTTGGAGATTCGCATGCATTGGCAAGTGATATTGCGGGGATGCCGATCTGATGTTTTTGTGCATTCTTTGGCTGAGCAGAATCACTGTCATAAAGAACGATACCAGTTTGTGCCACGCGACTGCCAAAAACATCGAGTGCCGGTTGATTTAGAGCGATCACCACGTCGGGCACTTCCACAACAGGTGAACTAATGGAATGGCGATCCATGCGTACAAAGCAGTTGGCGGTTCCGCCCCGCATTTCAGGCCCATAGGAGGGGATCCATGTCACTTCAAGGTGAGAGGCCAAAGCCAGCCTGGCCATGATCTTCCCGAGCGTCAGCACGCCCTGCCCCCCAAATCCTGCACAGCATATCGAAGTCAATCCATCGAGACAGAACGGCGCATTTTCTGGCAAATGCATCGGCTTTGCAAGCGCTTCGTACGGAACCGATACCATCGCCGGGTCATAGGGAACAGGCCTTAGCCGTTCGCCCAAAATCGCTTCTTTTGAGACATCCCGAAACACCCCAAGCGGGAACACAGCAGTCATCTCATTTGCTGTACGATCCCGCGCTTCTTCGGGCGTACAATGCCAGTTCGACGGACACGGAGAGAGGATTTCGACAAAGCTATACCCTTTGCCCTGTATCTGATTTTCGATGGCCTTACAGATTGTGCGCTGTGCATCCAGAATCTGTCTTTCACTGCCGATGGCGACGCGTGCAATAAAGGCAGGTCCCTCCAATGTGTTGAGCAGTTCACACATTCGGATGGGCTCGCCATGTTCAGAAATACGACGTCCTTCGGGAGAGGTCGAAGTCTTCTGCCCGACGAGCGTCGTTGGTGCCATCTGGCCGCCGGTCATGGCAAAATTAGCATTATTCATAAAGAATACGGTCAGATTTTCGCCACGATTGGCAGCATGGATCGCCTCCAAAAGCCCAATCGAAGCCAAATCGCCATCCCCCTGCGAAACGATGACAATGGCATCGGGATGAAGTCTCTTAAAGGCCGTCGCGACAGCACTGGCCCTGCCATGGGCTGCTAAAATATGGGAGATCGATAAATAGGAATCGGTCAGCCCCCCGCACCCGACAGGCGAGACCCAGACCGCTTTATCTTCAACACCAAATTTGCAAATCGCTTCATCGACAAAGCGCAGCATGTTGCCATGACCACACCCGGGGCAAAAATGTGTCTGCTCCGGGCTTTGGCCTTTACGATATGTCTCTAAAAATGTCGTCATTTGAAAAGTGAGTTTTGTCTGGACTGTTCTGCACTGGTCCATGCATCCGGATCCACGGTTCTAAGCAGCTGATATTCCAAATCATAATCGCGTTCACCTGTGATGCCGTTGGACGTATTACTGATGACCTTCCCCTCTGTGGCAGGTGTTTCATAGAAAAAGTAAGCGCCGTGCTTTCCGTTTGAAAACTCATTAATGTACAGAAAATACCGACGTTTTGTGTTGTCACTTCCGCGCCACGCTGTGCTCAAATAACGATGTATTTTAAATGAAAGCTCACCGCCTGCCCAATTCTGGCCTTCTGCAATAAACTCACTGACATCCCGAACATCATAACCATTCTGAATCAGCAATTTCTTTGCATTGGAAATCAGATTAGACGTTTCGGATGTATATTTGTAATCGGCCATCGTCATAGTCGTATAAGTAATATGACTTAACTGTGACAGGCTTGAACAAGCTATCGAAGCAGCTCCCAACAACAAACAAAACAAAATCATCTTAACTTTGGTCATGATTGCTCAACTCCTTTAAACAATAGTTTTTCAGACACTTGACACTCAGTTTCGAGCCTCTATTTGTCACTGGCCATTTTCTGATCAGCATAGGCTTCGGCAGCTTTCTCGACTGCAGCCCATCCCTGGGAATCGATGCTGCGCAGAAGCTCATATTCCAGCGCATAATCGCGGCCACTCGTCGTATAGGGCGGATGGCCTTCGTTCTGAGTTTCTTCGATAAAATCAAAATGAATCGAATTGGTACCGTCGGCATTCTGATATGCCGTCACCAGATATCGCCGGAAAGTACCTTCGGTATCCGTATATCCCCACTCCGTTTCCATCTGATAGCCACGCCCCGGACCGCGCACCTGATAACCGTAACGAAACAGCAAAGCACGTGCAGCCGACAACAAATTGTTGATATTGGTCTTGTAGGCATAGTTTGCCATCTGCTGATGGATATAGTTTTCTTTGATGCTGGCATGGCGCATCGAGGCACAGCCAAATGAAAAAACACCGAGTACCAAAGCGAATGCCAGCAAAATATGGATGAAGCGATTATTTCTCATGGTTATTACCCTTTGATTGCGAATTGCGAATTGCAAATTGCGTATTCATACTTACCATGCCATGGACGAATGTCAAACTCCACAGAGGAAAAACGCGGTGTATTGCCCGAAGGGCAATAGCCGCGTTCCCACGGTGTATTGGGCAGAAATGCCCAATAGCCGGGGAACGATTAAGTTACAATTCATCCAATAGCAGAACCGTAACCAGAAAATTGTGTCACATCCCTAAAAACTTGTCTCTACCGGGGGTTCAGTGTAGAAAAAGCCAGCATTTTTTCATGCTGTTCATTTCTTTTCACGGATAATCAATGTTTGGGCGACTTGTTGAAAAAATGATACGGGGGACGAACAAAAGTTCCCAGGACGATGGCTATTTGAGCCGGTATCTGGATGCCATCTGTCCGCGTTTTGCTTCTTTGTACGATGAAACGCTCAAAGCCTGTCAGAATGCCTCTGACAGCGCCATGGAAAACATCGATGCGCTGGATGTCCTCGCCAAACTGGTCATGGAGGAACTTGGGATTCACAACATCGAAGTGACCATCGCGAGGGCTTATTTATCCATTCTCATCGACAATGAGCATTTGCCGACACTTTCGCAGTTAAGTGAATCTGAACTCGGAATCTTGCGCGAGCTGTTGTTTGCTTATTTTCGCGGAGATGATTATATTAATGAAAAGGGCGCGCAAGTTCTTGCCCTGATTGAACAAAAATTTACGAATGGCGCATTTTCCCAGGCGAAGATACTGCTTCAGATTTTTGAGACGAACAACGAAACGCGACAAAATAACGAACGTAATCTGTACTACGAAGAGATGAACGTTCGTCTCGACACAATCCCCACAAAATCCAAGCCGCTTTCAGCGAGTCTCGTCCAGGCTGCGATTGGCGAGAATGCGACTGATGAAGCCATATTAAAAGCATTCGCTCAGCTTGAGCAGAATGCGTCTGTCCGTTTTTGTTTGTATTTGCGCGACAATAAAGAGCTTGAAAAATGGCAGTCTGCGGTATCCCCGCTGCCTAAAGAAATACAGGAATATCTGCTGGATTATGTTCCAATCATCCGCTGGCGCAAACTCGGTGCACTTTCGGGACAAATCCTGTCACAAGCGGGGCAGCACATGACATTCGAAATGCTCCGTTATCATGTACAGCAAAAGCTGCGCATGTGCTACTTTATCCTCTTGGCGAGTGGAAATACGGGGTATGAATGGTTCATCTTTGCATTTTCACGGTGGAGCAAAAAATATTTTGATGTCGATGTACGTGAGGTTTTTCCGATGCTTCACCGAAGCGGCATCATCGACGGAATGTGTTTGCAGGAAGATCTGGATGTGACGACAGATCGTTTTTATGGACGCAAGATGAACGAGATTTCGATCACCCCCGAATCGCTCGAAAAAGCATTCCACGCGGCAGTCAAATTCATTCTCGAAAGTGACATTTCTTTGATTCCATCCGGGCAATACAATTTTGGGGACTTTATATTGGATGCAATCCTGCCCTTTGATTATGAAGACCCCTTGTTCGCCTATCGAATCCATTCAATGATGTAGGAGTAGTAGAGATGAAATCTCCTAAAATACTGATTTTAAGCATTTTTTTTCTTCTGACCCTATTTTCTGTTTCCGGATGCCGTCTGGCTTTTGAACCCGCAGAAGATGCAGTATCGCGCCTTCTGACGAGCATGCCTACGGGTGATAACATCCGAGTACGAGAGATGTGTGACGGCGAAGATGTCTGCAAAAAACTCAACCAGCTGTCCGGATTAATCCGTTCCGAGTGGTACAATGCCCAAAAAGGCTTTTACGAACTTGAGGAAGTTGAGTTTGACGAAGAATCGAAGTATTCCTATGTCCACGTCAAATTGCGCATTCCCCCCACAGGAAGTCAGCGCGAAACCACTCTGCCACTCGTTTTTGAGATGGAACGTATCAAACTTCGATGGCACATTTATAGTGTCGATGGTATCGAAGAATTTTTAAGACGTGCTGAACGTGCGCGTGGCATCCTTTAATGTGAGGAGAGCTCAATGCCCCAGGAAGATTACAAACCCCTCATTCTGATTGCCGATGACGATCCCGATTTAAGACAGCTCGTCCGCCTGAATCTCGAAACCACGCAATGCGATATTATCGAGGCAAATAATGGCGCACAAACACTCGAATTGCTCTTAATACAAAGACCCGATTTGATCATCCTTGATGTCATGATGCCTGAACTGACCGGTTGGGAAGTTCTGCGTTATATTCGCACCCATGATGACAAAGAACTCGCCGATACAGGCGTCCTGATGCTCACGGGTATTGGCGAATCTTTGAACGAACTCAGTTCACCCATGTATGGTGCTGACGATTATATTGACAAACCATTCAAAGGGCAGGAACTCCTGTTTAAAGTGCGACGCGTCCTCTCCAAAGTCAGACGCCGTCGGGAAGTATCCGAATGAACATACAACAATTTGAGGAAGAACTAGGCTACACCTTTGCCGACAGTTCACTTCTGGAAATGGCATTGACCCATCGTTCCTATGCTTTCGAACATGGGCCAAACCATTGTGACAACCAAAGGCTCGAATTTCTTGGGGATGCAATTCTGGATTTTGTCATAGCAGAAGAACTTTATCTGGCACATCCCGAATATCACGAGGGCGAGCTTTCGAGACTTCGAAGCCGCTTAGTCTGCGAAACTGCGCTGAGCCTGCTGGCCAAAAAACTCGACTTTGAAACCCACATACTCATGGGAAAAGGCGAAATATCCGCATCCGGAATGCTGAGACACGGCACACTTGCCGATGCGTATGAAGCTGTCATCGGTGCTGTTTATCTGGATGGAGGATTCAAAGCCGCGAAAGAATTCATCCTCAGACACCATGCAGATTTGCTCAAAGATCCCGATGGTTCCTGGCTTCCAAGAGATGCCAAAACGAGACTTCAGGAAATTGCACAGGCAAAACACATCGATTTCCAATACCAAATTGTTCAGGAATCTGGTCCCAGTCACGCACCCACTTTTGAAGTTGCTGTCCTGACGGGGGATAAAATTCTGGGCAAAGGCATGGGAAAAAGCAAAAAAGAAGCCCAACAGGCCGCAGCCGAAAATGTCCTCGAATCCCTGAACGAAACAATGGGCAGTTAGCAGTTAGCAGTTAGCAGTTAGCAGTTAGCAGTTAGCAGTTAGCAATTAGCAATTAGCAATTAGCAATTAATGAGTTCTCTAGTTTATTCCTAAAGAGTCAATTTTTTTTAGCTTCAGAGAGATTTTGGGGGCTTGCATTCCAATTCCGAATTCCGAATTCCGAATTCCGAATTAATCGGAGTCATCCTTTCGTTTTGCATACCAATTGCGCATTGCTCATGAGGAATGCCATTCACTTTAGCTTCTGCAAAAACGATAGGGATATCCCCTCCCCCCAAATGCTCTTATTTGCCATAGTAGCTGAATTGTAATATAATAGTTGTTTGGGTTTCCGGGCAGAAAATTCCCGAACCCCACTTTTTCTTTAAAGCTGTCCACTTGCTTTAAGAAGAAACTTAGATCTTTTTTGATCCTATTGCGCTGTGCTCCGTGTGCATTGCCAATAAGTTGGAGTCCTGGATTTCATGGTTGTGGCTATTTGTCCAAATTGCCGATGTGAACTGCCGGAAGTTGGCCAGCAATGTCCAACATGCGGCTGGTTCGGCGTTGCCCCCGAAGAACTTGAAGATAACAATATCGTCGTTGGGCGTCCACTGGGTGGAAGTTTTGTTGCACTCAGAAAAATAGGACAAGGCGGGATGGGGGCAGTCTACGAAGGCAAGCAGATTCAGTTTTCACGTGTCGTTGCCATTAAAATCCTCTCTTCCATCCACTCGAGCAATGAACAGGTCTTTGCGCGTTTTGAACGTGAAGCCAAATCCGTTGCACGCGTGACACACCCAAACGTCGTTCAGCTGATTGACTCGGGGGTCGAAAACGGCATTGCTTACATTGTCATGGAATACGTCAAAGGTACGGAACTATCCAATGTTCCCCCCAATGAACTTTCCGGGCAATTCATTATCCATGTGACCGACCAGGTACTCAATGCACTCGCCGAGGCCCATGCCGCCAATGTCATTCACCGCGATCTAAAACCTGACAACATTATGATTACCAACGAGGACAATGACCCATGTTTTGTCAAAGTTCTCGATTTTGGTCTTGCCACGCTGACGGATCGCAAGAAAATTACTGTGACAGGGCAAGCTTTGGGCACACCATGGTACATGTCACCTGAACAAGCAACAGCTTCACCGGTCACACCTGCATCGGACATCTATTCCCTTGGCTGCGTCCTTTATGAACTTGCCAGTTCGAAGCCCCCATTCCCGGGCAATCGTCCCTACAATGTCATGATGCAGCACGTGAACGCACAAGTTCCCATGCTCGTTCCACGTCCGGAAATAGAGATTTCCAGTGAACTGATTGCTTTCATACTCAAATGTCTGCAAAAAAATCCAGCAGATCGCTATACTTCCGCAGAAGAAGCGCTCAATGCACTGCACCAACTCCCAGAATGGGTTGCCGCCGGTCAAAGCGTTGCCACACAATCCATTAAAATGAGCATTATGCAGCTCACAGAAATGAGCCGAATGCGTTCCGATGTCATTTCGGGCATTTCTGCAGTACTCGATTCAAGTGACAATCCTGCGATTTACCCCGAATCGCCGCATCTTCGCTCGAATCGCGATATTTCGGTCAGTACCTCACATGCACTGGTGGATCGTCCTCAATCCATGACGCCCGCAGAACTGGCGACTAAGCCGACGCAGCTTCTCGACCCGCTCCCGCGCGATCCGCGAATGGAAGATCGCTTACGTCAGGTCCCCGACCCCGAAGATGATTATTCTGCGACGGTTCCCTATACCCCCGCTTATTCGCTCAACGATCTCCAAAACGACACATCCAAGGATCGCTCCTTCATCCCCATTGTCGTGATCCTGATCATCATTATCATTGGCCTGATCGCGATGATTATTACCTATCTCATGATGTAATATTGAATCTGGGGGAGCGCGCTTATTCGCATACGCGAATACAGCGCGCATGGGCGCCGGTCTATTCATTAAAAATGAATACGACCGGCGTTTTTTGTGCAAAAAAAAAGGCAGCATCTTGGATGCTGCCATCATTCCGCGACCAGGATTCGAACCTAGATACTTGGCACCAAAAGCCAATGTCCTGCCATTAGACGATCACGGAATATTACAGAGATGACTTACGACATCATCTGCAACGCGATATTTACTAATAAAAAAGGCATACATTGTCAAGCAAAAATCACCCTGAATGCAGGATTCAGGGTAACTACTCTACCGAAGATCCATCGACGATCCGCTTGCCCATATCGAATAGTGGCCCCCCACCAAAAATAATCAGTGCATCTCCCGGTTGAATCATGAGTTTTGCAGCTTTTTCGAGTGCATCAAAAGTTAGAAATGCTTTGGCATCGCACTGAATATGATTCTGTTTTATGAGAATGGCCAAATCTTCGCTTGTAAGGCCATCCACGGGAGGTTCCCCTGCACCATCGAAAGGTGCCAGCAACACAATATCTGATTGCGAAAGGTTCCTTGCGAGCGCAGACCAATGGCACTGCATCAATGAATATCGATATGGATGATAGATAGCTATCATACGTTTTGCATAAGTTTTCACCCATTCGATATCATTCATAACGCATGTGGGATGGCTTGCATAATCGGTGACGAGAATATAATTATTGATATATTGCAGCTGGCAGCGATCGTACAGTCCCATATAATTCTGCAGAGATTTGACGACAGAATGTGCAGAGATATCTATCCCACGCGTGATAGCGATGCAGGATGCCAGATTCTGTGCATTGGCTCTTCCCCCTAATTTGGGCACGAATCTATAGATATCACCGCCTGCTTCGCGTATGGTCATTGGGCAGCAGCCATTATCATCCGGTTCTTCAATATGATAGGCGATGCAGGGTTTATCCATGACCCCTTCCTGGGCGATCCACTCGACCTCGGGACAATCTTTGAGTCGTTCATACAATAAAGGCGCACCGAGACCCGCATAATGAATATATACGTGGGTATGGTGTTCGATACATGCACGGACGTGCTGTTCGAAGCATGCCACAATACCTTCGAGGTTATGATAAATATTTAAATGATCTTCTTCGACATTATTAATGAGCAGGATCGCGGGCAAGTGCAGCAGATTGGTTTTATCGGATTCATCGACTTCGCAGACGAGATAATTGGCATTTTCATTAAAATGCGAAGGCTGATCATCGCCAATGGGAACAGCCCCAAGGATATCGCTGACAACGAGGCCGGCATCCGCAAGGACTTTGACAACGGCCGCTGCGGTCGTCCCTTTTCCATGCGTACCACAGATAGCAATACTGGCGCGATGCTCATTGGCAAATCTAGCCAGAGCAGCACCACGTGAGCAAGCAATATGAAGCTTTTCGGCCTGCTGTCTTTCGGGATTGGAGGCAGGAACAGCCGCAGAATAGACCACCAAATCTGCATCATATATATTTTCAGATTTTTGCACTAAGTGGATATGCGTGCCTCTTTTTTTCCAGAAATCCAATGTATTTTTGTCCGCTCCGGGATCGCTTCCACAAATGGTATGACCAGCACCGTAAAGATAATTGGCGAGACTATGCATGCCGGCACCGGCAATTCCGATAAAATATATTTTCATGTGAGTATGTTCTCCCCCAAAATAAAAGGCGCGGCGTATTGCCGAAAGGCAATAGCCGCGCGCGCAGGGCGTATGCAATAGCCCTGCACACCATAAAAATTAACTAACCACCGACATTGCTTGCGCCACAAAGTGGATCATCGCCGAGGCATTCGACAATACCAAAGAGATATTCACCGGCGTTATCATTGCTTTTATATGTATCTACAACTAAATAATAGGTGCCAGCAGACAAATTGCCTTCGACCCATTTATCGCCGCGCGCGAGACATCCGGAAGCATCGGTCGATTTTAGAAGATGCATATCGACATCGACATTGCTGGAACTAAGCGCAAATGCACGTATTTTGGTATTCTTGGTCAATTCCAATTTATAGTAGATTTCAGGTCCGCCTTCATTTGTATTTGTACAATTACCGGAATATTGGGTTATCACATTTGTTCCCTTATTTGAATTATTGCCATGTGTGTAAGGAATTGAATCAATAATATAGGGATCGGATTTGGTGCCGCTGCCCATATAAGGAACGACAGCATCGGATGCGTCAACACCTTTGTACATGGGCTTCCATGCGCGATCGAGCATTTCGAGGGCATAGCGATTTCGCATATTGGCACCTTTTTTCATCCCCGCATCGGAAAAGTCGCATCCGCCATTTGAACTGGAATGGTGAAGATTATCGCCGCTCAGCCCGTAATTGATATCTTTCAATTTTTGCTGTGCCAGCTGCAAATTCATGTAAGGCACCTGATATTGCTCGGCGAGCCCGCGTGCGACGGCATCGAAAACGGGAACAAAGTAAATGGGATTCAACCCGCCAGAGGCAGGCTTATCCGTGCGTATACCGGTTCCAATGAGCAGTGGGATGACGCCTTTGTTCATCATGGTATTCATGCCCTTTTTGACTTCTCTGTAATACCATTGAAGCGTCGCAAAATAACCGGTATCGGAGGTTCCTGTCGGACGTTTATAATCGAACCATCCGATGTCGTTGGAACCATAGCCATAGAATGCAAAGCGTGGCGAGAGTTCATTGATTTCAGTTTCGAGTGGGCCGCCATTGGCCCAGTATGCGGTTTTGCCGAGCTTGGCACTCTTCGATTCTCTGTTGTAGGAATCGGTGGATGATTGGAATTCATTGATGGCACTCTGCAAAAATGTAGCACCGTTGAGATTTGGTTTGGTCGATTTGGAATTGGAATAGCAAACCATGAATACCGCGCCACAACCAGCGGATGAATCCATGTGTGAATCGCCGACTTTGATAAAGACGTTATTCTTCATGGAACCGCCTTTGGCAGCGATATTTTTCATGCTTTGCACGACATAGGGTGTGACGGGCGAAAGGATGCTGTCACCCGGATATCGCGTCGGTTCATTTTTGGGTGCAGCCTTGCATTCACCTTTATCACAGCCATGGTCGCATTTAGTAACAGCCGACCAGACACGGCATCCGGTACTGTCTGTCGTACAAGTACGATAACCGTCACCGCTGCATTCTTTTTTGCCGGAATCGCAGGCATGCGCGCAGGCGCAATGGCCTTTGTCGCACCCATTGGCACATTCTGTCACAGCAGACCATTCGTAGCAGCCATCCCCATTGCTGTCACCGCATGTTCTAAAGCCATTGCCACTG
The DNA here is from genome assembly GCA_002395385.1 of Myxococcales bacterium UBA4248. GTDB lineage: Bacteria > Myxococcota_A > Bradymonadia > UBA4248 > UBA4248 > UBA4248. Next base: position 20,596 of record DGWW01000334.1, read on the forward strand.
CATTCGGCGGCCCCATTGGTGGTGCATTCACTGGTACATCCACCGCAAGTCCCATCCGTACATTTCTGCCCCTGTGGGCATTCAACAAAGGAAGACCATTCCAGACAAACATCGTCATTAAAATTGGAGCACAGCTTAAAGCCTTCTTTGCCATTCTCCTGAGCGCACGTCTTTGCATTGGCTGTATTGCATTCGTTGGTACATGTCGGCGGGGGATCGGATGTATTCGAACAAACGCCGTTTAAGCATTGTTCGCCCGCATTACAATTCTGAGGAACCCATTCGTAACAGCCGTCACTGTTGGTATCCAAACATGCCATGCTCGTATTATCCTGGCATATTTTATCTCCTGGTGTACAGGTACTTTGGCAGCCTGACGGCGGCTCAGTTATCTTCGAACAAACGCCGTCTAAACATTGTTCATCCTCGTTACAATTCTGAGGAACCCATTCGTAGCAGCCGTCACTGTTGGTATCCAGACATGCCATGCTCGTATTATCCTGGCATTTCTTATCTCCAGTCGTACATTCATTCTGACAGCCTGAGGGAGGATCTATTTTTTTAGTGCAAACGCCGTCCGAACACAGCTCGTCTTCATCACAATCTTTAGAAACCCATTCATAGCAGTCATCACCATCTGCATCCTGGCATGCCATACTCGTGTTATCCTGGCATTTTTTTTCACCGGGGGTACATGCATTTTCACATTCGTTCGGGAGGGGATCCGAGTGTCCCCCACCTCCACCGCCGTCTGCGCTATTCCCATGAATATACGCATACGAAGCATCATCGTCACATCCGGCCATCACCAGGATCGCGGCAACACAAAGAGCACTTAAACGACGCATAGTACCTCCTCCCATTGAGCAAAGTTTTCCGAATGCCATTGAGCACACCGAAAACAGCATGTAATCTTTGGTTAGGATAGCACAATTATTGACTGGAACAAATCGAGATCGAATTTACTGGAACAAATCGAGATCGAAATCTTCCGGCAATTCATCGCCGAGCTGTTCATCGACAGAGTCCTGGATTTCGTTGAGCTGATTTTGCAATGCCGAATGTGAATCCTTGAGCAGCACCAGTGTCGATTTTTTAAGATCACTCAGGCGGCTTCGCTGTTCAATGCGCAGGTCGCGGAGTGTTTTCATAATTTTTCGTTGATTTTCCTGAATTTCAGAGAGCTGAGTCTGAATGGAAAGCATGGCCTCAATGAGTGTCTGAACATCATTCATGGCATTCGTTCTCGTGAGTGCCGTAAGAAGGGAATTTGCATTACCGGCCATCGTTTTCTCCCAGTTTTACACGTTTCCAGACGTCCTCAAGTTCATCCGGGGATAGATCCTGCATTTGCCGCCCCGATTTTTGAACCAGAGCTTCGAGCGCCCGATAACGGCGTTCAAATTTCATCACCCCCGAAAGGAAAGCACTATCGGAGTCAATTTGCATTTTTCGATTAAAATTGACAAGTGCGAAATAGAGATCACCCACTTCTTCTTCAATATGCTGCCGTTCTGCGCCCTCATTGAGAGCCTGCCGAATTTCGGCAAGCTCCTCATCCAGTTTATCGAGTACGTCTTCCGGAGTTTTCCAGTCGAACCCGACGCCGGCAGCTTCCGTAGAAATCTCGAGGGCACGCTGTGCAGTTGTTGGATGCCAGCTCATTTAACGCCCATACTGACCGAACTGAGCAGGTGGATTGTTGACCATGAGGGGAGGCTGGCCCGTCTGAATAATGACATCGCGCCAGAGATCACCTTCAGGATCGACGACATTTCGGCGTCCAATGGACAATTTGATGGGGACATGAACATAACGGTCATGAATCATCGACATGAGTACACCGGTTTTTCCAGACATTGCCGCATGAACAGCATTTGCCCCAAGACGCGAACAATAAATCGAGTCATTGGGATTGGCAGCACTCCCGCGAATGATATAGCTCGGATCGATATACTTAAGGTTGATGGGCAGTTTATCGCGCTTTGCGAGCTCTTTAATGCGATTCTTTAGGAACACACCAATATCGCTCAAGACCTTATTTCCCGAAGCATCGACATTGCCAAGATCTGCAAGGTGGTTCTGTCCTGCACCTTCGGCGACGAGAATCACTGCATGATGGCGGCGTTCCAGACGTGTTTTGAGGTTTTCCCAAAGACTGTTGGGCCCTTCGATATCGAACGGAACTTCGGGAATGAGTACAAAATTCACATCATTCGATGCAAGCGCCGTATTGGTGGCAATGAAGCCGGATTCACGGCCCATTACCTTGACGAGCCCTACGCCGTTGATGGCACCGCTGGCTTCGACATGAGCCGCATCGACCACGCGGACTGCCTGCGAAACTGCAGTTTCAAAACCAAATGAGCGCTGAATAAAGCTGAGATCATTATCAATTGTCTTAGGAATACCGATGATCGAGAGCTTTCGTCCTCTTCTCTGGGATTCTTCGAGGATCGCTTGTGCACCATGCTGTGTGCCATCACCACCGATGGTAAACAGAATGTTGATATTCATCTGTTCAATCGAGTCCATGATGACATCGGTTTGAGAACCACCTCGTGACGATCCGAGCATGGTACCGCCATCCTGATGAATCGATGATACCATTTGGGGATCGAGACGAATCGGCTCATAGCCATATTCTGGCAAGAATCCGCAATAACCATAGGGAATGCCCAAGATATTGCGCACACCATACTGATACCACAGCGTCATGACCAGAGAGCGGATCACATCATTGAGCCCGGGACAAAGTCCGCCACAGGTCACGATGCCTGCACAGACTTTTTTGGGGTCGAAGTAAATCTTCTCACGCGGACCTGCTTTTTCTATAAGTTGGGTCACTTCAAATGAAGAATCAATCCTCTCACATCCGGGGGTGAGGCATTGATCAATATTGTAGATAATTTTTTCATCATCGTTCACAAAATTGGCGACAAAGTCGTTGATGCGAGTCGAAAGATGAATGGGGGACGGCACCTTGCACGGGCCAAGTGTTTCAATACTAAAATCGAGGAATTCTGACATGGGAACTCACGGCAAAAGGGAAAAAACATTTTAAAGACCTGCGAACACCAGATCTTCACGCTAAGCCATATAATACCAAATGAAGATGGATTCAAACCCTATGTTCACAGGCAAAGATACAACCGTAACTGTTCAGCCCTGGTGTACGCCCCAGGTTCCCCAAATACTTGAAATCTCTTTAATTTATTATGCCGAATGCATCATGCTGAATGCATCATGCTGAATCATTTTGCAAAACCAAAGGCATTATCCCAATCCTCTGAGTATGACATTTCATTATGCATTCATAATTATGCATTAACGAATGGTATGAGCTTTCAAAAAACAAGCATAGGGGCTGAATAGTAACCATAAATCATACCATTTCCCTAAAGAATATTTACTTCTGCCTGCTGCCTGCTGCCTGCTGCCTGGGTTGACTCTGCTTCAGTCCTTTAGATTACAATATGGGCTGAACAGTCACCCTAAAAATATGTGAAAATAAATGGGAATAGAATCCATTTTGTCATACATTTACGGGAGAGATAAATGTTCCCTTTAATGGAAAGGAGGAATCGATGGAAAAAGTCATTGTATCTACAGAACTGGCCCCAAAGGCAATAGGTCCCTATTCGCAAGCCATACGTGTTGGAAATCTCGTTTTTTTGTCTGGCCAGCTGGGCGCCGATCCTCAATCTGGCGATTTGAAAGAAGGCATTGTCGCACAAACACAACAATCACTCGACAACATTGGTGCCATCCTAACCTCACTTGGACTCAACTATTCCCATGTTGTCAAGACAACCGTTTTCGTCAAAGACCTCGATGATTTTGCCACTGTCAACGAAGTGTATGGCAGCATTTTTAAAGATGCAGCCCCCGCACGTTCTTGTGTCGAAGTCAGTCGCCTCCCCAAACGCGCACTCGTCGAAATCGAATGCATAGCCATCTATCCAGAGTAGTCATGGATCAGGAAAACAAAAAACCCATTACAATAAAACGCTACTCCAATCGAAAGCTCTACGACACCTCACAAAGTCGCTACATTACTCTGGCTGAGCTTGGCGAACTGATTCGCCGTGGAGAGAATATCGAAGTCATCGACAATGAGACCAAAGCGGATTTGACCGAAATGACGTTGACCCAGATACTCATTGCACAGCAAAAACAGAAGCAAAATGGCATTCGCAATCTGGTCCAGACTCAGGCAGAAATTCTTCTGCAGCGCATCAGTGTGCCCATGCAGCAGATCAGGGACGAAGCACTTCGGCAGGTCGAAAAACAGGTCAGCAAATTCACCAAAAAACAGGAAACTACTGCGACTTCCGATTCCCAAACGCCGAGTTCAACCATCTCCGAAGCAGAAGATCACCCTACGCCTTCTTTGCTCAACCGCCTGGAATCCCTTCGAGCCAGTTCGGACGAGAAATTGCTATCTCTTTTGCTCGTACAAAGACAGGAACAACTCGAAAGCGAAGTTGCAGAGCTCAAAGCAGAGACATCGGAACTCAAACGCCGGCTGGAACTATTGGAACGTAAGGATGACGACACTTATTAATGCGGGAATGCGGAATACCCGAGTGTTTTCTAAAGCTTCACAAGCCACATAAAAAACGTGCTCTGCATGCACGCGTGCTTAATTGCGAATGAATTATGAACTACACGAAAAGACGAAAAGCCCTTCGCCAGGCATTACAAGGCGATATTCTCATTTTATCGGCGGCTTATGCCCCCCGCAATTATGCAGCCAATACTTATCCTTTCCATCAGGATGCAACATTCCGTTATTTTACCGGATTAAAAGACCCCAACGCAGCACTGCTTATCGAAGATTCCGGCAAGGAAACACTCTTTGTCTCGGTTCCCGATCCCGATGATGTGATATGGACCGGCCCCGTTCCCTCCCCCCGGGAACTGGCTGACCGTGCAAATATCGAAAACACAGCCGATTATGCAGATCTGGGTAAACATCTGTCTCTCAGCACGCTCTGGATCGAGCCCTACGATTTCCAGCTCAAACTGCGGCTCGCGTCATGGCTGGGCTTATCGGCAAAAGACCTTGCATCACACGCCTCGCGTGAACTGGGCCGTGCCATCATTGCACTTCGTTCGATCAAAGATGATGATGAAATCGCCGAACTCGATGCAGCCATTGCCCTCACACGACGCATGCTCGCCAATGCCCGTGCCGCCATCGAACCGGGCCGTCTCGAATCGGATATCCTCGCAGCATTACTTGCGCCAGCCATCGCCAAAGAACGCGCCCAGGCATTCGAACCCATCGTCACAACCCACGGCGAAACGCTCCACAATGAATCCTATTGTCACACCATTATGCCGCAAGACATGGTGCTCATCGACTGTGGTGCCGAATCGATCGAAGGCTATTGTGCCGATATCACGCGGACTTTCCCGGCAGGAGACAATTTTACAACGCGCCAGCGCGCCATATACAATGCCGTTTTGAGTGCCCAAAAAGCCGGCATTGCTCAAACCACCATCCAAGGCACATCCCAATATGACGTGCACATGGCAGCCTGCCGGGCACTGACCATCGCGCTCCAGGAAATCGGCCTCATGCATGGCGATATCGAAGAATCGCTTGCCACGGGTGCCCATGCGCTCTTTATGCCACACGGCATTGGCCACATGCTCGGCCTCGATGCACACGATATGGAAAACTTCGGCGACGATGTCGGCTATGCACCGGGCACTTCACGTTCCACACAATTCGGATTGAATGCACTCCGGCTCCATCGCAGACTCGAACCCGGATTTGTACTCACGGTCGAACCCGGCTGCTATTTTATCCCGGAACTCATCGACCGTTGGCAAGCCACTCACCATCTCGAGCAGTTCATCAACTATCGTGAACTCGAAAAATACCGTGACAGCCGTGGAATCCGCATAGAAGATGATATCCTCATTACCCCGAGCGGAAGCCGTGTCCTCGGCCCGGGCATTGAGAAATAATGCGTAATTGGAATGCCCAACCAAAGGGTGACTCAGAAACTAAAGGTGAGAGCATTCCAAATGCGTCATGTGTAATGGGGGATGCATCAGCCTGCAACCGCTTAGGTTAAGAGAATTACGATCCTTTAGGAAGAAATCTGAGAATCCATCAATTATCAATTGTTAATTATCAATTGCGAATTGCCCATTAAAATTCAGCCTGTATCAGCTTCGTCTTTAACGTATAGGTATCTCCCGGCTGTATGTATTCGAGCGTCGTTCTAAAGGTGTGATACCCCTCGCAAACGATGGCAATCCGCCGCGTTCCCGCCTGAATCTTCAGCGGCACTTCGGCTGTATTCTGGCCGCTGCTCATCGCCACATCATCGACGATAATGACCGCTTCTTTGGGGGTCACATCTACGAACAACTGAAAATCTGCCTCACTCGCCGGCACTGTGACACTTTGAGAACATCCCGCCAGACCTGCAGCTACCATGAGTATGCCAAGCGCTTTTTTCACGAGTTCCTCCTTATGTTGCGCAGCTTTTGCCTGACGGCAATACGCTCGCGCACGGCACCGCTATCTGCAATACGCGGTGCCATTTTTTATTTAACGCCATCTGTCGACGTGAAAATAGAAATTCGTCTTTTTCTCGATCCCCATGGTCGTATACTTGCCATGCCCCGGTAAAACCTGGACATCATCGGGAATCACCTCCTGCAGCAATTTGAGCGACTGCATCAGTTCTTCGCCAGAACCACCTTCAAAATCAGTGCGTCCCACACTATTTTTAAACAACGTATCCCCAGAAAAAAGCAGCTTTTCTTCGGGAATATAAAAACACACGCCCCCCGGCGTATGCCCCGGCGTCAGCAATGAACGCAGCTGTATGTCACCCACAGAAAACTCGGGGTCTTTGGCGAGATCGATTTCCTGTGCAGGCATCGTGCAAGAGGGCACGCCAAACATACGAGCCATATCCGACAAAGAATCCGCTACAATCTGATCCTTGCTGTGATAAGTAATTCTGGCTTCCGGAAAAGCCTGCTTTATACCTTCGGCACCGTAGACATGATCGATGTGTGCATGCGTAATCAGAATATGCGAGACTTTGGCACCCTCTGATTTGAGCGCATCGATCAAAGTGGGGACTTCGCCGCCCGGATCAATCACAGCAGCAATCTTTGTCTTTTTGGAAATCAATAAATAAGTATTTACCCCAAAGGAATTCATACAATAGCGCATGACCTTGACATTGGGTGTCTCAAATTCGTCGTTGTAGTGTAGCATAGGCGATTGAACGTAAAAGTTTATGTTGCAATTGGAAATTATCCGAAAACTCTGGGATAAACACTCAACTATCCCAAAGCAGTAGGTGTTTAATTCTATCCTTCAAGTTTGCCAATATAAAAGTGATTCCATCTGGTAACTGTTCAGCCTGGGGGCTCATTCCAAAATGTAAAACGCCCGGCGTATGGCAGCCGCCATAGCCGGGCGCATGTCTGCCGTATGCCGTCAGGCATAGGCTGACCATTAAACACCACGATCAATTCTCGGAAACATCCACTTTGATGGAATTAAAGGTGCAAATGCCTTTGTGAACCTTGCGAGTAACCATCCATGTATATTCGCCAGGATCCCCTTTGCAGGATGCTTTAACATTGACATCGCCTTCCCCTCCATTTTCGAGAATTTTATTTTTAGAAACGACGCAGTTTGGCCCATCAATCGAAACGACCAATTCGCATTTGCCGCCGGCCTCGGCGAGTATGTAGCCTGTGGCATCGATATTAATTTTTGTACCTGCATACGTTTTTTCAAACATGCTCACGAAAGCAGCCGGAGCCTGTGTGACCTGCTGAAGATCTTCGAGCGCTTTAAAGGCCAGCTTAATCTTATTTTCGGGACGATTGACGTCGACAGCTTTCGTTGCGACAGAAGACTGTCCGGCGGTATCCGTTACCGTGAGTGAGACCGTATATTTCCCCATGGTACTATAGGCATGTTTGACATCATGACCTTCGGCTTTCTCGCCATCGCCAAAATCCCAGGTATAGGAATGAACCGTCACACCTTTGGGGATTCTGGTCTGCTTGGCTGTAAACTGAATTGCTTCATTGAGCTTGGCACTCTCAATATTCGGGCCAGCATCCGCAACAATTTTACCGATTCCAAGTGGCACAGAATCTGTGTTCTGGTCTTCATTGGCAGCAGGTTCCGGCACATTCTCTGCAGCAGGCGGAACCTCCGCAACAGCTTCATCTGCTTCATCATTGGCATTGGCATTAGCTCTGTTTCTTGCTGCATCCCCATGCCGTCTTTCCCTTGCGGCACCATGACCATGCCCTGTTGGCGTATCCGTGTCGGCGACGGCAGCTTCCGGCGAAGGATCTTCGACGGCATCCGGTACAGGCTGAGCGTCAACAGCTGCTTCTGCAACTGGTTCCGATTCCGGAACTTGCTCGTCCACGGCCTGCTCAGGCGGTTCTGGAACTTGCGTATCGACGACACCTGCTTCATCCGTATCATCGATCATATTGTATTCATCGTCATTCGCTTCGGCAGGCTGTGCAACAGCCTGTGCAACATCCCGCGCAGCCAAAGCCTGGGCATCTGGCTGAGGCTGCTGGGCTTTTTCGGCAGCCAGAGCTGTAAATCTTTCCTCTGCCATTCCCGCAATCGCAAACAAGGCTGCAGAAACAACGATGAGTGCTACAAAAATACCAAGATATCTTTTACCAGTTTTCCGGGTTTCCATAATACAGAAAAGGATACCCAAAACAGCACCGACGATTGCAACAATTTTTAATATGGACATCATGACCTCCAAATCAGATCAATTCACAGAATCCAATCCGAATGATTTTATCACAGTCACGTTCAAACGCGTAGAAAAATGCATTCACACAAAAAAGCCGCCTCTAGGGCGGCTTGTTTCAAAACATTTCAGTTCAGATGCTACTTAACAGCATCGCGGGCTGCCTTATCTGCTGTTTCAGCATCAAAGCCTTGCTTCATGAGGTCTTCTTTGATCGACTTGATGAGTGCTTCACGTTCGGCATTTGCATCAGCCGCAGGAGCGGGGGCTGGAACTTCAGCTGCGGGAGCAGGAGCTGCAACCACTGGGGCTGCTGCAGGTGCAGGAGCGGGAGCGGGAGCTGCAACCACTGGGGCCGCTGCTGGAGCGGGAGCCGGA
>DGWW01000337.1 GCA_002395385.1 Myxococcales bacterium UBA4248
ACGAATGTTAGCAGGTTTGTAGGGACTAAGGCTAAGGTCAATACAAATACTTTAGAGAGATGGGGGAGGGGCCATGGCGTACGCAAAGTCTGCCCAAATGCCCAAAAGAAGTGACAGTGGGGCATGCCCCACTGTCAAAAAAAGCGATTCTTTGGTTTTGTTTATGACTTTGCGTACACCGTGGGGGAGGGGCCCCATCGAGAGAAGGATTGGCTGGGTTTATGAAAAGTAATGAATAAACAAAAATGATTGTGGGTTCCAAGGGGCTCAGCCCTTTGGCGGGGTCCGGGGCAGAGCCCCGGCAGAATAGTAACACCCTTTAAAATAACAAACATAAGGCTGATTTGCATTATCCTTTTGCGCTGTGTTAGTATTATTTCCTTTGATGTGCCGCGATGGCACGTCGTCTTTTCATTCTTTCATTGAGGAACCTGTCATGTCACAAATTCAAGCCCCTGTCGATGTTGCTGCACCGCCTGCCAATGCTCTTAAAACTGCATCGGGATTGTCATATCTCATTCTAAAAGCGAATCCCGATGGCAAACAAATTGATGCCAATGATTGGGTTAAACTGCATTACACGGGCTGGACGACAGATGGCAAAATGTTCGATTCGAGCCATACCAACGATGAACCGGCCATTTTCCCCATCGATCAGCTCATTCCTGGCATGAGCGAGGCGTTGCAGCTCGGTCACATTGGCGAATCACTTCGCGTCTGGATTCCCGAGGAACTGGCATACAAAGGCATTCAGGGGGCGCCACAGGGCATGCTTGTTTTCGAGTTTGAAATCCTCGATCTGGTAACGCCCGATAAACCTGCATTTGAGCCTACGGCTAATGCCATTCATCTGCACGATGGGCTGGCTTACGAGATAACGAGCCGCGGTCATGGCACAGAAGAAATCAAGCCGAATCAGGTCGCTTCGATCGATTTTACGGGGTGGCATGTCGCTACTAAAATGCTCTTCCACTCATCTGTACAAATGGGTGAGCCGCTCATCGGACAGGTAAAAGCCATGTTCCCTGGGTTCAGTGAAGTGCTCGTACATGCGCACGAAGGGGATAAACTCACGGTTTGGGTGCCTCAATCACTCGGCATTGATCCCATTGGCAAAAATCTCCCGGGAATGCTCGTTTTCAAAGTCGAAATTCACGAAGTCCAGCCCGAACCCAAAGCCATCGAAGCCCCGGTAGATGTTGCTGCACCGCCTGCAGATGCCGAAATGACGGCGTCCGGGCTGGCTTCAAAAGTATTGGTCAAAGGTTCTGGCATGCGTCATCCGACCGCTACGAGCCGGGTACGCGTTCACTATACCGGTTGGACGACCGATGGGGCCATGTTCGATTCGAGCGTCGTTCGCGGTGAACCCATCGATTTTGGCCTCAATCAGGTCATTGCCGGTTGGACCGAGGGCGTTCAACTCATGGTCGAAGGCGAAAAACGACGCCTCTGGATTCCCGAAAAACTCGCCTATCGCGGAATGCCTGGTGCCCCTGCAGGTATGCTCGTCTTCGATGTCGAACTCATCGCCATTGTTTAATGCGGAATGCGGAATGCGGAATGCGGAATTGAATTGGCAGCCCCCAAAAATGTCACTCTAAAGCAAAAAATGCCTTTATGCTTTAGGAATAACATTGGGAATGCCTGAATAATTACGAATTACCAATTACCAATTACCAATTACGAATTATATCAAGATTCCCCATTACGCATTAATTTGTATCTTTAATGCATTTAGGCTATTTCTATAGGGTGCATTGTATCATGCACAAAGCACTCTTATGAAATTGCTTCTTTATGATGAAAAAATACGCTCAAATACTTACATTTCTTGCGCTTTTTGTCAGCATTCCGGCGCATGCCGATCCCAAAGATGACAAGGCTGTCGCCAAGGATGCGCTGGCTGCACTCGCTGCGTCCGAAAAAGCCGTTCAAAATCCCGAGGCTGCTGCCGATCCGGGCCAGAATTCTATCAATGAACAGGCCATCAATCTCGGTGTCGATCCGCTCAGTCTCATCACGGTCACACCCGGCGGTCCGCCTGTGCGCATTCCCATTGCCGTTCCGACCTCTCTCAAAGTGGGAGACAATCTCGATGAGGCGTCCCTTGGTAAAACCATTGCGGATGTCATTCGCAATGACCTCAATATGAGTGGGCTTTTTGAAGTCTTGCCTGTCGAAACCTACGGTCTGGTGGATTCTGCCAAAGAGGGAATTGCACCTTCGACGATTCAGTATGACAGCTGGTACAATGTCGGTGCATCGGTTCTGGTTAAGGCGCACTATACCGTCGAAAATGCCAAGGCTGATTTCGGTTTTGATGTCTATAATATTGATGGTGCCACGACTGTGCCGCTCAATTTTGGCACACGGAAAGTTACCGAAGCCAATGCCCGGGCGGTCGCGCACGAATTCGTCAACAAGCTCATCGGCTACTATACCGGCACCGATGGCTGTTTTGGTACACGCATTCTCTTTGCGGCATCGGGTAAAAAAAATATGCGTACGATTCGGTCGTTCGAAACCGATGGATATGGCTTGTCTACGTATGATCTACCCGAAGCTATCAATGTCATGCCCGAATGGGGGCCGGGAGGCAGTCTGCTGTTTACACAGCTTTTACCCAAAGGCGATAACATCTTCCACTATGCCGATAAGCAGCTCACCCAGCTTACCGATTTCGAAGGATGGGCCTCGGGGGCTGACTATTGCTCCAAGAATGGCAAAATTGCTTTTACTGGCGCACGCGAAGCCAATGGCAATATTTACATCATGAATGCCGATGGGTCTGATCTGGTTCAGCTGACGGACATGCCCGATTCGATTCAGACTTCGCCCTCGTGGTCGCCCGATTGTTCGCGTCTGGCTTTCGTCTCGAGTTATTCTGGAAAACCGCAGATTTACATCATCAATGCCGATGGTACAGGCATGCGGCGATTGACGTGGGTTGGCAATTACAACACCACACCGGACTGGTCTCCAAAAGGCGATCTCGTTGCGTTTACGGCGCGCGATGAACGCAATGTTTTCGATATCTTTACGATCAACGTCAATACGGGCGAAGTGACGCGTCTTACACAGGATCAGGGGCATAATCGCGAGCCTTCGTGGTCTCCCGATGGGCGTTATCTCGTCTTTGAGTCGACACGTGACGGAAAACAGCCACGCCTTTACCTGATGAATCAGGATGGCCGCTGGCAAACACGTCTTTCGCCTACCCCTGGCCTGCATACACCCACGTGGCATAACTGATCTGTGTACAGGTCACAAAAAAAGCGCGGCGTATTGTACGTTAGTACAATAGCCGCGCACGCAAAGGCGTATTGGCCGCAGGCCCAAAAGCCTGCGCCAAAACAAACATTACTGAAGCGAGTAGATTGTGGCAGAGACGTTCTGTGCACTCCAGCTGTCGCGGGAGATTTCCTGGATATTGTCGCCGCCGTTGTTCGAACCTATCATGGTGACGGTACCGCCGCTGTTCGATTCGACGAGTTCGGTGTGGCCCGAGCTGATCCAGACATCGCCTGGTTTTGCCTGAGATTTGTTTACGGTGTGATAACCGAAACCCAGACAGGCATTGGCGAGTCCTGAGACATTGATTTGATGTGAATTCAGGAGGCCGAAGTTTTGGAGGATGGCCGAGACGAAGTTGGCGCAGTTGTTGTCGAAACCGTTGTTCGTTCCGCCATAGATACTTAAATCCTGGAGATATGGAATGACGCCGACGAGGTATTTGGTCGTTTTACCAAGGAAAGATGCGGCATATTTGACGGCTTCGGCAGGTTTGCCCGATCCTTCGAATGCGCTGGGATCGTAAACCATGGTATAATCGGCGCAGCACCAACCCGTTTGGCCGTTGTAATTGACTTTGTACCAGCCATTTTTCTCTTCGAGGACTTCGAGTTTGGTGCCTGCGGGCATGGTCACAATCCAGGTTCCGCTCGTCGAGGGGGCGTCGCGCAGATTGAGCGCATCGGTCGTAATGATAGTTTTCGTGCCAGTACTGCTCGACTCTCCGCCGCTGTTTTCGCCGGTGCCGGGATTGCTCGGTTCGGTTGTACTGCTGCCGACTTTTTCGGTGTATTCCGCGCAAACCCAGCCGGTTGAGCCTTCGTATTCAATTTTGTACCAGCCATCTTTTTCGTCAATGACTGTGACAACCGTCCCTTGAGTAAGGCCACCGATGCGGTCGTAACCCGTGCCGGGGCCGGTGCGAACGTTGAGGCCATCAGACGGTGTGACGCGGACCTGGAAGGATGAGCTGCTGGTAGTCCCCGGTGTTTCCGTCCCCGGTGTCTCTGTTCCCGGTGTTTCCGTTCCCGGTGTTTCTGTTCCTGGTGTTTCTGTTCCCGGTGTCTCCGGTTTGGTGTCTGTCTTGGGTTTATAGGTCGTGTATTGGGCACACACCCACCCGTATCCGGTGCCGTATCCAATGCGGATCCAGCCGTCTTTTTCTTCGTACACATTGACGGTTTTGCCTTGGGTAAGGCCACCAATGCGTGGATAGTTAGTCCCTGCACCATCGCGGACATTGAGCGCGCCACAGGTGACTGTGGCAGTCCCTATTGGGTCATCCTGTTTGACGATGCTGCCTTTGTTGGCTGCACCTGACGTTCCGGACGCTTTGGCCGTCGATGGCGATTTTTTTCTGGGGTTTGCCAGCTTTGCCTGAGCAAAAATCCCAGCCACTTTGGATAGATTCTTTATCGCAGCCATGGTGTTTTCTCCTTATATGGTTGTTCCTTTCATATATCACAACACCGCAATATATATAGCCGTTTTAAAAGATGAACGGTAATTTTATTTTATATTTTCTTATATCGGAAATAACCCAATTATTCCTGTTTTATGCAGATTTGTAATGGTTTTCGCGGTCTATCGGGCATTGCCCGATACGACCTGCGCATGCGGCTATTGGCTGCGCCAATACGCCGCATTGCCCTTTTTTATGCACAAAAAAAAAGCGCCCCGAAGGGCGCTTGGATATTGATGAATATCAACACTTACATCGTTTTTTCATTGCGAATAAAGAAACTATTGGCAGCCAGCGGTCTCCGAACACGAACCACTGCAGACTTTGGCATTGTTGTAATCCAGGAACCATGCGTATCCGCCAGATGTTGTTTCTTCGCAATTCTCAGGAATGGCATATGTCGAGCCATAATTATAACAATAATATTTAGAAGCGGTGCCTTTTGTGCAGGATGACGCACAGTCGGCAGCTCCGCTCACGGAACTGACGCGACATGGTGCTGAACTGCTTGAACAAGTCAGGGTTTTTACTTTGCCATCAGAACAATAATACCCCGTATTGCCATCGCAATATTCTGTATAGGTGCTTTCACTGCAGGTTTCGACTTCTGCACATGCAGTGCCTTCGGCATTACATTCACCTTCGCATTGAGTCTTTTCTCCATCCCAGTCTATCGCATAATAGGCACCACCGTCCGTTGCCGGATAGCAATTGTGCGAGAACGTGACGTCACCATAGTAACCATACTCGTAGCACATTGACACACCTGTTTCACCTGGAGTGGTACACTTCATGGAGTCATCGAAGCAGTCTGCATAAGCTGTGCCATTCTGGCTCAGTACATGGCATGTCAAGCCACTGGCCGAACAATCCACATAGTCGACTTTGCTATTGTAACAATATTGTATTGTCTGCCCGTTGCAGCCTTCGACATAAGTCGAAGCATCGCAGGGATCGCCTTCATTGCCGCCCGTGGGCTCGGGAACAGTGACATCGGGGTTGCAAGCCTTATTTTCGCAGCCATTCTTGCAGGTTTCTTTGGTCGTCCAGGCACCACCCGTGCATATTTCGAGAACATTGCCGTTGCACTGCAACTCGTCGTTGGTGCAGGTCGTCGGGGCATCTTTGCAAGCCTTGTTTTCGCAGCCATTCTCGCAGGTTTTCTGCTCGCTCCAAGTGCCGTTCACGCAGAGTTCGAGTTTGTTGCCGTTGCACTGTAAATCGCCTGTCGTGCACGTCGAGGTCGAAGGTTTGCAAGCCTTATTTTCGCAGCCATTGGTGCAGTTTTCTTTGGTCGTCCAGGCACCTTCAGAGCATACTTCAAGTTTGTTGCCGTTGCACTGCAAATCGCCGTTCGTGCAGGCCGGTGCTGATGCATCACATCCAACACCAGCTGTGCAGCCCGCTTCACAATCTTTGGATTCGGCGCTATTCAGGAAGTAGGCATACGAGCCGGTTGTTGTTTTCTGGCAAACCATGGGAACTTCCGCAAACATGATACCCAAACCATAATAATCGTAGCAGTAGACAGAATCTGCATCGCCAGCCTTGCAAGGTTGTGTACAGTCGGCGATCCCGCTTGTGGCATTCACAGCACAGGGGGTACTTGCATCGCAAGCAAACTCAACCACTTCACCGCCACTGCAATAGTGAACTGTGTTCCCATCGCATGACTCTTTGTAAGTCTTTTCGTCGCATGTCTCTGCTGGCGTACTGCCCTTGCATGAGCAGTCGATCATGCCTTCTTTGAGATTGACACAGCAGGTGTCGTAACCCTGGGATGTACAATAATCTGCACATGTGGTTCCGTCTTTGAGTTTGCAGGATTTACCGGTGGCTTCGTATTCACTGCAGGTCATGCTGTCGGGAATGCTGCCCGGATCTTCACAGTAAATATTGGTGTCATCCATACAGCAGACATCCGACTGGTATTCGTCCTGGCAGGCTGCTGCACAGGTACGTCCGTCGGTCAGTTTGCATGTGCTGTCGCATTCCTCATAGCCACCCGTGCATTTGGGACCGGTGCTGCCACCGATGCATGCATTGTTTTCGCAGCCCTTGTCACATTTTTCTGTTGTCCAGCTGTTGTTCTTGCAGGTCAGAAGGTTGTTGCCATCGCATCTCTTCTCGCCATTGGTGCAATCCTCACTTGGACCGTTGCCTTTGCAGACACCATTTTCACAGCCTTCTTCACACGGGGTGGATGCTTTTACCCAGTTCCCATTGAGGCAGGTCTGGACGTATGCACCATCACAAGAAACGGAATTCTCGCTACAGGCACCTTCTTTCGTGTTGCATTTGTCATTGGCACAGCCATAAGGACAGCTGACCGGTCTGATCTGGCCTTCGTCGCACATCATTAAAATAGAGCTGTCGCGGCAGAAGTCTGCCATACATGCGGTGTTGCACTTGCCAGCTGTGCAGCCGAGATCACATGCGACATCTTTCGCAATCCCATTATCACATATAGAAAGCGTTCCGCCATCCTTGCAGACATCGGCTGTACAGGCCGATCTGCAATTGCCGTTGTCACAGCCATAGGGACAGGGCGTCGGCGTCTGGACGCCATTTACGCAGTTGAGCAGCGTATTGGCATCCTGGCAAACACTCTGAATACACGTATTACCCGGAGCTGTTTTACATATGCCGTTTTCGCAGCCATTCGGACAGGCTATATTATAGACCTGACCATTCAGACATTGAGCGAGTGTCAGTGAGTCGGCGCAAGTATTCATCGTACAGGCTTGCTGTACACACGCATCATTGACGCACCCAAGGGGACAATCGACATCTTTGCCAAATACACCATTCTCACAAAGACGAAGTGTTACGGTGTCTTTACAAACATTTGCCGTACAGGAGGTTACGGCTTTCACATCTTCGGATGCACCATCTGCACATCCTGCTGCCATCGCAACAACTGCCAGAAGGCATGCACTTCTCAAACCATTGATTTTCATGGAAGACTCCTTATATTCCAAACGAACTTAAGTCGTTTGAATCATTGCAAAAACTCAGAAAATGTTTCCTGATCTCCGAGGGAAAAACAAAAAAAACATAAAAAAATGTACGCCTACCCCCAACGATTTATCTCATACCACAAACGCGCACATTTAACCACATTTTTGGGGTTAAAAAATGTAACAAATGGTAACAATACTGCTTTGACCTTATAGCTTTGAGCTGTGATTTGTCACTCAAAGCTATAAGCTATAAGCCAGCAAATGACATGCTTTGGGGAACACAGTGCGTCTAAATATGGAATACTCTGCCCCTAAAAAAATGCCCGGCGTATTTCGGCAAACGCGAAATAGCCGGGCGCGCAGGGCGTATTCGTGCCGCAGGCCGAATAGCCCGCGCCACATCATAAGATTATTGACATGCGGTCGCTTCTGCGTTGCACTGGTTGTCGCAATAGTAGGCTTCAACCGCAGCAAAATAGCGTCCAATGTCGAGATCCATGCATTCGTAGGAGATCTCGTAAGAGAAGAACCATGAGTCGATGCATTGCTGTGTTTTTTCGCCGAGTGTGTCGCATTTTTGTGCTTCTTCGTAGCAATCGGAAACGGGGGCACCGTCGATGGTTGCAATACCGCATTTGGCATCGTAATCTTTGCAGTTGATGGCGGTAACGACGTCCTCTTCGCAGTAGACGACGACATCACCGGAACACGATTCCTGCATGCCGACAGGGCAGGGCTCGCCTTCATTTTCGACCAGTTTGGCGCAGCTCGCGTCATCTGCGCACTGATGACTCGAACAGATGTCGGCTGCGACAATGGCCCAGACCAGTTCGCCGCTGTCATCGGGGATGCACTGGTAGGTGTAGATTTCGGCGTCCCCCAATTCGGGGTCGAACTCACATTCGGTCTGGGTTTCACCAGCTTCTGTGCATTTCTCACGGCACACGCCTTCGGCATCAATCGTGCTGCAAATCACATCTTCGCCGTAATCACTGCAATTCTCGTCGAGAACGACTTCTTTGTTGTCACATGTTGTCGTCGAATTGCCGTTGCATTCCGTAGTGAAGGAGGCTTCGTCGCAGGCGTCACCGGGCTGGAGGACGACACACGAAAGGGTTGCATCATCACAGAGGTTGGCGCAGTCTTCGTAGGTATAGGAATAGTAGAGTTTTCCGTTTCCGAAATCTGTGCATACCCCGGTCCACAGGGTATGGTCGCCCCAGTTGGGATCATTTTCGCATCGTTGTTTGATTTCCCCTGGTTCAGAGCAGGGTTCCCAGCATCCGTATTCCTCGCCATATTCGCCCTGGACTGAGTCGCAAATGGCATCACTTTTTGAGCATTCCATCACGCCCTCGGCAATGCCGATACCAAAGTCTAGGCAGTACCAGTAGACATTGTTTTCATCGCATTTGCCTTCAAATTCTGTGCAGGAACCGGTCGTTGGGCCATAATCATCGCAGTCGGTGCCATCGGCATTGCAATTGTTCATACAGGAAATTGCATTGTAATCATCTGTGATGTTAATGGGGGCAAGATCGCCGCTCGTCGTGGGCAGGCAACGCTCCTGGCCCAGATACGAGCCCATCCACGGATCGGTTCTGCAGTAGGTGATTTCCTCATTTTCGCTCTTGCAATCGTCGGATTTGCAGATCGCCGAATAGGCATCCATTTCATAAACCAAACCGGATTCGGTAAAAACCTTGGTACAGCCTGTATCGCAGTGTTCTTCAACGATCAAAACATCCCAGTTCTCATCAAGGCCGCAATAACGGATGGTGCCGTCTTCGGTGCATATTTCGTAGATATCGTCCTCGAACCACGCGTCCTCGCAAGGATCACCCACTTTGGCATTGAGCATGTCTTTGGGGATGCATTGACCTGCATTGCATGTAAAGTTCTTTTTGCAATCTGTATCATCCGTACATTCGGCAATCTTTGATACTGGCTTGTCGGGCGGTGGAAGCGGGGTGTCGTCCGTCCGGCAAATTCCGTTTTGGCATCCATGTTCGCAGGGTGTCTCGGCATTGACCCATGCATAGCCATTGCAGGTCTGGATGTAGTCGCCACTGCATCTCACATCATTTGGTGTGCATAGGTAGTCGGGGTTGGATGGCGTAGGATTGGATGGCGTAGCCGATGGATCGTAATTGGGGTAGATCGGCAGGCATGCATCTCCTTCGCCGCTTTGGGATTTGCCGCAATAATTCAGGGACGAACAGGTAACGACCACAAGTGTATCGTTCTGGCATTGCATGAGATGTGCGCGATCCAGACATTCCGGGACGTATGTCGAGCTGTCGCATGAAAGATCGTTGTACTCTCCTTCACTGCAGGCCGTGATGAACGCCAGGGTACAGATGCTGAATAAGAGTTTCCAATGTTTTGACATCCTAAAATCCTTTGTAGTGTGGACGATGCTTAATGGTTGGTGACAAATGAACACGATCTGTAAAAATTGAACCGAACGCTGTTCGTTGTGAGCCAAATAGGCCAATATATCATGCCAAAAGATATTCTGCAAAAACAGATTAAAACATACGAAGATGTCTGTTATAATTTTGAGGTTTCGGGGTACAAAAGATGAGGTCTTGGTCTTTTTGAGAATCCGCATTCTATCGCTGTGAGGAGCATTATGAAACACCATTCTATGAATTCTCGCTTTCTTGTCATTCTGTCGGCTGCTCTGGCTTCGTGCTGTCTGCCTGGGTGCAGTGATGACAGTGGTCAATCGGAAGTTGCGTCAGCCTGTGACGAATCCGCCAAACCCGGTGACGCTTGTACATGCAGCGAGTCCACCGGCACATGGGACTGCGGTGATGCGCCAGCCTCCTGTGATGAATCCGCCAAACCCGGTGACGCCTGTACGTGCAACGAATCCACTGGCACATGGGACTGCGGGGATACGCCAGCCTCTTGTGATGAATCTGCCAAATCCGGCGATGCCTGTACTTGCAACGAATCCACCGGCACATGGGACTGCGGTGATGCGCCAGCCTCCTGTGATGAATCCGCCAAACCCGGTGACGCCTGTACGTGCAACGAATCCACTGGCGAATGGGACTGTGGTGATGCACCAGCCTCTTGTGACGAATCTGCCAAACCCGGCGATGATTGTACGTGCAACGAAGCTGCCGGAGAATGGGACTGCGGTGGCAAGCCATCGGCCTGCGACACTTCAGCAAAACCTAATGATTCCTGTACATGCAACGAAGCAACCGGCGAATGGGAAAACTGCAATCTCGATTGTCAGAATGACTGCAGCGAAGAAGGTGAGAAAAAATGCGGTGAGGATACAGATATCCTCGAATGCATCCGGGATGATGCTGGCTGTTTAAAATGGAATGTGGCCGAAACCTGTTTAGAGGGCAGACATTGCGATGCAGCATCCCATACATGTGCGCCGGCGGCGGACGAACCAAAAGTCTTTCGTGCCGGCTTTGCAAGAGTGAATATTACACCAATACTCAGTTTGCCTCTACGCGGTTACGGCAATACTTTAAAGCGCATGAGCCTTGGGTATCTCGATCCCCTCTATGCGAACTGCGTGGCCATGACGGATGAAAACGGCGCGACCGTACTATTATATATGCTCGATTTAATTGGAGCCACCCCGGCTTATGCAGATCCTGCCAGAGAAGCCATCAGTAAGGCGACCGGTATTCCTATAAACAACATTTTCCTTCAGGGCTCGCATACGCATTCGGGACCTGACTTGTCGCATGCCACGGTTAAAGAAACGAGCTATTCCAATTATAGTACAGAAGAGGTTAAGGGCATCATGGGCATAAAATATTACAGTGCCCGTATCGCAGATGCTTTGACTCAGGCCGCTTTTGATGCTTTGGATGATCGTGCTCCCGCAATACTGAAAACGGGTAATATCGAAGTGGAAGGCCTGAATTTTGTCAGGCACTACAAATTGCAGGACGGCACTTACTGCGGCGACAATTTCGGCGACTGTACGTCCTCAAAAAACCCAATCGTTGCTCACGAATCAGAAGCCGATCATACGCTTCAGATCCTGCAGTTTGAACGCAAAGATAAGAAAGATATATTATTGTTGAATTTCCAGACACATGTGACCCGAACGGGCGGAAGTGCTAAAAAGGACGTTTCTGCGGATATCGTAGGCCAGATTCGCAATAATGTCGAAAAAGAGCTTGGGGTCTGGAGTTCCTATTTGCAGGGTGCCGCCGGAAATATCAATCCGACGAGCCGGATTGCAACCGAAAACCGAACGACCGACTACAAGGAATACGGTGTTCTATTTACCCAAAGTGTCGTCGATTGCTTAAAAAACAATATGTCTGACATTAATGCTGGTAATATTAAGGTGTCGCCATATACATTTACCGGCAAAATCAATCATACAGAAGATTATAAAAAATGTGCCGCAAGAAAATTATATCTGGATTGGCTGGATGACCGTATTTTTAATGATACCGAGAAATTTGAAGATCTCCAGAAATGGCTGAATACCAATTGCAAGGATATTATCGATACAAACAAGATTACCAAAGATAATATCAATAACATACTCGCCGAAAGCTGCAAACAGAAGCCAGAAGGTGCAGTCACTAGCAATGATCTCAAGACTCTTTGCGATATACACAGCGGCTATCACGCTAGTTCTATCGTTAGCAAAGCAAACCTTAAAGAGACTGGTCAATTTGATGTCAGTACATTAGCTTTTGGTGATGTCGGTTTGATATGTGCTCCCTTCGAGCTTTTTGACGTGAATGGTGATTATGTCAAAGACAATTCCAATTTCAAACGCACGCTCATCATGGGGTATTGCAATGGTTCCAACAGCTATCTGCCGGCGAACTATTCTTACGATAATACCAGCTATGAAGTGGACCAATGCAAATACGAAAAAGGGACTGCAGAAGATTTGGCCAAACAATATGTCAGCATGCTCAATGACTACGATGGCACTGCCGACGCAGTCGATTATACCGTCAAGCAAAACACAGCATTACCGCCAAAGGTGTCTCAA
This sequence comes from Myxococcales bacterium UBA4248, assembly GCA_002395385.1. Taxonomy (GTDB): domain Bacteria; phylum Myxococcota_A; class Bradymonadia; order UBA4248; family UBA4248; genus UBA4248. Next base: position 12,722 of record DGWW01000337.1, read on the forward strand.
TCGGTTTACTGGAACATCGATTTTGAAACTTATCATTCTGGAACAAATAAAAATAGAAGTGAAACATCGGGAAAATACAATATCAATATGACTGCCCAGGATGGCAGTGCTGTGACGAAATCATTTGCCACTAAAGAAGTTGCAGCAGAATTCGATAAATATCCGATCAGATCTATTGTAGAAAAAGATGGCGTTGTGACCGATGTCGGCACAGTCGAGGATGCAGGGTTTGTTTTAGGTGCTGACAATTACTGGGTTAAGTATTACGACAAAGAATCGGTTACTCTGAATTCATCGCCTGCATTTAATGGTGTAGAAAAAACATTTAAAATCAATTCTGAGACCAAACGTATACTTGTACCCGCTGTGGGTAAAACCAAAGCTACGGTGACAGACCGTTTTCGTACCGAAGACAGGGTTTGGATTGTCAGCGATAAGGACGACAATGCAATTGCTGCATTTATTACAGAACGCGTTGCCAATACCGATGAAGAAGAGGAACACTATGGTGCCCCAGTCACTTCTAAGTGCAAACATTGTGATAAAGTTGTCGAATGGCAGGATTGGTATGACAGAAACACGCTTCCCACAAATAGTGGTCATTATAGGCTCATGCGGGATGGCGCATTGACTGGCCAGATGTCGATGGGTTTGGATGCCCATATTTGTTTGGATCTGAATGGACATACCTATCTCGGCAAGGAAAATGCACGTATGTATTCAATTCACAATCAAGGCGGCGTTCTCGCATTGATGGACAACTGTAAAGCAGGCAATGGTGGTTTGAAAGCACAGGGTACAAAAACTGCTGCACAGGGCGTCGTTGTCTGGGCGCGTTACGGTGAAGCCTATATATATGACGGCATTTACGACGCGAGCAACATTGAGAATAGTTCTTCGGGAAACGTCTTTGAAGGGGCGGCAAACACCAAAGCCTATATATATGGCGGAAAATTCATCGGCGGCAAGTCGTACTACAACGGTGGCGGCAGCGGCGGTGCCGGAGCGACGCTTTCCGTCAAGGGCGCTTGTACGATATATGATGGTACTTTTATCGGCGGCAATGCCGAGACGTCAGTCAGTGATAAGGGAGGCTACGGCGGCATCGTCAATGTCGCTTCCGGCGGCGAACTCGATATCCGCGGTGGTTCGTTCAGCGGCGGAAAATCGACGCGATTGGGCGGCTGTGTCAGCGTGTTCGGTAAAATGACCATGAGCGGCGGCGAAATTAAGGACTGCGACAGCAAAACCGGAAAAGTCCTCTATGTGGGTTCGACAGGTGATGCCAGGATAACCGGCGGCCATGTGGATGGCGCTGTCGGCGGCAGTGACGGCAAAGTCTACGTCTATGGTACAGGCAAACTGGAATGCGATAAGAAGTACTGCTATTAATCGCGGTTGCTGACTTCTCTTGAATTGTGCTTTTGGCAGGGGGCAGAGCCCCCTGCGGCGCTATTTGCGCGGCGTATGCAATAGACGCGCACGGCGAGGCGTATTTCGCTATGAGACGTGTCGTGACACGTCTCATAGCGAAATAGCCGCCGCACAAATACGCGCCTACCCCCGCGGTGCTATCGCTGCGCGATACGCCCCGCTGTACCTATTTGGCCAGATCGTATACCCAGATATATTGTGCAGCGGTGCGGGCAACTTTGCCATTATCATCGTAGTAATCGCGCTTTCCGGATATGCTGATATAAACTTTGCCTTCGCGCACCTGAATGCCTTCCGGCTCGAAATAGCCGACATTCCAGTATTTTAATTTCCCATTCTCATCATTTTCATTCACGATGGGATCCATCTCTTTATTGATTAAATAGCCATCATTGGCCTTTGAATTCTGCAAATTGTAGGAGGCAAGCTCGATACCGCCCTGGGAATATAATTTGACAATGATCCTGAAATTGTGAGTATAGTTGCCGGGGCCCGTCGAATATCCGCTCGAAAGCTCCTTCGATTGATTGGTAACCGCATAAATAATACCATTATTGATCGTGACACTCTGACCCGGAAATCCTGTCACTGCAAATTCGTGAATGGGGGTCAGCGTCGAAAGATCCTTGACCTTGGTCGATACGGTCTCTTTTACGACTTTGCCTGTATCGTCGAGTGTACATATATTATTTGCAAGCGTCACATTGTTTGAGGATAGCGGCAGATTGAGCACCTTCTTATAGTCATATACCTTGATATAGGTCGTCTTGTCATCTTTGCTATTTTTGGCGCGCAAAAGAAAACGATTGTTTTTGATGTCAAGTGCGGGTTCCAGTTTGTGAAAATAGGTTCCCTTTTCGGCTGGAGGTAAATAATAATGCTCAAAATCCTTCGGATAATAGGATTTGTTCGCCTCGAAGGGAACTCGCGTGATGGTCTGCATGCTTCCAAAACCCGTGTCGATGGCATCTGCGGAGATATCACACCCATGGTTGATTGGCATCGTGGCGGAACTGGGTTTTAAAGTTCCATAACTGCCAAGCCAGATATAGTCCTTTCCATCTGAACGTTCGACGGCGATTCCCTGGTGTCCGAAATGGAACAGGGACATCGCCTTTTGGGCCCCCTGCAAGTCCGACAGCCTGTCCGGGAAAACGACGATCCGCGTGCGGTAAGGCTTGCCCGCCACTGAAATGGGGTCTTCCGAAAGCTGTGTAAAATAGACGTAATCCGAGTCTGTGGGGGCGGCATAAGTATTAAAATCGAAAGCCTGGCAGACGCGGCCGCTCCGGTTGAGTTTGAAAGGCCCCTTGTAGACGTGAACCAACTTGCCGCTGGCATCTTTTTTCGCCACATTGTCTTTGAGATTGTCGGGATCGAGCACGTTGATTTTTACCGTTGCGGACATCTTCTGGCCCTTGATCGTCGCCGTTCCGGTCGTCCTGCCGGCCGCGACCGGACTGAAAGTGGGAACGCCGTCTTTCATTGCCACCTTCATGATCTTTTCGTTCCCGGATTTGAGTACGATTTCACAGGGAGCTTCGGTATTTTTATACGTTTTCTTGTTTGTCTTGATATAAATCGGGATGGTGACAGCCTGACGCGCCTTATATCCGGGAACGAGAAGATCGTTTTCGGGGAATAAAAAGTACATGCTTTCGACGGTTTCGCTGCCGCACATGACCGGACATTCACCGTTGCTGTTACAGGTCTTGGCACAGGCCGACGGGCATTGACAGACGCCGTCATCATTGCAGGATGTTGTGCAGGAGCTTGGGCAGGGGCATTTGCCATCCGAACTGCATTTGTCTGGGCATGCTTCCGGGCAGACGACTGGGCAGGTCGTTTCATTCAAACAGTTATCCGGGCATTCTGCAGGGCATTTGGGTGGGCATTGGCCATCATCGTCGCATGAATCTTTGCATTCTTCTGGACATGTTACTTTGCAGTTGCCATCGGGATCGCACGAATCGGGGCATGCTTCCGGGCATGGATTGGCCAATGGGGGATTGCATTCCCCGTCTGTGCAGTTATCGGGACATGTTTCGGGGCACTCAGGAGAAGGGCAGTTTCCATTAAGATCACAATCTTCCGGGCACTCCTCTGGGCAATCGGCAGGCGTGTCATGTGGACATGTTCCATTTTCATCGCAGTCATTTGGGCACTCTGGCGGGCATTTCTTCGGGCATTCTCCGTCTTCATCGCAGGAATCGGGGCATTCTTCCGGGCATTCCTTCGGGCATTCTCCGTTTTCATCGCAGGAATCGGGGCATTCTTCCGGGCATTCCTTCGGGCATTCTCCGTTTTCATCGCAGGAATTGGGGCACTCTGCCGGGCATTGAGCTTGAACGTCCGGGCATGACCATTCCCCGTGGTTGCAGGTACAATCCGGTGATGTTTTGAGGTCGTTGTCACACGTTGGGGATGGTGTGCTGTCGTCGCTGCATCCTGACAGCATGGCAATGGATAGCAAACACAACAGTGGTGCAGATTTTATTCTCATCTTTTGTTCTCCTTTTTGGGCATGACATATCCAATGTGTTTGACACGATCCGTAAACTCTCTGTCTTTCGCCGGGTTATTAATGGGGAAAACTCAAAAAAAAATCAACTTCGATAAAGATACAAAAAAAGCCACCTGCGTGCAGGTGGCTTTAGATGGGGGAATTAGTTTTGATGTTTTCTGCGTCGGAAACCGAGAAGCAGCGTACCTAACATGGCAAAGAGTGCAGCCAGTGCCGGGAATCGTGATTGCTTCTGGACAAGGACTGCATCGCATGCACAATCGTCTTCGACATAATCATGATGTTGACCGAGACCGTTGTTGCCATTGCATGAGGAAGTGTCATCGCATGCGACTGTGGGGTCGGTACCATTTTGCAGGATTTCTGTGCCATCATCGACACCGCCGCCATCGCTGTCTTTGTTGTTGGGATCACTTTCGCCTTCGTCGATTTGACCATTATTGTTCTTATCTTCACCAGCTTCGCAGACGCCTGCAACCGATTTGGATCCATCGCAGAGGCCGTCACCGTCCGTATCGGGGTTATTGGGATCGGTTTGGTTTGAACCATGCGTTTCGAGTTCATCGGGAATGCCGTCGCCATCGCTGTCGAGCATGTTGCCGCAGGAATTGGTGTCGTCACAGGCCTGGAGAGGATCTGTGCCATTTTTGACTTCCTGACCATCTTTTATGCCGCCGCCATCCGTATCGGATTTGTTCGGGTTGGTTTCGCCTTCGTCAATTTTGCCATTGTTGTTCTTGTCTTCGCCGGCATCGCAAACGCCCGGAATGGCTTTGGATCCATCGCAGAGGCCGTCATTATCGGTGTCGGGTTTGTTCGGATTGGTGGGATTTTCTCCGTGAATCTCGATTTCATCGGGAATACCGTCACCATCGCTGTCGCCGTCGGAGCATGAGCCTCCATTGTCGTCGCATGCCAGCAGCGGATTGGTTCCATTTTTGACTTCCTGACCGTCATTGACGCCGCCGTTATCGGTATCGGCTTTGTTCGGGTTGGTTTCACCTTCGTCGATCTGGCCGTTGTCATTCTTGTCTTCGCCAGCATCACAAATGCTGGCAACGGTTTTGGAACCATCGCATAAACCATCGCCATCGGTATCGGCATGGAGCGGATTGGTTGGATTCAGGCCATTGACTTCTTTGCCATCGGTAATGCCGTCCCCATCCGTATCGTCTTTGTTCGGGTCAGTTTCGTTGCTGTCGATTTGGCCGTTGTTATTCTTGTCTTCACCGCTGGTGCACGTCGTGCCCACAGTGTTGGCACCATCACAGAGGCCGTCGCCATCGGTATCGGGATTGTTCGGATTGGTTGGATTTTTGCCATTGAGCTCAACACCATCGGGAATACCGTCGTTGTCGGTGTCAGCTTTATTCGGATCGGTTTCACCTTCGTCGATTTGGCCGTTGTCGTTCTTGTCTTCGCCGCCGGTGCATACGCCATCGACGGTTTTGGAGCCATCGCACAGCTTGTCGTCGTCGGTATCGGCTTTGAGTGGATTCGTGGGATTATTGCCTGTAATTTCGGTTCCATCCGAGAGGCCGTCGCCGTCTGTATCCGGATTCTTTGGATCGGTTTCGCCTTCATCGATTTTGCCGTTGTTATCTTTATCTTCTCCGCCGGTGCATACGCCGTCGACAGTTTTAGATCCGTCGCACATCTTGTCACCATCGGTGTCGGGATTGAGCGGATCGGTCTTTGTATCGCCCAGGAATTCGGTTCCATCGGTAATGCCGTCGCCGTCAGTATCGGGATTTTTCGGATCTGTATGTGTGGTATTGTTTTCGACGCTGTTGGGAAGGCCATCGCCATCGTCGTCTTTGTCACAGATTTCATCGCCTTCGATGACGACACAGGCGTAACCGCTTTCGACCGTGCATGTCGAAGAGCAGCCGTCGCCATCGGCTGTGTTTTTATCGTCGCATTCCTCTGTGTCACTGCGTTTGCCATCGCCGCATGAACCGACCGAAGCAGAGGCTGAGACCTGAATGTGATCTTGCGGACCGCCCGAACCATCCGGGTCAACTGTGGCTGTCACCGTGTAACTGTCGGGAGCATTCGTCGTTTCTACGACAAAGGTGATCGTGACGGTTTCGCCGACACCGAGTTTGCCGCCATTGATTTTGCTTTCCTTGTCGAACTTGGTATTGGCATTCTCGTCTTTTTGGTTTTCGCCATTAATGGTGAGCGTTCCCTTTTCGTAAGAGGAATTTCCTTTGGGCAGGTCAAGATCGAGCGTCAAACCTGTGGCATCTACATCGCCATCGTTTGTAATGGTAATCGTATATTCGACTTTTCCGCCATCGAGTGGTTTTGTTTCGATCGTCGGTACGAGGTAAGGATATTTGACTTTATGTTTGAGGTTTGCAGCTGCTGCAAACCCACCCGTCAGGGAAACGCCGTCACTGCAGCTCGAGTATTTGTAATCTACATCTGTATAGATGAGGAAAACGCCTTTATTTGTTTCATTGACGGCGGTTTTGGGAATATTGAGGGTGATCTTTTGGTTGTAGTCTTTTCCCCTTGCAATGGTGCCGATATCGATCTTGCATTCCTTGAGGGTCGGGTCAAACGAGGCAACTGTGCAGGACAACGACGCCGGTTTTTTGACTTCGATCTCGTTGGTCAGGTAGAGATATGCGACGGCATTCTCGGCATCGGCTTTGCCATCTTTGTTTGTAAGATAAATGGTCGCATCGAAATTCTTACCGAGCTTTGGCTCAGCCGTACTCAGGCTGATTTTGCTGCCCTCGAGGTTCGGGGCGTTTACGTTGAGCTGAAAACCGACGAGTGCCGGCACCAGCGAGTCACGTCCGGTGCTGACACGGACAACGGCTGAAGTCTGTTTGTTGACGACGTTGCCTCTTTGGAGCGGTAGTGTCGTAATGTCCCAGCCCTGGCGTGCGCCATCCACGAGATTGGCCTGGCCGGTACTCATGTTGACGCTATGGTTTTTGTCGCCAAAACTGCCGCGGGTATCGAGTTTCCCGTCGCTCTTGTTGATTTGCGATGCAAAGAAATTGTTTGCGGCGTTGTTGACACCCGACAAAGTCTGGAATTCTTCTGTGCTGCTCCTTGCAATCATGAGGGCGTCGCCGATGTAGGCATCGGTCGATGTGGCATCCCCTTCGAAGGCGCTCACGAAGATTTTGCCTTCGATATCGCCCGAATCCGGTGCGCAGAATCCCGTCATGGAATAATCTTCGGTCGTGTTCTCGTTGACGAATTTGTCACCAATGTAGAGTGTAATATTGCGCGTAGGCAGGACTTCATGTCCTTCTTCTGCTGGCATGGAGTAAACGACCGCCAGCGTCCAGCCTGCAGCATTGGTGTTGCCGCCATTCGTATTTTTAACAGCAGGAATGCCGCGCACCGAGTATTTGCCACCGCCATTGGTGTTAATATAATCGGTTACGTCTGCGTGGTTGATGTAATAATTCGCCCATGCGGGGGAGGCAGGATCGATAATAGAAGAACTTGTTGCAGGAACATCCATATAGGTGTTGTTATTCTCAGAATAAAGTTTAATGCTCGATTTTACATCATCAAAAATGCTGACGCCTTCGACATTAAAACAGCCTGCCCATATCAGTTCAGCTTTTTTTACGACTGCACCCTCCGGCAAGTCCAATTCTGCCATGGATCCGTTTTTCTTCCAGTCGTTGGTCGTTCCTTTGGGCCAGGCTTTACCATTGGTACATGCCGGGCTGTTGTCTGTGGAAGATGCATCCATTGTAATGAATGTACCGATGCCATTATAGGTTCCCTGACAGTTTGTGTTGTTCGTATAACTTAAACCAATGGTGTTGCCCGTCAAAACCATGTCACCGGATAATGTCTCGTTGATGATCATATCCTGAGCCTGGGCTGCAGTTGGGGCTGCCATGGCTGCCAAAAGGAATGCAAGACGCTTTTTGCTCATGAGAATACCTCAAAAAAAATGCATTCTATGCTCTTAGATTAAACCGGAAAGACCGCACACAGCGGCCAAAACCGCTTGTGACGGTCGGAATTTTGCGTTAAAAAGTTTAGCACTTTTTTGTTAAAATTCAACAATTTGTCGATTCGTTTGAAGTGATGGTGTAACTGTTCAGCCCCTATGTTTGTTTTTCTTCGAAAGCTCAAATTATTCTTTAATGCATAATGCATAATGATGAATGCATAATGAAATGTTATGCTCAGAGAATTTGGACGATCCTTTTGGTTTTGCAAAACCATTCAGCATTATGAATTCAGCATCATGAATTCAAGAGATTTCAAGGTCAAAAAGAATAAGGCCGTATTGCCGCAGGCAATAGGCCGATCGCCGCGCCGTAACATAGTAAGGCGCGGCAACTCAAAAAAAATCCCATAAATCTCCCCGGCGAAAAGGTGTTCCGCGGAATGTCTCTCATGCGGAATGTCTCTCTATAAAAAATCACCTATCCATTTAAAAATGTGCTAGATAGCATGCGGCGTATTTTGCCAATTTCAGACTGGAGGCTGCCACATGAGCGATAACATTCTCGATCTTCTTGAATCTGTGAAGAATGCATCCAAAGAAGATCTTCCCGAGAAACTGTTCATTTTCCCGCTGACAGAAAACGTCGTTTTTCCGGATGTCATGATGCCAATTGTGGTGTCGCCCGGGCCAATGCTTGAACTCGTCAAGCGCGCGCAGACACACAGCGATTATCTCGGATTTTTGTGGGGGGAAGGGGAAGACCCGACCGCGATGACCGCAGACAAACTTTCCAGAGTCGGATGTGTCGGCCATATTATTCGTATGGCGCGCATGCCCGATGGTTCCTATACGATGATCGTTCACTGCGTCAGCCGTATGCGCGTGCTTTCGTTCCTCAAGAGCGATCGCCTCATTGCCGAGGTGGAATATCTCGATGATATTATCGAGGAATCCGATGAAATGACGGCATACTGGCGCAATATCCAGGCGAGTTTGACCAAACTTTCCGACATGGAACAGTCCTCCATTCCAAGGGAGCTGATCACTGCCATGTTGCAGATGGATCATCCCAATAAACTCGCCGATATGATCGCGGCCCATTTCGATATTCCCAATAAAAAGCGCCAGGAAATACTCGAACAGCTCGACGTTCGTCAGCGTCTCGAGGCGGTCTATGAACTGCTCGTCAAAGAGCTCGATCTCGCCGTGCTGGGGCAGAAAATTCATGATACCATTCGCGAACGTATCGAGGCGAGTCAGCGTGAATTCTTCCTGCGGGAGCAGTTGCGCGCCATTCGCAAGGAACTTGGCGAAGAAAAGGACGAAATCGCACTCGCCGTTCAGAATTATAAAGAGCTCATCGTGTCTTCGGGCATGAGCGAGGAAGCCGCCGCGCGCGCCAACGAAGAAATCAGCCGCCTGAGCGTGCTCACGCCCGAGTCGAGCGAAACCAACGTGATCCGGACTTATCTCGACTGGCTTTGCAATTTGCCGTGGAATAAATCGACCGAAGATATTCTCGACCTCAAATATGCCGAGAAAGTTCTCGAACAGGATCACTTTGGGCTCGACGATATCAAACAGCGCATCCTCGAATTCCTCGCTGTACGCAAGCTTAAACCCGATCATCAGGGTCAGATTATCTGCTTTTTGGGCCCTCCGGGCGTCGGTAAAACCAGTCTTGCGCGTTCGATTAACCGCGCACTCAAACGCAAGTTTTATGGATTCTCGCTGGGCGGACTCAAGGATGAAGCCGAAATCCGAGGACATCGCCGTACTTATGTCGGGGCCATGCCAGGCAAGATTATTCAGGGCATTAAGCGCGTCGGTGTGCGAAATCCTGTTTTCGTACTGGATGAAATCGACAAGCTCGGCAGCGATTGGCGCGGTGATCCGTCGAGTGCCATGCTCGAAGTACTCGATCCCTCACAGAATAACGCATTCAACGATCACTATCTCGATGTCTGCTTCGATCTTTCGGATGTCATGTTCATCGCAACGGCCAACGATGCCTCGACGATTCCCAAGCCACTCCTTGACCGCATGGAAATTATCGAACTCTCAGGCTATATCGACGAAGAAAAATTCCAGATAGCGCGCCGTCATATCGTGCCGAAAGAAATCGCCGAACATGGGCTGACCAAAGATCAGATGCAATTTAACCCGACCGGACTCAAACGCATCATCCGCAGCTATACGCGCGAAGCGGGCGTGCGCGAACTCGAACGCCAAATCGCCAAGTGCTGCCGCAAGAATGCCAAGAGAATCGCCTCTGGCGAGGAACCCATTGCCAAAATCACCGCAGATAATGTCTCCGATTTCCTCGGAATGCCATTCTATACCGACGAAGTGATCAGCCGCGGTCTGTTGCCCGGCGTCGCTGTCGGTCTGGCATGGACTCAGTTCGGCGGCGAGATACTCTTTATCGAGACGACCAAAATGCCAGGCGTCGGACAGCTTAAACTCACCGGCCAGCTTGGCGAGGTCATGAGCGAATCCGTCCAAATCGCGTTCAGCTTTATCCGCGCCAATATGCCCGCTTTCGATATCAGCGAGGAAATGTTCCAAAAGTGTGATTTCCACGTCCATTTCCCCGCAGGCGCAATTCCCAAGGATGGCCCAAGCGCAGGTATCACAATTACGACGAGCATCTTGTCGTTGCTGCTCGGTCAGCCCATCCCGGAACGCCTTGCCATGACGGGCGAAATTACCCTTACTGGCAACGTACTTCCTGTCGGCGGAATCAAAGAAAAAGTCATAGCCGCTAAACGTGCAGGTGCCCGAACCCTCGTCATGTGCAGCAAAAATCGGCGCGATGTCGATGAACTTCCCGCACATATCCGTGAGGAACTTACCTTCTTCTTCGTCGATCATTACAGGGAAGTCTTTAACTTCGTGTTTAAAAAAAGATGTCGCCTCGACCTGGACAAACTTCCCAAAAACGTGGTCTATACCCCCAAAGGTTCCGCTAAAAATGCCGCTTTGACGGCCGGTACCGAAGAGGATGACGCTGATAAAAAAGATGCTCTCGTCGAGAAAAATGTTGCCGATAAAAAGGTAAAATCAAAGAAAAAAGATAAATAAATATGTGGTGCGCTCGCTATTTGCGGCTCTGCCGCAAATACGCCCGCGCGCTTTGGCTATCTGCGATACGCCAAAGCATTTTATTTCGCAATTCGTAATTCGTAATTATTTGAGCATTTTCTTTGTAGTTCCTAAAGACCAAAGATATTTTAACTTCAGAGTCATATTTGGGCTCTGCAAATTCAATTACGCATTACGCATTATGCATTATGCAGTACCATTTTGCATTACGCATTATTTTTCCAGGCTTCTGCCACCGCTTTCGCGACCGCCGGCCCGACGCGGGGGTCGAAGGCGGCGGGGAGGATGTTGGTTTCGCTAAGCTCATTTTCGGGGATCAGAGCAGCCAGGGCGAAGGAGGCGGCCCGCTTCATTTCCTCGGTGATCCGCTTGGCCCGGGCGT
>DGWW01000336.1 GCA_002395385.1 Myxococcales bacterium UBA4248
GAGAGAGGTAACCCTGGTGTTACCGATAGTAGTCCCCCTCATCTCTTGTGCGATATGTAGGTTCGGCCACGATTGCCACGCTTCATGAGAATTAACGCGCAATTTCTTCTACAATAACTAAAATTCCAGCTCAATGCCGCTCAATTGGAGCATCGCCCGATGAGTGGACATGCTTGCATTTTACCAATGGGAATGGCATTTAAAGGCACGCAATTCGGCTCCCTTGCGACGATCAAATCGTCTAAAAGGCCCCATTTGCTTCTACTCGCTTTATTTTGAATGTCTCACAAGGAGAATCATGTTTCCTCTGATAATACGAAAGATGCTGCTCCATGCTTATCACCAATCTCTTTTCCTCACTAAACGCATTTTTGGCATTGAAACAGCAAAATCAATTGATGCCAAAATTCGCTTTAAACGCCATATTAATATCAAACACCCTCAAAATCTTGCCGAAAAAATCGCATGGCTCGAATACCATGAAAATAATACGCTCAAAACAAAATGCACCGATAAATGGGCTGTTCGGGATTATGTCAGATCCAAAGCGCTCGATGAAATACTAGTACCTGTATACGGCAGCGCCTATTCTGCGGTGACGGATTTGGATTTTGACAATCTACCCGATCAGTTTGTTCTAAAAGCAACCCATGGATGTGGGATGAATCTGGTTTGTACAAATAAAAAAGACATACATCCGGATGAGGTTTTAGCCACACTCAGGCAATGGCTGTCCACCACTTTTGGTACGTATTCTTTTGAACCTCATTATGAAAAAATTCCCCACCTGTTTTATATTGAAAAATATTTGGGAGATGGGGACGCCATGGTGGATTACAAATTCTTTTGCTTTCACGGAAAACCATCATTCGTCGAGGTGTGCAGCAATCGGAAATCGGGATTAAAGCTTTCTCTATACGACATGGAATGGAACCGCATAGATGCTATTACCGAAAAGCGATACACCCCTGAACAGCTGGAGCGTCCCAAAAGTTTTGAACGGATGAAAGACATTGCAGAAATCCTTTCTAAAGATTTCGTGTTTGTTCGCGTTGACCTCTACCATATTGAAGATAAAGTCTATTTCAGTGAGTTGACGTTCACCCCGGCAACATGCGTACTCGCCAATTTTAAGGAAGATTTCTTGCTGACAGAGGGCAAAAAACTGACCTTGCCTTCACTGTAACTCATGGATCTTGTTCTTTTCCAAATAATGAAAATCAGGACGCCCATGGCAAAAAAATGCCATCTTTGCCTTTAGCCCCCAAATCCCTTATGCTATACTCGCCCAAATGGGGGAGGAGGTTATATGATTAATCGAGATGCGAAAGGTTTTACACTCATTGAGCTCATGATTGTCGTCGCAATCATCGGCGTTCTTGCTGCAGTTGCGGTTCCGGCCTATTCCTATTTTGTCAAAGCGTCCAAAACCGCAGATGGACTCGAAAAAGTCAAATCGATTGCGGATGGTGCGGTCATGTATTACAATACTGCACATCATTTTAATGCGAATGGACTTGAAAAAAGGACACACATTTACCCGGGATGCCAAAGCGAAAATGCGGCGTTTGCTCCGTGCACATTCGCAACCAATCCCATCTGTACGAATTCCGCCGGTACTCTGGCTACACCAGCTGCAATAGCAGGTATTCCTTATCCCCAAGTTGGCACAAAAACTACCCACAGTGCCGCTCTATATAATAATATTCAATGGCAACGACTCGGCTTTCAAGTCGGAGGACCTACCTATTATTGTTACAGTTACAAGAGCCAAATGGGCCAGAAAGAAGTGGCACCGACTACCCCCGGTGGCGATTCAACATTAGAGAATACTGGGTTTGAGTTCACAGCAGCAGCGGCTGCCAGTTTGCAGGAACTGGGTGATTCGTGGGTATATATTTCAGGTACAGCCGAAGGTGGTGTCACCCCGCTTTTCCGCAATGAATAATTCCAAGAGCGCTCTCTGGAGCGCTCTTTTTTTGGGGCTCTGTTAAACAAACGTGGATAAGAAATGAACTGTGGATGACTACATGCATTCCCTACATGAGCAGCGACACGATGTCGCTGCCCGAACGTGTACGACACGATGTCGTTTCACGTTCGGCTTTTCATCTTATAACACCATTCAAGGGGGTTCGGGGGAAAGGCGTTCGAGTTTGCGCCATCGGCGCCTCTCGAACGCCGTCCCCCGACGTGGGGATTGTCAAGGGTGTCACGCAACACCCTTGACCGCCCGCCGCGTAGGCGCAAATGATTTTATTTAGAAGCATATCCACGCTGATTAAACATAGCCTTTTGGGGGCCAGAAAGTGACATAGCCATTGGAACAAAACATTCTTCACATGGGTTAAGGATAACTCATTTTTTACCTCTAAGCAGACGCCCAGCAATCCTCCAGATTCTGCAATTCTCTTTAAATGCAGAAAAACCGGACAAATTGTCCTGTGCCCCTTTGGCATAGAGGTTACGAATATATTCTCTTGCAAAAGCCTGTAGTTCTGGGGCTTCAGGGCAATCGCTATGCCACCAGTCGTCGAGAGAACGCGAAGCCATCAGTTTACTCAGTGTTGATCCTTTCTCGGCATTTTGTAGTTCCTGCCATGCCAAATGCCAAACAGAGTGCGTCGGCAGAATGCGGCGTCTAAACCACTTCATGATGCACACTCCCCAAATGCTTATCAGCACCAATAAAATGAATCCGCTCAAAAACAAAACAATATGCGTCTTTACCCATAAATAAAGAGCACGCGGCTGATACGAAGCGAACCAATCGTTAATCCGAACCAGCCAGTTCACATCGATCTGCTGAGCACCCGATGGGGTCGGATCGTAGATTTCCCAATGGTTATCTGTATATACCTCTACCCAACTGTGCGCATGAGCGGAACGCACATGATTGTAGCCATCGCGAAACTCGGACGACACAAAGCCTGTCACATTGTGAACAGGCACATTTAGAATCGCCAATAAGACGGCCATTGTCGTAGAAAAAACTTCACAATGCCCGAATTTCTGACGAAACAGAAAATCCTCCACTATAGAGTCATCGCGTGGTGGACGTTCCAGACTGTATTGATAATGCGTTTTGAGATAATCGCGAATGCGATCCGCCTTTTCGCGATTGGTCGAAGCATCACCCACAATATCCTGCGCCATTTTGGCCAAACGTAACCAGGAGAGCGGATTCCGACGCTTGCTTGGCCATATCATCCGTGGTTGAAACGCCATCTCAGATGCTTGCTTTAAAAGGTCAGTCCCCCCCATTAAAGCATAAAGATCACCAAAACGAGATAATAAGTACTGCTGACGCAGAACTCTCCCATCCTGCGCATCATCGAAATTGAACTGATATCCCATGAGCGGTTCACCGCGTTTCCATCCCCAGCGGCGCCACAATCCTAGGGAATCTTCATAAAATCGGATATCCTCAATTTGAGCATCCGGTAATTTGGAAATCCGACTCGTCCCTTCAATGCTTGGAATTCTATAATCGCGCCATTCGCGTACAAATTCCAATGTATAGGGCAATTCCCCTGCTTGGGACAAATCTTCAACATACCTGACGGTTGAACTCAATGAACGCCAACTTGTTCCATCGAAAGTATTCTGAATATCAATACGCCAATAGTACCCGCCGGGACGACTGGGAACATTGGCACGAAACATCAAAGATGCATCGAGATTGATCTTTCCGGTTTTATCGAGTGCCACGTCAGGAAAACCACCTCTCGGCTGTTCAAGTCCCGGTACTGGCGTATCAGCTCCCCAACGGGGTACTAACAAAAAAAGCAGCCCCCCCACGCCGAAGGCAATCAAAGCCAAAAAACCAATGGTCCTCCAAAAATGTACCCGCGAAATCACAATTCCATGAATGCGTCCCGAAACAAATCCAAGACTTCCGGTCGTGGGCTCCACCATCGATTGGCGAATTAAAAAACCAAACAGAATTGAAAAATAAATCGCCAGAAATGCGAGAAATTCCAAGGCTGGCATATCAATCGCCAGGCATACGAGCGGGATGATTGTCAATACCCCTATTTGTACACGCTCCGTTGTTCTAGTATGACTCAGAGCGCGGTATCCCAGAAGAGCCCAAACCACATTGAGACATAGATGAAATATAAACGTCTGGTATCCTGCAGGTTCACGGAACTCAAGCGCAATCAGACCGGCAAATAGTATCACACCTAAAAAGCGGAAAATCCCGTGTTTATGGATTCCCAAAAATTCAAAAATCGCACCGAGAACTGTATATCCCAATACAATCGCACATGCAGGGATGCTGCAGATATCACAAAAAGTGCAGGCAAGAACGCATAATGCAATCAGAAGGTACAGCAACCACATCAAGTCAATCCCGTCGTGCGACGCCTGGACATCAAACGTTCCAATCGCAGAACCAACCACATCACAATGGGGGTCGCAATCGTCGTTGCAATGGCATCCTTCCAAAAAAATCGGACAAAGATCGTCCAATACTGAGCCGACAGATAATAAAGACTATACAATAAAGCCTGCAGACTCTCGAACAAAATGCATAGAAGACAAGACCATATCATCAAAGCAAAAACGCGCTCATACCGAAAACGACTCAACAGTGCGCGCGAAATGCCAAAGGTGACCATCAAAGCAAAAGCATAAATACCAAGCGGTCCCGATACAAACAAATCACAAATCAAAGCAAGAATTAAAATCGAGATGGCAGACGACATCATCGGCATCGATAGAGCACCTGTCAAAAGCGCTGCTATCGCGCAAAACTGACACACCATCTGTATTCCAAATGCCGAACTGACGTTGGTTTGTATCAACATCAGAATGAAAGCGCATAAAGCATTGAGTATCACGCGTTTCATGGACGTTGTCTCTTGCGCGTTTCTTCCTGAACGCCCGTGATGATGTAAACTTCTTCAAGTCTCGAAAAATCGACTATCGGCTCGACAGTCACTTCCTGATAAAGCCCAAAGGATTTGGTATTGATGGAACTGACGCGGCCAACTGGCAATTCTTTGGGAAAGGTTCCTGCACGCCCGCTTGTCACAATCAACTCGCCCTCTTCGACCTCATCCCGCCGCAGCAAATAGGAAATCTTCGCCTCGTATTTTTTATCGTCGCCTGTACCAGACAAAATTCCACGCGACCGATTGAGCTGCGTCATAACATCGATATTGGATCTGGGATCGACCGAAAGCATGACATCGCAATATTTACCATCGACGCGTTCAATGCGCCCGACGACACCTTCCGAAGAAACAACGGGCATTTCCGGCTGGATGCCATCAGTCTCGGTTTCCAGACGCAAAGTCAAAACGCGGAAAAATGGTGACATATCTGCGGCAATAACGCGCGCAGGTTCCAGTTTATAAATGGGGCGCTGCTGCTTAAAACCTACGAGACGAGTCAATCGCGCATTCTGCTGCAAAATCCCCTGAAGACCGATATTCTCTTCGCGCAGCCTCGCATTCTCGCTGCGCAGCATTTCATTGTCGCGCTTGGTATGAATCAGATCGATATAAGAATCCCAAAAATTCGAAGCATTCCCCACGATAAAATCGTTGTGGCTCTGAATCCTTCCAACCGCAGATATTGCTGGCTTTTCGACGATCGTTGGCTTGGATCGCGCATTGCCAAACAAAACAAAAATGAGCACAGGAAGCGCAATCGACAACGCCACGACCACCATTGTCTGATAGCGTTTAATGATCGCCTTCATCATAATATTAGCTCACAGTTGTGACTTCGCGAAGAAGATCAATTTGATCGAGCGCCTGACCACACCCCATCACGACACAAGTCAGAGGGTCGTCTGCAATCAAAACGGGAAGCCCTGTTTCTTCCCGAAGAAGGATATCGAGATTCTTCAATAGTGCACCGCCACCCGTAAGGACAATGCCCTTATCGACAATATCTGCTGATAACTCCGGCGGCGTATGCTCTAGCGCAAGACGGACGCCCTGAACTATCTGACGAATCGGATCTGTCAGGGCATCGCGAATCTCATCGCTGTTAATCTCCTGCGTTTTAGGCAAACCCGCTGTCTGATCACGACCTTTGATCGTCATGGTCAACACTTCATCCGAAGGATACGCCATCCCTATCAAACACTTAATCTGCTCCGCCGTACGCTCGCCTATCAGCAAATTGTACTTATTCTTCATGTGAAGCATGATGGCTTCATCCATCTTGTCGCCACCAACTCGGACTGAATTCGAATGGACAATCCCGGCGAGACTGATCACGGCAACTTCTGTGGTACCACCGCCAATATCGACAATCATGTTACCAGATGGTTGCGTAATCGGCAAACCTGCACCAATCGCAGCTGCCATCGGCTCCTCTATCAAATATACCTCGCGAGCACCTGCACTTTCTGCGCTCTCACGAACTGCACGCTTCTCGACTTCGGTTATCCCATACGGGACACATATAATGATACGAGGATGGACAAACGTCTTGCGATTATGCGCTTTTAATATGAAATAACGGAGCATTGCCTCCGTCACTTCAAAATCCGCAATGACACCGTCTTTCATCGGACGGATGGCCTGAACACCACCTGGCGTGCGGCCAAGCATGTCCTTCGCTTCCTTACCGACTGCCAGAACATGCTTCTCACCACGGACTTCCTTTTGAACGGCAACGACCGAAGGCTCACGGACTACGATACCGCGACCTTTGGCGTAAATCAGCGTATTGGCGGTACCAAGGTCGATCGCCAAATCACTCGAAAAATATCCAAACAACCGGTCAAAAATCATGCACTGACCTCAGATACGCCAAAATGCAAACACACCTCAACGCTCACGATAAGTAATACGACCGCGTGTCAAATCGTATGGAGAAAGCTCCACCGTGACTTTGTCACCAGGAAGAATACGAATGAAAAACTTACGCATTTTTCCCGAGACGTGTGCAAGTACAACATGCTTATTTTCAAGTTCCACACGGAACATCGCATTTCTCAATGCTTCGACTACCGTACCATCCACGGTAATCCCTTCTTCTTTTCCTGCCACTTCAACTCCTGAATATGTTTGCTTTATTCCAACCCCGAGTCAAGCCCCCTAAACCGGGCCAACCTTATAATGAAAACAACCCCGGTGTGCAAACGATACTTTATTTTTTTTGATGCCGCCTTTTGCCTCACGGCAATACGGCGGCCGTTACGGCCTTTTGCCTCACGGCAATACGGCCTGCGCCATCTACGTCATGCACAGGTAAACCATAAAATAATGCACTATCGTGCCAAAAACGATAAAACAATGAAAAATCTCATGACAACCAAACCGAGGATTGTTACGACCTGGCCACTTAAGCGCATACATCACACCACCAAGCGTATAAAAAACACCCCCACCACCCATCCACAAAATAGGCACAACACCCGCATTCTGGTAAATAAAAGGAATCGAAATGACACTCACCCACCCCAGCCCAAGATAGATACCCGCCGTTACCCAACGAGGCGGATTAATCCAAAAAAAGGAAATCAAAGCCGCTACGACGGCCAAAGACCAAATCACTGACAACAAAACCGTCCCAACCGTGCCTGACAAAATCGTCAGACACAAAGGAACATAAGTACCGGCAATCAAAAAATTGACTGCCATGTGGTCAAACTTCCTCAGATTTATCCGGCCCCTCACGCTCGTATTCACACTATGATACAACGTACTCGCCGTATAGAGCAGGATCATCGTAAAACAAAATACGCCATAACCAAAGTTGAGCCCCACACCATGAACGGGGATCGTCTTCAACAGCAAAAAAATGGTTCCTACGACTGCCAGAAAAATCCCAAACCCATGGGTAATGGCAGACCAGGGACGAAGACCATCATAAGGATTGCGCCCTTTCTCGCTCGGGCGACGTGAATTCTGATCAAATGTCGCATCCATCTCAATTACCCTCCATGTGCGATGACGCTACGCGTCATCCTGATTCGGAAGGCTTATAACACGCTTTTGTCATCAGTGTGTCATTTTTTCACACTTCAACAACAATCCTCACAATCGGAATATATTGTAAGCTATTCAGGACAACCAAGATTTGACTTAAATTTATTTAAATTATTAATAGATTTCCAATAAGGATTCTCTGAAAGCCATTTCTCTGCAATTTTTTTGCAAACAGTTTGTTTTAATTTCGAATTAGAGAACATATGATAAAAAGAGCCTGTCGTATCACACGGAATTTTAGAAACATCCCAATTAGAAATATTATATGAAAATTTTGAATCCTCAAACATATATTGCATAGCTATCACATTCGAAGTAGTCCATATAGAAACATCCTGATTAAATTCTACCGCCCCCCTAAACATTTCATGCATAAATTTAACGTTATTCGTATTCCAAGATGTGATATCCTGATTAAACTTTCTTGCTTTTTTAAACATTCTATACATATTCATGACCTTACCAGTCTTCCAATTAGACAAAGGCTGATTAAACGATTCTGCCTCTTCAAACATATAGCGCATCAAGGTCACATTCGAGGTATTCCATGTATTATTTTTAGTATCTGTATTAATATTCTGGTTAAAAGCCTTAGCACGTTGAAACATAGCTTCCATATTTGTAACCTTACTGGTATTCCAACCACTAATACTTTTATCAAATACACTTGCGTCAGCAAACATATAACTCATATCAGTAACATTCGATGTATTCCAGTATCTATGACCACTAATCGTTTGGGTATTTATAACCTGATTAAACGAAGATGCACTGATAAACATTTCACTCATATTAACCACGTTTGTAGTATCTAATTTCGATATATCCGAATTAAATTTTGTAGCATAACCGAACATTCGACGCATGGTTTCTACTTTTGATGTATCCCATCCATTAAGAGAACGATTAAAATTCGGATTAAAATAGAACAAACTACTCATATTCGTAATTTTTGAAGTATCCCATTTATAAACATCCTGGTTAAAACTTGACTTAAAAAACATTCCTTTAATATTTTTAACATTAGACATATCCCAATATAGAATCTCGCCATTAAATTCAGTATAACTAAAAGCATAACTAAGATCTTCAATCAGTGAGGCGTCTGGAATGTCTACCTTAGAAAGCTTGTCAATTTCAGTACCGGCAAAACAATGGGGGCCTAGACCAACAGGTCCGAAGCTGACAACTTCCAGGAGAGAATAAATCTCAGGTTTTTCTTGAGTATCAAATGATTCTGACATTGGGTGCGCCGACCACAGTTTAATCTTTCCTTTAATTTTAACATTGAATTTGCCATTTTTAATATAAGTATGTGTAATGGGGTTATTCTCATCATTACAAATCGATATTTTACCGTCCTTCGTTCCATCACCCCAATCAATTTCTTCAATATCACAATCACGAGCATAAATCGTGATAGACATATCATTGTTTTTATTTGGAATATTCCAAATAGTTTCAAAAGTATCTGGTGCACAACGTCC
Source organism: Myxococcales bacterium UBA4248 (assembly GCA_002395385.1). Lineage (GTDB taxonomy): Bacteria > Myxococcota_A > Bradymonadia > UBA4248 > UBA4248 > UBA4248. Next base: position 9,446 of record DGWW01000336.1, read on the forward strand.
ATCAGGACGACATATATAACCATTCAAACATTGATCATCTGAAGCACATCTAGTCGAACATTGATAATCAATGAAGCTGTCACAAAATCCATCCCCAGATCTATAAGATGAATCACAATCCGAGTGTATCTTGCAGGGCGTGTTTTTTACAACCTCATACTGATCATGCATGTGATTGTGGTTGCCATCGATATCCAGGCAACTTGCAGTCTGATAGTCAAAATACGAATTTGAACCACATTCCCGTGCAGGAATATTATGCTCATTGAGGCATTTTATACAATCACCATCAGAGCAACCTTTTGCACACGGTTCCAGACACTTATTTGACTTCTTTACGGTATTAACGACTCCCGCACTGCTACTTGTTTTACATTCAAAAATACTTTTGTCCTTACATAAAAGCTGACCTGTGGCGCAGCCAGCTTTAAAGATATTCAAGCAGGACTCACAGTCATCGTCACAAATATCAGATTCTCTCCACCGGGTATAGTTGTGCTCAAAATCTATAATTTGGCACACTTCCAAATGGCCTTCACTACATCGGAAATCACCAGACGTGCAATTATCTTTAATTTCTGACAAACACTGATTACAATCAACACCATTACATATATCTGAAGAGATCCAAAGAGTTAGATTATTAATATAATCTACAACCTTACATTCCTGTAATTGTTTATCGTCGATACATCGAAGATTTCCAATCTCACATCCACTATTTAATTCTTTGGCACATGTTTCGCAATCAAAATCATGGCATGATAATTCAGCCTTTTGCCATCGAGATAAATTTCTATCATCTTCTAAATCTTCACAAACTAGCAATTCGTTCTTATTACATTTAAACTGACCTAATTTACAGCCATTATTTAACTCAGAGGCGCATGATTCACAATCTTCATCATTACACAAATCACTGCTCATCCAGCGTGTTAAATTATTTTCGACATCAATAATCTGGCATTCTTGTAACATATTATTACCATCACACTGAAATTTTCCTTCTTTACAACCTAAGTTCAAATCTTGAGCACATGATTCACATTCTGCACCATTGCATAAATCATTATCGTTATATACCCAACGCGTAATTTTATTAATTTCATCAACAACCTGACACTCTTGTAATCTGTCTTCATTACATTGATATCTACCAGCAACACAAGGCTGACTATTATTGAGTTCTCTCGCACATAATTCACACTCGTCATGACATATCTTATCCTTTTCCCACTCACTCACTTTTTCAAATCGTGTTACTTTTTTTTTGATAGAGGATTTTTCCAACAAACGACAAACAAATAACTCTGTTTTTTGAGCCCCTCTACATACATACTCATTGATTGAACAGTGTTCATCAATATATTCTTCATTATTACACCCCACGAACGACAGTACCAATAATATCAGAAAACATATAATCGTACACTGTTTCATATCAATTCCTTTTTTAAAAATTAATGACAACCGTCGCACCAACCAGACTGATACTCAAACTCGTAAAAGAGTTTAAATGCGTATACTGATACCCATAAATCCCAGTGACAATTGCACCTGCAACCGTCAAGGCGGCACCTGCACCCACCAACGACCACGCTGCAGTATAGTTTACATTATTCTTATAGGAATAAATGATTGTGCCGTCGTCGCTTTCATGATCTTTAATTTCACTCGCCTCATTCCCATTCGCAAACAACAATCCAATCCCCGTGCCCAGCATCGCCAGACCACCCAGTCCAATCCCGGCACCAGTCCATAAAACCTGATAGAGTTTATGCTCCAACCCCTGAATCCTATCGGAACTGGCATCCAGCTGCATCTGTACCTTTTCGTCCTTTTCCTGTATGCTCTTTGCCGTGCGTTCGGGATTTTCATTCTCATACCGTGCATACCATATCTTCTTGGCCATATCAGGAGCCACCGCCAAAAGATACGTGTACTCACTCGCTTTTTGGTAAAACAACAGCGCATCCTGTCGATTGCCCTGTCCTTCGGCAATTTTCCCTTGCATATAGTTTAATACAGGAGATTGACTGCAAATTTCCGAGAGAAGCTTTGACGTCAGACGAGCTTCGTCATACTGCCCATTTTGTATCTGGCTTGAAAGCTGCTGCATCCCCTCGTTCCAGGCTTCGTTCGCATTCAAATCTTTGCAAGCCTCCTGGGCCTGCAAACTTTGAGAGCTCAAAGCCAATATCCACAAAACACTGCTGCACAATAGATGCTGAAGTATATGTCGCATAAGCACTCCCAGTCTTTTTCTGCACGCAAGCGCAATATTTATAAGTTTTTATAGATGAAATACAACTGTAAACATCAAATCAAACCAAGGAGCATAAATCACTCCATACTCTGTTTTCGACGGATTGCTATCATCCCTATTATAATAATAAAGATTCACATACCTCTCATAAATTACAATTTCATTGCCATAATCTAAAGTCAACTTTAAAGATAAATCATCGAAAAGCCGCCACGCAAACCCAACTCCAACCGGAATCATCAAGGCATCCAATCGATCCTCGTGTACGGCGTTATCCGGATTGTTAATACTTCTAAAATACTGAATCCAATACCCTACACCCGTGCGTATCGAAAAATTAAACAACGATCCTCGATAAAGATCAAACTCATGCGTCCAAAGGGTTTGACTAACCAGCCAAAATATGCCGCCGATCTTTTCTTCCAATCCCATTCGATAAAATGAAGAAAATCGATATTGAAAAGACAAATGCAATACTGGCACCATGAAAGACAAACCAGAACCGACCCCTAATTCAAACCGATAGTCCTTCATCGGTTTACCAGTCCAGTGGTACTCATGATCGTTCGTTTTGACCCAGCCACGCCCATTTCCCGCTTCCTGGGCGAACGCATTTGCCTGAATGCCAAGACTCAATAAGGATAATGCAATCAATAAAACCCAATATTTCATCAATTACCCCCTCAAAGCATTCTCCATAACAAAAGGGCTTTATTTAACCACCGTCGATACGCATTTGTCTTCAGATTTCAACTTTTCATTGCTTGGAGCTTTGAACTTGGAGCTTTGAGCGTCGATCCCCATTTCTAAGCTCTAAGCCAGAATTGAATTCTTCAATGAACAAAATCTCCACAATCGTTAAACAGTGCCTAACAATATTCCATTCAAATCCTCTTGCTGCTGGGTACCGACGAATAAATTGCACGCAAAGGATCGGCCTCATTGCCATACGCGAAGGCCGTAGTCAGTCCTTTGCCACTCTGTTGTTTGACGAGATCGGCAAAAGTCTGGTTGTCATCCTCATTCGATCTCTTGCGCCAGGCAAGGCGTTCCTGATTTTCGCGTTCCCATTGGGCCTGGACAATCAAAAGATTCTGCAGTTCCGGAGGGAGCCTGTCTTTAAAAGCATAGAGCACTTTGCCGGTTGCCTCGGCATCGTTGCATGCACGGTGTGCACCTTCAAGCGAAATTCCAAGTCTTTCTGCCACCATCCCAAGCTTATTCTTTTGCTTGGGGTAAAAATGCGTTGCAAAAATAAGAGGGTCAATGAGGGGATTTCCAGCAGGCCAGTCGAGCCCAATCTCTTTGAGTTTATGAGTCAAAAACGGTCGGTCAAATCCGATGTTGTATGCCACAATGCCATGCCCGGCAAAAGCCTCGAGAATTTGCGGTGCAATTTCTCTAAACTTCGGCTGTCCATCGACATCTTCCTGCCGAATATGCGTCAGCTCGACAATCTCTTCGGGAAGCTGGCATTCGGGGTCAATCAGCCAATTGAATACTTTGACAACTTCACCACGATAAAACTGTACGATACCGATTTCGATGATTTGGCAGGTGTTATAGTCAAACCCCGTCGTTTCGAGGTCAAATACCGCCAGAGGAAGATCAAACCAAAGGTTCGGCCAGGATGCTGTCATACTATTTTATTCTCTCGCAAACAGGTGAACGGTCGTACGGAAACTTGCGTTCTATCAGTAAATCCATGATGGCATTGGCATTGGACGTATCCCCCGAAGCTTGTGCATCGCAAACAAGCGCATCAATATAATCCACAAAATCGGAACCATAATCACTGCGTCCATCATTATAGTATTGCAGATACAAATAGCGATCGGAAGCGAGTGCATTAAATATGGGATCACTGCCCAGCTTCACATTATCCGGCGGATTCGAAGGATCTTTAATCGTTTTTCCGTCAAAGAAATCCCACAACATATACGTGACCCAGCCTTCTCCCAATAATTGTCTCATGCCATCTTCTGAATCGGGGACGGGCTGCGGCACGACAATCGATCCGGCACCTTCTCCATCGTACAGCCGCGCATAATCGAGCCAGTAGCTGCCCGATGTGATGAGTCTCCAGTATTGGGTCACCGGCTTCTTATATTGTAAACTAGCCATCATGAGATAGTAAAACGTCGCCCAGCCTTCGCTCCAGGCGAGGTTAGGTTCGCAGGTCGAAGACAGGAAATGTGCCCCCCCCGAAGTGTTATCGCGTTTTTGCGATAACACAAAATGACCAAATTCGTGCATGATGGTTGGGTAACCCCATGCCGATTCCGAATCCTTTGCCCCATCGACATACATCGTATTCGAAAGGGTCGTTTTACCTACTTCCTGTTCTGTACCCTTTTCAAAAGCAGTCCCATATTTCGGCCATATAATGCCTGGTGCCCAAAGCACAGCCAGCGAAGGCAATTGATTGGCGTTAATGGGGAAACCGTATGAAAGCAAATCCTGAAATGCCTGCAAAATCTGCTGATAAAGGTAAAGACCACCAGAAGCTTGTTCAATCGTAATGCGGATGTTCCCCATGTCGCCGGGATCTTCCGAAGAAACGTAATTCTTGAGCTTAATGTTCCATTCCCACAAGTCATAGGGCGTATTCACACTCGCTTTTAAAACTGCGAACTTGAGTTTCCCGCCAAAATACCATGTAGGAACGATCGAAATCCAATCCGTAGCAAGCGGAAGTCTCGTTAGCTCAAATTCAAAAGATCCGTCACTTTGCGTCGAAGTGGCCGCAATTTCCTTGCCTGCGGCATCGCGAAGTGAAAGCGGAAGTTTGCTTCCTGGAACATCCGCATTGTCCCCAAAAATGGGGAGCTGATAGTTATCATAATACACGGTGCGTGTTTCGAGTGCAATTTTGCCTTTCACGCGAAACGGCATGCACTGTCCGGTAGAATCATTGCACGCCGATGCAGCATCACATTGTCCGCATACACCGCCGCAGCTATCATCTCCGCAGACGCGATCTTTACAGTTGGGACGGCATTGATCGCATTCTCCACCATAACAAATGAGATGATCGGGACATTTGCCGCACATCCCGCCACAGCCGTTATCACCGCATTCTTTGCCATTGCAGTCGGGAATACACGTTTCCGGCGGCAGACATAACGAATTGCGGCATACCGTATCGGAAGAACACTCACCACACGCCCCTCCGCAGCCATCCGGACCACACTGTTTACCTGCGCATTCGGGAATGCATTGTGCTTGACACTGACCAAGTGATTCCTGGCATATCTGGCCACCAGGGCATTGCCCACACGATCCACCGCAGCCGTCATCGCCGCATTGTTTGTCGTTACAATTCGAATTGCAGACACATGTGTAGTTCTGGCAATCCCCATTTCCAGGGCATACACCGCACAAACCACCGCACCCGTTGTCTCCGCATTGCTTCCCCACACAACTCGGCGTGCATGGAATCTGACATGTGCCGTTAATGCATTGCGAACCTGCCTGTGTACACTGGCCGCACGAACCGCCGCATCCATCCGGGCCACATACATTTCCCAGACAAACCGGCACACACGAAGGCGTTTTATCATCCGGCGAACACCCGGCTACCAAGGCAAACAGAGCACAAATCAGAATGGATTTTTTCATTTTCATCACCCAAAACAAAACACGCTCTTCTTTTTAACCGTGACAATCAGAATGATCAAGCGGTTTGGTTCGATTTGGGCTTCGGCTATGGCGTACCGCCATACGCCTTCGCGCGCCTCTATTGCCTTTCGGCAATACGATGCGCTTCTTTATAGAAAGAATGGGCTGCTCAAAAATCTCAAAATTGCCCCGCAAAAGACAACATTGGAATGTGCTTCTCTCTATAACCCGCCTGATTCACCAAAACAGTCCCGCCCTGACGGGATTTGGAGGTGTTCCTGTGCAGCCAGGGCACAGCAAAACCGATGGCACTGCCGACGACAGCCCCAATAAGCACATCGGTAAAATAGTGTTTTTGAGCGGCAATGCGAGCATAAGCGACCAAAAGAGCCACCGGGATGCCGAATCCCCAGATATAGGGTTCAGCATCGTAATTGCGGATATGCGCAATGGTTCCTGCCGAAACGACGAGTACAAATGCCAAATTTGTGTGTCCGGAATAAAAAGAAAGATTATCATCTGCGCGATCTTTATACATATTCGGATCTTCGCGAATGGTAAAAGGCCGGGCACGTCCAATGCCGAATTTGACAAATTGATTGACCAATGAACTTATCGTCAGAGATTCTGCAAGAATTAAAGCATCTGCTCCAAAATTCTGGATGCGATTTTCCAGCCCCCCCGACAGAGCCAGTGCCCCAAAAGCGAGTACTGGAACTACACCAAATGCCACAGCATCTGCAGTTTTGGCGGCATGACTGGGGGTAGGCCATGAAAGACTGTCTGTAATGGTTTCGTCCATTTCATTGGTCTGGCACCAGACGCATTTATCCGGAGCTATGTAATCCTTCATCAGTTCGAAGGTAATCCATAGTACCCCGGTACTGCCGGTCAGGCCGCCGTCGGTTGCCCAATCGACCTTGAGTTCATCCGTCGATTCTGCATAGGCATTTGTACACACACCGACGCAAAGCAGTGACAGCCATAATGAGAAAAAAGATTTCATCATTATAATATTACCGAGATCAAAAGGAGCTCATCCCCTGTGTAGACAGCCAAGCGAGACGTAGTGGCGACCAAAGAGGTCGCCACTAGGCGAGCAGCGACGTGCGAGTCGCACGTCGCTGGCGCGGCGTATCGCAGATAGCCGCGCCCCATCCTTTAAATCCTCACAAAGGGATTGAGCCAGCCGAGAATCTTGCGCACGATCGTGGTATGTGCGGACGCTTCTTTCTGTGCCTGCGGGAGCAATTCGAGCGCTTTTTTTACGTCGTTTGAATTCAGCTGAGCCCCAAATTTAGCGGCAGAACCGAGAGCGACGAGTTTAGCGGTTGCACTGTCGGATCCGGCTTCCTCGCGTGCAAAAGATTCAAGTGTCGAGTATTTGCGCCAGGAATGGCCATACATCGACCACACAAAGATATTGCTGCGCAGTACGCGATAAATGTGTTTCGGGTTATGGCAGGAATATCCCATGACGATAATCACGACCTTGCGGACGTAGCACCCCAAAAGTGCCGCCAAAACAAGAGCGAGCAGTGAGAACCAGATGGATTTCCAGGGAACCTGTAAAGTCGTGGCTGTGGGATCCTGAGCTTTTCCGCCGCTCTTGTCATCGCGGGCAAGCTCACCAAAGAGGGATTCGAGGCTTTGATCGACGAATTCGCGTGGTGGCTCGTCACCATTTTCCGGGAAGATTTCCAGGGTAACCCAGCCAACGCCATCGACAAAGATTTCCGGCCAGGCGTGTGCCTGATTGCCCAGAATGAGTACGGCAGAACCGGTACCGCGCATTTTGTTGTCAATGGCATAACCGATGGCAACGCGAGCGGCAATTCCCTGGGATCGAAGCAGATAAACAGCAGAATGAGCGATATGAACACAATATCCGCGAAGGGATCCAAACAGAAATGACGCCGTTGGATCGTCGGGATCGATATGCTTGTTCTTGAGGGTATAGAATACGTTCTTTTCGAGCCACGATTTAATGTACATGGCTTTGACGATATCATCCCCGATAAAGCGGGGATCGATTTGGCGCACGATGATATCCGAAAGTGCCTTATAACGCGGATCATCGGGGATTTGCAGATAGTGATCGACTTTTTCTGAGCTCCAGTCTGCGGGAATACTATGGCGTCCGATAAAGCGCGTCAAATCCATGGTCATGCCAAGACTCTCGACAGCATAAGCCGATACAAACAGTTTAGGATCGGGATTCTGAATCGTAAAGATTTTCTGTCCCATCGCAACCTGAGGTGGCTGCGAATGATCCTTGATTAGGAACATGGAAGTCGAGATTTTGGTATGCAGTTCCTCGTTCTGCAGTGGTGTCGCGACTGCAGATCCACTCGCCGGCAAGACCGAGATGACATCGCTGTCGTAATCGGAACTGACGAGATGATTGCCATCGTAGGCACTTAGAACATTTTGTCTAAAGTGGAATATGCCATCGGAGGGTTCATATTCATCATAAAAAACAGCAATCGCAACAGGCTGAGGCGATTCGTTCCCTGTGGGTCCCTGATTGTCATTTGAGTTTCCGCCGCCCTTGCCGTTATTCTTATCATTATTATCTGCACTTCCGCCGCCCTGTTCGGAGTCATCATCCGAGTCCGAGTTCGAGCCGGAACCATCCTTGTCCTTATCGTCTTTGTCATTATCCCCGTCGGATTTGTCACCTTTTTCATTTTCATCATCATTGTTTTTGAGGCCGAGTGGATCTTCGATATGAATCGGCAGACGGGATTCGGCGAGTAAATTGGCGACAAGAAGCGCGATAATCGCAAGAACGATGATAGAATAGATCGCTTTTCCCGGGCGTGTCTTGCCAAAGAGCATGGGCAGAGACAAGAAGGCCAAACCAATACCCATCCAACGGTAAATCTCGATGGGATCATAGCCGTTGGAATAGAGATAATCAGAAAACTCCCTGGGATTCTGCAGATTAAAATCGCGGTGTGCAAAGAAAAGATAGACGAGTGTACCGACAATGAATGTCGATTCAATGAGTTGAGCCGTGCGCCAACGAAGTGAAAGGCTTCTCGTCAAAAATACGATGCCGAAAATGAGTCCCGGAAAATACCAGAAGCGCGACATCTGAATTGTAGCGCGCATCGTATCCATGCCAAAGACATTGAGTGTCAAGTAGCTGCCGCTCAAACCGACGGCAATGTAAAATGCAGAAAGCAGGACACACCACAATGTGCGGATGCGCCACTTTGCACACAAAGCCGCAAAAATAGAGGCGATAACAACGGCAATCACAACAATGATATGGCCAACGCCTTCTATCAGGGGATAGGTATAACCAAAGGCACTCACAGAGAGGAGAATAATTTTGAGGATTTGCACCCAAATGGATTCTTTCATTGGGCACCTCCCGAATAATCTGTCGCGGCACCGGTCGTGACATCTACGATACGAACAGACCCATAAGCACTCAGGGTTTTGCACAAATCCTTAAGATCCTGCTCTTCATCCCGGACCGAATCTGTTTCGCAGAAAAACCGTTTAAGTCTGCCAGGCTTGACGACTCTGGGCTTTTGCTGGGATGCATCCACCGAAAGAATAAAGACTGGCCGGGTTTGATATGTAGCAATGAATTTTTTTACATGCTCGAGCCAAAGCCCGATTTTTTTAGGCACGAGCAAAAAACAATGTGACATGGCACCAGATGAAACGAGCGGTGCCACCGTCAGCAGACCTTCGCCGCCATGGGAACGATGCGACACCGAATCGATGATGTCACTAATCCCTTCTTTTTCATCACGAACCAGACGATTGGCGCCATCCGCTGCAAAATAGAGCTCTTCTTTGTCGCTAATCCCAAAGGAAGACAAGAAAGAACGCGCCATCGAAGCAGAATTCTCATCTTCCTGACCGGAGACAAAGTACACAAACATATCATTTTCCTCAACGATGGCGGGTTCTGGCGCACGAACGACGAGTTTGCGGCTTCGGGCAAACACTTTCCAAAGGACGAGCCTAAGGGGATCCCCAGCCTGATAGCGTCGCATTTCAATCAGCTCACCGCGCGGATCGCCTTCGGGATGAGAATAGCCATCACCCGAAGTCTGCGTCTGAAAGGCAACCATCTCGAAGTGGCTTTGCGCCGGCTGAATCTCGAGAGATACACGCTGAGAAAGTGTATAGGTAATTGAAGTCAAACCAAAAATATCTTTGATCGTCACCGTGCGATGAAGATGCTCAAAGCGGCCTCTTCCTATCGGTTTGAGCCATTCCTGTTCCCAAAGCCAGTGCGTCGTGGCATGGCGCTCAAAACCACTCTCCAGCAGCTTGCTTTCGATGGTCACAAAAGGCATGAAGAATGGATGAAAAATTCGATAACCTGACGAAATATGTCCGCCAACTTCGTTCTTTTCTTCCAATACACCTGAGCGGTTCGCATAACGGGTAACTGCATACACCAAGACGGCACTCAACAGGGTAAAACCCAATATGACCGCGAATGCCAGCAGCCAAACCAAAACCACTGCATACAGGATTTGGTTGGCGTGTTCGCTGACTTCCCAAAACCAGACATAATACATGAGTGCAATCAAAATGATGCTCACCCAGGTAAAGGGAAACAACCCTCGAACGACATGCCAGGCCGAACGAATGATGTGCCAGACACCTTTCAGAGTAAATTTGCTTCGATATTTTTCAAGCCAGTACATTTTTTAATGCGGAATGCGGAATGCGGAATGCGGAATGCGGAATGCGGAATGCGAATTACACCACGAATTCGGGCTCGAAAGTCATGAAGATTGCCTCTGATCCGGGCAAACCTTCAATTTCGACATGCATGCGGAGCCATGACTGATTGAGGCATTCGATCAATTCATCCAAAGCCTTGCGGTGTTCAGCATCCCCGTGAAGCAATGCTTCCATTTTTACGCGGATTGGCGGAATCATTCGATAACGCCAGCTCCCGAGGACGATGCGGTTGGCATCGTGAACATCGCTGCTTTGCAAAATTTCTTCTGCCATCGAAAGCAAAGGACCATATCCAATGACATTGGCATGTCCCCCTGCACGTATCAATATCTCGTTGATGTGTGCCCATAGATCGATACTGTGATCGACGTATTCCTCAAGGCGTGCAAATGCGGACATTGTGCGGTTGGACAACATGGACGTGCGGAGTTCTTCTGCAGTCTTGGGAGGAAGGTATTCAACGGCAAATGTCTGGAAAAGGTGGTCATCGACAGGACCACAGAATAGCCCGGATTCAATGGCTGTCCCAAGAATATACACATTCCCGGGAATAAAGAAGATCCGTCCGGACTGGCTCAGGCGAATCGAACGCGCGCCAATAGCCTCCAAATCCCATGCACCGCCATTTGGACCATTGCGCCAGGGAACACGGGCAAAACTGTCGAGCATGTGTGAAACCTCACCTAGTACAGTTTCAAGGCGCGCTTCATCTATGCAATCGATCATAAACACATAATCTTTATCGGGGTTATACGCGGCTGCTTTGCATAATCCCAAAAACAGCCCTTCCTGAATATTGTCATTCGTAAACGGCTCAAAGAAATAACGGGCATCCGTAATATGATGAGCAATCACGCGCGGTGCACAATGATCGATCGACGGACGGTTCGACGTGATCTCACCTTCAATCCTGCGCTCCACCATGTCGCTGTAACTCAGATTGGAATGAAACACTGTGATGCAGTGCATACCTATCTCGCGTCCCGTCATGGATTTCCAGTGGCTGATCAACTGCTTCGACAAGTTGGCTTTACCAATATTGGCAACCCCATAAAAAATCAGATTTCTAAAGCGACGAAGACGATCAAAACGTTTATTTAACGTCATGATCTCAATCTGATGCTGCTTCTCACTGTCCTTGGGATAACAAACATCAAGTGCCTGTAAAAAACGCGCCGCAAGTGTATCAAAATCGATGAGAAGCAGCTTGGCCTGGGCATCCAGATAACCCGAAAGTTTGCGCATAATGCTGCTCGGAAGTTCAGAAATACGGACATTCCAAAGATAGAGATTCCAGGCATCAATGGTCAAATCATCGCGATGTGGACTTTCTACCACTCGAAGCAGCCATGTCAGCGTACGAAGCGGAAACGGCATCACACCCACTTCATCTGTTTCCAAAAGTGGTGCACTCTTTTCAAACCATTGATCACACACGTCACTGTTGACGATAACGTCTTTCGCCTTCTCACGAAACGTCTTGAGGTACTTGATGGCCTCCATATCCACGTAACAATGCTCGCCATCCGGCACGAGCCATCTGCATGATAGTCCAGTCTCACGCCAAAAAAGCCGCAATTCGCTCACATGAGCACTCAATGCAGCTGATAAAATTTCGCGGCTATTTTCTGTTTCGATCATGGTGACGCTCCTTTGAAAAAACTTCTGAGAAATCCCCCGCTCTATAAATCTTTTACTTTACCAAGTATATGAAATTCTCGCAATCATGCCGAGATGAGTATTTTTTTCTGCCTGTCTATTGGCCGTTTCCGGCCAATACGACAGGCCTGCATCGCTATTGCCTGCGGCAATACGCAATGCAATTCTGAGTTAAAACGAACAACGCTATCCCTGGTACACTTGCATTCACACGCTCAAATGGCTAAGAAAAATGAGAATGATTTAACTATCGAAACAAGTCATATCCACCGTAGTGAAACATAGCCAAAAAAAAATTGCGCATCGCGCATTGAAATACCAATTGCCACGCTTTGCGATAATATAATAATATAGAATAGAGACATTTTGTGTAGGAACTCTTAAGAAAAATGGAGGTGTCAGATGGCAGAAGTATTTAAAGATGCATTTCAGTCAATAAATCTTTCTACCGAAAGACTTGAGGATGTGCTCGAAGTTGCCAAGCAATCGGATGCAAAAAAATTAAATGACCGGGAACTGCGCCAAATCGAGGAACTGCTCAGAAGACTTCAGGATACCTTCCGATCAGTTTCAGCGCAGGAAATTCTCCAGGTAAAAAATGCGCGCGGTGAAGTCGCTGGACAACAGCAAAAACTCGATCAGATTACGACCCAGTTTCAGGCGATGGAGGCTCTGATCGCCAATATGACTCAGACACTCATGGGTCTGGAGAGCGTGCGCAATCAATTCTCGCAAATCTACGGCAGTTACGGGAGTTTCATGTACTCGCTGCAGCAATCCCAAAATACGAGCATTGCCTCGCGTCTGGATTTGACCCAGCTTTCGATGAAGCAAACCCACGATACCATCGAAAAAACAACAGAAGCTTTCAAACGGCAATTGCTCGACCAAATGAATGAATTCGAAAAAGTCGGGGCCGAATATTATCAGTTGATGGCTGCTCAGCAGGTGGATGAATACGCCGATATGGAGCAACCGCCTGCAGAACCCGAAGGCGACGAAAACGGCGAAAATGGTGAAAATGCGGAACAAGAGCAAGCTGAAAATGCCGAAAACCAAGAACAGAATGCCGACGAAATAGCCGCTCAGGAAGCCGCTGAACAGCAAGCCGCCGAAGAACAAGCCGCTGCCGAGGCAGAAGCAGAACTCCTCGCTGCCGAAGAACAAGCCGCTGCTGAAGCCGAAGCCGAACAAATGGCCGCAGATGAACTCGCCGCTCAAGAAGCCGCCGAAGCTGAGCTCCTCGCTGCCGAAGAACAAGCTGCTGCAGAGGCAGAAGCCGAACAAATGGCCGCAGATGAACTCGCCGCTCAAGAAGCCGCCGAAGCTGAACTCCTCGCTGCCGAAGAACAAGCCGCCGCCGACGCTGAAGCCGAACAAATGGCCGCAGATGAACTCGCTGCTCAGGAAGCCACCGAAGCCGAACAATTGGCCGCGG
>DGWW01000031.1 GCA_002395385.1 Myxococcales bacterium UBA4248
GGAATGAATGCGCAATGAGCAATGAGCAATGAGTTCCCAGATTTATTCTCAAGAATGAAGTTTTTATTAGCTTTAGAGGTATTGTTGTGTTTTGCATTCCAATTATGCATTATGCATTATGCATTATGCATTATTACCATCCCAATTGCACATTGCACATCAGATTATGAATCTATTTTTGATTGACGTGCTTCGCGATTTCATCCAGCACCATGTTTCTTGCGCGCATCGAAAGGCCTGTCATCACGGCGTCTTCTGCAAGCTCATCTTCTGCGAGAGCCATGTCGGCGGGGAGCATCCCAAGAAAAACGTCGACGTCCGCTTTTCCCATATAAATGGCAACTTCGACAGTCTTATCCGTTTCCGAAACGACCGAAACATCCATCATTCCATAGGCAATCTCTTCGCGCAGCGCCAGGAGCAATTCTGCAATTATCGAAGCATTGCCGCTCATTTTGTATAAGATTGAGCCGCCCGGAGCTACATGAACCGGGGCTGTATCGAGCATGAGTGTTTTGCCGAAAATGATTTTTTCCATGGGTGACTCCTTAATAATGCATAATGCATTAAATCGTGCATAAGGTTTTAATCAGAAGCTAAAAGGAATACGTTTTTAATTCGCAATGCGCAATCCACCATACAGAATTTGGTGATAACGCCTAAGGTTATGGTCTGAAACTCAAGTCTATGAATGATGAGGGTGAGTGAATAGTGAATAGTGAATAACTATCCCCTAACGACTATCATCTACCTACAATATCTCAACACCATACTCATCCAGAATGAGCAGGATTTTGTCGCTAAGTTTGACGAGTTTTCCGAGTTTTTGTGTTTCTGCAATTGCCGCTTCTAGCAAGTATTGCATGCCGAGTGCTTCGCCTTTGGCTGCTGCGCGAATGGAGGCATTGAGTGTGGCATTGCGGATATGACCGCCCGATAGTTCGAAATTTTCCGACAGAATGCGCCAGTTAATGTCATCCTTGAGGGGGGTGTTCGGTGCGATGAGGGCTTTCCACAACTGGATACGTTCTTCCATATTGGGTTCCTTAAAGTCCACAATATAGCGCAGACGTCGTTTAAAAGCCTCGTCGATGCTCGACTGCAGGTTTGTCGTCAAAATGCTGATTCCCTGATAGGATTCGAGTTTTTGGATGAGGAAATTGACTTCGAGATTGGCATATCGATCGTTCGATGATTTGACGTCGGTACGCTTGGCAAAGAGCGAGTCCGCTTCATCAAAGAGCAGAATTGCCTGTGCTTTGGCAGCTTCGTCAAAGATTTTAGCGAGATTTTTTTCCGTCTCGCCGACATATTTATCGACGATTCTCGACAGATCGACGCGATAGAGAATTTTACCCAGTTCGTGAGCCATGGCAGTTGCGAGCAGGGTTTTACCGGTTCCTGGCGGGCCCGTGAACAAAATGGACAGCGAGTTGCCGTATGCACTGCATTTGCGATAGCCCCAATCGTCGAGAACAACCCTCTGGTATCTGGCAAAGTCGAGGATTTCCTTGATGGTCTTGGATGTCGCTTCTGGCAGAATGACGCGTTCAATCGGCACATTAGATAGAATGACATCGGCAAGTGTATCGAGATCATGGCTAAAGCACTGGCGGATCTCTTCGAGTATGTGGTGAGATTCGAGTTTTGATTCGGGATCGACCTCGCATCTCAAGTCATGTGCATCGAGACTGCGGCGTACAGTCTGTAATATCTGTCCAACCGTAAGCTGGTAGTTATTCGAGAATGACGAAGCAATGCGTTCCAGTTCTTTGTCATCGAAGATTCCGGCGAGTGACTCATTCCAAACGCGGTATTGTTCTGCGGGGGTGGGCAGATTGATGTGGCATTCGACGGGACTGTTGAACAATCTCGAAATGATCGGGCTGCTTTTTTCGCTCGTAATGATGAGGGTTCCCGGGAAATATTCGACATGTCTCGAGAGTGGTGGCTGCAGGTTATCGAGCTTCTTTTCTGCAAAAGATCCAGATTTTAATCCGTCAAATCTAAAGAGCAAAACGGCATCGAGCAGCAGCGCTTCCCGCAGGTAATTGCAAAAATGGTTCTCGATATCATTCTCTTCGAGTGTTTCAATTTCGGAGACGAAATCGACGGCAATGACATTTTTCTTGAGGACTGATTTGGCAAAGGAACAAGCGGCCGTCCGTCTTCCCGAGTGAGCCGCGCCAGTCAGGAGAATGCGTGCTCTTGGTTGTGCGATGAGCAGTTTTAACTGACGCATGAATTCTTTCGAGAGCACGAGACTTTGCCGCCGCTGGGCCTGATCATACAGGTGCATGTGGGGCGACAGATTGGCCGTAAGGTTGGCATTCTGCAACGCATCGAGTACGCGTTGATCGACAGCCAATTCTGCAAACGCTCGCGGCAAAAGACCCGAAAAACCATACGAACGCTCGGGGATAATGAGCCGCATCCGGATAAGCTGTCCACGATCGCTCAACAGTTCCATATTGTGCTGTACAGCTTCGCGATTAAATCCAACAAGCTCACAAATGAACGATGCACGGAATTTCTTTGCGGTTGCATTGCCGTAGGCAAAGGCCATAGCCCGATAAACCGAATTATCCATAGCCCCAAGTGCCACCGCCATGAGAAGCATCATTTCTTCGTGACGCAAATCAAACGCCATTCGAATGCGTTCGATGACGAGTTCCTTATGAGCAGATTCGGCAGCATTGCGTATGCGCGACATCATCTCCGAATGGGATACGAGAAATGACATGATTTCATCATGTTCGGGTATACCCTGACGTGAAAAGAAATCGTTCTCTTCGGTCAGACGTGTACTGCTAAAGAACATGTCATCATCATAAAGCGCACGCGCCAGCTGAGAACTGGCAATGGGCATGTCATCCTGTTCCTGTGCGGTTACCAGACATCGTTCAGGGTAGCGGCGTGCATACAAGGCACATAAATACACGACGAGTTCGCGCCAGGCATTCAGGTACGCACTGTTGAGTTCCTCCGCATTCATGTGATCATACTGAGGCGTGAGGTCGGAGGATTCCTGTCCTGATTCTTGAGGATCCTGATATACCTCATAATCCACAGCTGTACCGCCTGTATGCCACACACCCTCGTTCATTTCATCTACAGAATCCTGCTTTATTTGGGAATCCGTCATGCTGGCATCTGAATCATCATACGCATGTTTGCCAGAATCAGATTTAGGTTGTCTCCCCTCAAAGGATGCATCATCCTTGGAAAACGCCGAGCTTGCAGTTCCCAAAAGGTGCTGTTCTCTGTTTTCGGGTGGCACGGATGAATTCTCTGACATAACGATACCCTGTTGTAATTCGGAATGCGGAATGCGGAATGCGGAATTGAATCTGCAAAACTAAAGGTGAAGTCTAAAGCTAATGGTGGATGGTGTTCAAATGAGCAGTGAGCAATGAGCTGTGAGCAATTGGGATGCAATCCCGAAGGATAAGTTTGAAGCTATTAGTGAATGATGTTCAAATGAGCAGTGAGCAATGAGCAATTGGGATACATAACTCTAGTTTTCTTCCTCTAAAGCTAAAAATTTAGATTCTTTAGGAATAAATATGAGAACTCATTAATTGCTAATTGCTAATTGCTAATTGCTAATTGCTAATTGCTAATTGCTAATTGCTAATTGCTAATTGCTAACTGCTAACGGTTCATTGCTTAAAATACGTTCCCATCATGCGGGCAGCGACATGTGTACCTTTGATCCACCATTTTTCGGTATTGACGACGAGTGCTCCGACAGCCAGATTTCCTTTTGGATCATCGCCCCAGCCCACGAACCAATTAAAAACATAGAGCGGTCTTTTGTTAGAGAGTGTTCCTGTTTTACCGCCGACACGGACGCCGCTGCGCCATCCTTTTCGCCCGGAAAATACCCTACGTGCAGTGCCCTCGCGCGTCGTATTTTCGCCGAGTCTGGCCAGTGTATCGGCGTTTTCTGCGGACATGACTACGAGCCATGGCCGAGGATGCGCTGTATAAACGACATTTCCGGAAGCATCGGTAATTTCATCAATGATAGTGGGGGTCATCATGATGCCATGGTTCCCGATGGCTGCCGCAATCAGTGCGCCATGCATCGGGCTAAGATTGACATGCCAGAAACCGGCAGCACTTTTGGCGCGTTCAATATCATCATCGACGAATTCTGCAGTGCTGACGTCGGTTAAGAATTCTGTAGGCAGTTCGCGGTTAAACGCAAATTTGAGTGCAATGCGTTCGAGATCTTCTTTACCCAGATTCTGATAGGCCAACCGTGCCATAACGGCATTGATCGAGTGTCCAATCGCCTGTTCCAATGTCGCACAGGTATTGTCTGTCTGCGGGTTACCGCGCACATCTGATTCGGTGAGCATGCTCGCTCCTCCCGAATAACACACGCGTGCCTGCGGATCGACACTGCCCTTTTCGAGCAACGCGGCCGCCGTAATGAGTTTAAAAACGGATGCCGAAGGCGCAAGTGCTTTGGTGGCATAGTGATCCACTTTTGGACGTGCCGTCGAAGCAGACACAATGGCCAGAATACGACCGGTATTGGATTCGATGGCCACTGCACCGCCATAAGGGACAGGATGTTCATTCAGACTATTTTCGGCGCTTTCCTGTATTTCCTTGTCGAGCGACAATTTTGCTCGCCGGCCATCAGGCAGATTCACATACGCCGTCGAACCTTCCCATACGATATCCGACAAATCGAACTGCACCCCTGAATCGACGTGCGTCGGCGTGTTTTGCATCACTTTGGGTGCTTCTGCTGTTTCCTGCGCATAGGCAGAAGCCAATGGCAAAAATCTATCTTCGGTATAAAAAATCCCCGTGGCCTGACAAATTGCCCAAATACCGATGATGCCCAAAAAAGCGGCAAGTGTAATCCAATTTCTCTTGGTAGAACGACGTATCCTGCGCATGTCACCTCCCTATGGCGCGCATAAAAAAACGCAAGTACACGTTATATCATTGTGCCCCGCATGGCAAATTTGGGGATTACTAGACCATGTGGAATGTGGGATATCCACGCAGGTTCAACATCGTCAAGAAAAAAGCATCGTATTCGGCGCAAGCCGAATAGATGCTTTCACCGTGCGTATCCGGCGCAAGCCGGATAGCACGTGTTCCAATCCTAGGATTAATTGACAATCTCAATTTCTGCGGCGCACGTATCGATGACGATGGTGTCGGTATTGTTGTCGGTATTGCATTCGACGGTACTTGCAAAGCCATATTCGTCGAGGTTCGAAACCATGAGAACTGTTTTGCCTTCGAGTTGCTTGAATTCTTCTTCGGAGACTTCGCAGCCGACCATACCGCATTCGCCGACATCGACTGTATCTATCGTATAGGATGTGCAGATGGCTTTGCCGCGATGATCCGGTGCAGTTTCATCATAATAGAAGAACGTTGCGGGGAGTTTTTGTGCGACGGGTTTGGTACCTCGGTTACAGAGCTGACCGCTGATGATGTGGATGGGTTGACCATCCGGGCCGAGAACCTGATTACCCTCGCTGTCTTTCTTGGTACCGCAGATCTCACCGGCTTTGAAGCGTCCGGTAATATCGGGTGCCATGCCTGCACCGTACTGTCCTTGGCTGTTCAGGCGGTAATTGTTATAGAGTGGTCTGAGAGCCTCGGTTCCATTAATTTTATCTGTTCGCTTGGCGAGCCAGTTCATGAGCCATTTGGCAGCCGTTGGAACCTTGCCAGAGTCATCAATATTAATGATATTATAGGCGTGCTGGTTCCAAATATTGCGCGAAGAAACCCAGCGGTCGAGACGGTCGCGGAAAATCATTAGATCAGAAACACCAATGTCAGGATATTTACGAGTTGCGCGGCAAACTTTGTATTCGCCTTTATATCCATCCGGACGGGCACCGAAATCTTTAACCTTTTTCCTCTTTCCGCTATTGTCTGCATCCACCATGAATCCTATGTCTGCATGGATGGGTTCAGTACAAATATACTGCTGAAGGAGGATATCTTCTCCTTTTGCATTTTTAATATATTGGGTATTGCAATCTGTATCAGCAGTACAGAGGCAGAAACCAATGGTTTTATCGCAGTTCTTAGAAGTCGGGCAGTCCTCATCATCTTCACAGCGGATGCCTTCGTGAATGGGATCGACCGCATTATTGCCAGGAGCATTCCATGCGACTTTTTGCCCTTGGTCGTTATGACATGGTTGATAGCCATCTGATCCCATCAGGATTTCGGCACTGCCGTCACCGTCGATATCAGCGATAACAGGTGCCTCGACGGATGTACCAGAGCTTCTGCGAGCACTAAATAGCACCTTGCCCGTTTTACCATCGTAGACGCGGGTAAAGCATTCGTCGGCATAAACAGCCTCGCTCTGCCCGTCACCATCGAAGTCGAACAGGGAAGACCCCGTTGCACCGGATGAGTTATCCTGACTCCATCGTTCCCAAAGGACGTTTTTACCTGCACATTTTCCGGCTTCATATTGTTTGCATTTGGGATCATACACGCCAAACAGACCGGAGGATGCAATACCAACTTCGGGGAGACCATCGTTATTAAAGTCGCCGATGGTCACCGGTCCACCAGTCGTATATCCGGTCACATTCATGATTTGCTGAGCTTCGAGCGTACCATCTGCTTTTTTGTGGGAAGCATACATGACGAGTTTGCTACCGCCAGAGAGCACATATTCGGGATAACCATCCAGTTTGGTGAAGTCGAAATTCTCGGGTTTGTCGCCTGGTGTACCAAAATCAGCATAAGCGACATGGCCACCACCAGAGAAGCTGAGTGTTTTCACCCATTTTTTGCCTGCATCATCCCACTTGAACACGCCATCATTCTTGAGCAACGAGGCATGTCCTTTGGAATCATGATCGAACAATCCGATAGCAAACGTGTTAGAGGAACCACCGGAACCGGCGAAAATGGTGGCTCCAGTCTGTCCGTTGACGACACTTGTACCGCCGATGACTTCGGGAACGCCATCATTGTTCAGGTCATAAACCATAATGGGACCACCGGATGAAACTGACGCCGTCCACCATAATTCGTGCGCCTGTTTTGAAGCATTCCATTTATAGGCAGCGGCTCTGCCGTTCGAATCTGTTGTGATAAATTCAAACAAGCCATCCCCATCCAGATCTGCAGCCGCCGGATAGTTTGACCAACGACCAGCCTGGGCAGTTTTTATAGATTCGAGGGTTTTACAATTTTCTGGATTGATAAATCGGATGACAGTTGGGCTATAAGAGTAAAAGGCGACGATATTTTTCAACCCATCTTTGTTCCCAAATGGCCCAACCAGTGGTGGCATTTCGACATTCTTTGAGCCCGCTTCTATACCATCATCGGGCTGCCATCGGCATTGCACCTGAGCCTCAAAAATACCGGGTTTGGTTTTAAAGCGGCAGGATTCATCGTGCGTCACGGTATTGTCGTAGGGAATGCAATACCCCTTGGCACCGCACAACTCACTCTGGCAGCAGAACGAGTCTTTCTCGGTGCAGTCGCTTGTCTTGGAGCAGGGATCGCCAATTGGCGTGCACTTGCCGCCCTTGCAGATCATCCCAGTGTTGCAGATCTTGTGCGTCGATTCATCACAATCGGCATCTTCGGCCTGCAGATAAATACATTTGGTATCCTTGCAGGTCATCCCTGCCTCACAAAACAGATAGGAATCATTACATAAATCACCGGCTTTGATGTCATATCTGGGCTTGCGGCAAACGCTGTCCGCACACATCAGCCCTTCGTCCTGATTGCACACATGGAGGAGATCATTTTCATCACAGGGAGAATTTTCTGGGAGTTGTTCGATACACACAGCCAGGCACATACTACCTTCCTGGCAGTAGGCTTCATAATCGTCGCAAGCGTCGCCGACATTCACATAATGACCGCATACCCCATTCGGCATGCAGGTCGTATTGAGAGATTCGGGATGCTCTGGGTCGACACAATCGGCATCCGATTGACACTCATCATGGGAGACTTCGGCAATCTTGCATTCGCCACTCACACATTCTTCTGCCACCCCGCAATCGCTATCCGATTCACATGCATTGGGATTACTGGCGCTTTTGCATTTGCCATTTTTACAGACCTTGTCTTCGCCGCATTCCGAGTCCTCACTACATTCCGGCTTATTCCCAAGGCCGGACGAATCGACCTCACATTTGCCACCATTACATACCAACCCCGATTTGCAGAGTTTTTCATCATTGCAATCAGCACCTTCACCGACGAGCGCGGCACAGTTGCCATTTTCGAGGCAAACCCCCGATGGACATTGAGATCCGCTCGTACAGCCCTTGCCTGCCACCTGCGAACCACTCGAACTTCCGCTCGAATCGTCGCTACAACCATAACATGCAAGCACGCCCAACAATGCAGCCAGATAAACTCTTTTGCTCATATTGTAACTCCATTCCTCTCATGAATAAGACACGACTCGGCGCCATGTTCTTCTAAAACCCACATATCTAGCAGTTTCATAAAGCTGTTTCAAGTTGTAGACAATTTGTATTGAGCCATGTTTCATCACTGTTTTTTATCTTGTGGGGGCCAAGCCCCCTACGGCGCTATCGCTGCGCGATACGCGCCTACCCCCGATGCGGGGGTGCCCCCCGCAACGCCCCCATGCATCCCAGCGAGGCCACCGATACTACCCCAAAAAAAAGCGCCGCGTATTGCGAACAGCAATAGCGGCGCTGCAAAGCCGTATGCGCCAACAGCGCATAGGCGAAGCCTATCCATTACCAATTATCAATTATCCATTACCAATTATCCATTATCAATTATCAATTATCAATTACCAATTACCAATTACCAATTACCAATTATCCATTATCAATTGATCAATTATCAATTATCCATTATCCATTATCCATTATCCATTATCCATTATCCATTATTCTCTTCATTATTCAGCTTCTCAAGATGTTCTGCAGTCTTGAGCGCATTGATGATTTCCTCGAGAGCGCCGGTTTCGACGACCGTATCGAGATTATAGACGGTCAAGCCGATGCGGTGATCGGTGATTCGATTCTGGGGATAATTATAAGTACGAATGCGCTCCGACCGATCTCCCGACCCGACCATATTCTTGCGGACATCGGCACGCTCGCCATCCAGCTTGGACTGCTGCATATCGTAAAGACGGCTCTTGAGAACTTTCATGGCCTTGTCTTTGTTCTTATGCTGGGATCGCTCATCCTGGCATGTGACGACCAATCCCGTGGGAATATGCGTAATTCGAATGGCCGATGAAGTCTTGTTGACGTGCTGCCCTCCGGCACCACTCGAGCGATAGATGTCGATGCGCAGGTCACTCTCGTTGATCTTGATATCGACGTCCTGAGCTTCGGGCAAGATCGCAACGGTGCATGCCGAAGTGTGGATGCGGCCCTGACTTTCGGTGACGGGCACGCGCTGTACACGGTGAGTTCCCGCTTCGAATTTCATATAGGCATACACGTCGAGGCCGCTGATCATCGCGACGACTTCTTTGTACCCGCCAAAAGTGCCTTCACTTTCGGAGATGATTTCGACGTTCCATTTCATTTTGGCGGCATAGCGCGAATACATATTAAAGAGGTCGCCCGAAAAGAGGCTTGCTTCATCTCCGCCGGTTCCTGCGCGGATTTCGAGGATGATGTTGCGGCTGTCCATAGGATCTTTGGGCAGCATCATGATCTGGAGTTCATCGCGTTTTGCAACGATCTCCGGCTCAAGCCGCGCAATTTCTTCTTTAGCCATCGCGCGCATCTCCTCGTCATCCTCGGAAAGAAGTTCCCGGGCGGCTTCCAGATCGCCCTCGGCTGCCTTGAGGGACTGGTAGGCCGTGACGATCGGCTCCATATCGGCGCGTTCTTTGGCGTAGGCGTTGTATTTTTCGGGATTTTCGACGACATCGGGATCACCCAGACGGTGGCAGATATCATCGTAATGGCGTTCGAGTTCGACTAGTTTATCGAGGAATTTCGTGCTCATGACAGACCTGATTGTTTTTACAAACGGATTTGTTC
>DGWW01000077.1 GCA_002395385.1 Myxococcales bacterium UBA4248
GGAGTTTGGGGATTATCGGAAGGTGTTTGAGGATTATCGGAAGGTGTTTGGGCGGGGGGATTTTCTGATGTATTATGCGATGCAGCTGTATTGGTTGTCTTGTTCTCTTCGGTACACCCAAAAGCCAGAAAAACTGATAATAATGCTATCAATAAGGATTGAGTTCTCATTCTGTCGCCCTCCTACTTTAATTTGCGATATTCTGCATCACTCACGGGTTCGAGCCACTCATTGCTGGCATTTTCGCCGGGAATCTCAAGTGCAAGATGCGAAAACCAGCTATCAGCAGCCGCACCGTGCCAGTGCTTGACATTTGCCGGAATATTGACGACCGTACCCGGTGTAATCATCACAGGGGCCTTTCCTGCTTCCTGATACCAGCCGCGCCCGCCAACGCCAATCAACATCTGACCACCGCCTTTGGTTGCATGATGAATATGCCAGTTGTTGCGGCACCCAGGCTCAAAAGTTACATTAAAAACAGGTACCTGGGTGTTGGACACTTGCGCCAGATAGCTATTTCCACTAAAATATTTGCTATAAGGATTCGGCTCCCCAATGGGGAAAAAGATGGAGTTCTGGTAACGATCCTTATCGCTCGCAACTGGAATCGGTTCATTCCAGATATCTTTGGCGAGTCGAAAAACAGCCCAGCCCTTCGGCCAGCCAACGTACATCGTTGCATGCGTAATGATCGCAGCAATTTCTTCTTTGGTAACGCCATGCGCCTTTGCATTCTGCAAATGATACGATAACGAAGAATCCGTGATTCCACTTGCCATCAGGGAAACGACGGTAATGATACACTTTGTTTTCACATCAATCGCATTTTCATTCCAAACTTCGCCAAACAATACATCGTCGTTGAGATGCGCAAACATTGGTGAAAACTCACCAAGCTGTACTCTACCTGCGGTTTGTGTGATTCTTTCTGTCATTTTCTTTTCTCCCTGGTTCTTAGGCTCTGCATAAGCAAAAAAATGGCACCATAGCAATAAATATTGTTAATAATGCCTTTATAATCATATTATTGGCACTCATATTATGATACATATACGTCTCCTCATTGCAGTTTGACTGTTTCAAAAAAACCAGCTAAAAATACCCTTCGAAATCGTATGTCACAAAGCTGATACTATGTTAAATATCATTATCATCCTCCAAATTGAGTAAACTCTTTATGCACTTGTATGTAATTTCATATACTGACTGATATTTAAAGTCGATACCCGCTTCATGCATCGCAGTTCTTTGTTTTTCAGTCACCTCAGTATAAGGATAGATCCCAAACATAAAAGGAAAAAAAATGTATATAAAATGATCGATCCGGGCTTTGGTAAATTTCGGAAAAAACTTCTTCAAACATTGACTGACCAATGCAATGGCCCGGCCGTAGGCTCGCTTGAACTCTATCAGCATTTCCGGACGGGTGTTTTCTTCCATATCATAATGATTCATCGACATCAGCTTGAGCAGCAATGATCGTTCTTCAAGCGACCTTGCCAATGCATCTGCAAAATCATTTGCGCTCAACGCTTTGCGTGCATTCAGTATTTCGTCCAAATCCGTACACCAACGCTCGTATTCCCGACAATGCATGGCAAGAAATATCTCTTCCTTTGTCTCGAAATAGTTGTAGATTGACGTTCGCGTAAACGATGTGACAGCCCCAATATCCTTGATCGTGATCTCACGAAAAGATTTGATCTGATATAGCTGCCTGCAGGCTTCGATGATTTCATTTTTGCGTGCGATAATGAGTTCGTTCGATGAATTCATATCAGCTCCATTTCAACCGCTGACACCATGTCAGCAATCGCAGTTTTAGCAGACCGCTGACACAGTGTCAATTATTTTACTGACACCGTGTCAATTTTTTTTTGCGACGCATGAAATCATCATCGCTCAAGCATTTATCGCACTCCCCTATTCTGCTTTACATCAATTTTCTTCCAGGTATATTGCACGTGGCACAGTGCCGTGCTAGCCATGCAATGAGGAGAATATCTACAATGAAACATATCTGTAAAGTCAACGTCATCGACAAAAAGCTCCATCCAGAACTTCAAAAACAATACCTGGCCGATCCCCAAAGCGGCATGTGCCCTTGTTTTCACGTCGGCGACGAATTCGTCTTCGAG
This sequence comes from Myxococcales bacterium UBA4248, assembly GCA_002395385.1. Taxonomy (GTDB): domain Bacteria; phylum Myxococcota_A; class Bradymonadia; order UBA4248; family UBA4248; genus UBA4248. Next base: position 2,142 of record DGWW01000077.1, read on the forward strand.
CGTGCGGATGGCAAGGATGATTTTTGGCATTTCGGGCGTGACCGTGAACCCAAATTTCCCTGCGCAGAAGCGTGGGATTGTATTAGCCGGTATATCTATACTGCCCTTCAGGGCGGTGCGATTATGCATGGCTGGACTAACGACGACCGCATTATGATTGCCTGCTGCAACGATGGTACGCGCCCGGTCATATTCAAAATCGAACGCATCGATGTACCCGAAAACGACGAAGACCGCCAATGGCTCTCATCACACGATTTTCGCATCAAAAAAGAGGATGCCTACACTGGTGCATAGAACAACCGCACGAATGGCCTGTTGCTCTATCATTATAATTATTTTCGCCGCGCTATCTGCGATACGCACGGCTTTCGGCGCTATTTGTGCAGAGACGTGTCACGACACGTCTCTACACAAATACGCGCCTTTCCGCTCGCCTATGTGCTCGACAGAGAGACGTGCGATCGCGCGTCTCTACCTGTCTGCGCGCATACGGCTCGCGATTATATTAATTCTTCCAACACCTCACCGATATCCGCAGAAATACCCATAGACCGGGATGATATTTCGTCCGGGACAATTGCTTCTCCGAAATTGATACAAACATAAAAGGCATTGGGATTCTGTGCCGTCATGCGCCAGAACGGATACTTAATAATCCCTGGCGTATTGGCGCCTACGCCGAGTTCAAGTAATAATACTTTGCCGTCTTCGTCAACGCGATGTTTCATCAAAAACGCATTGTACCTTTCTGCAGCTTCATACCAGCCTTCATCCTGCACGAATGTATCGTCAGAACGAAGATTCATCCGCATGGGCTTTTTACATACCGGACAATAGGGGATGAGTTCCACAGGAATTTTCATATCCTTCTGTGCATCATACATAGCCCGAATCTGCGTCTCGTTGTCGTAAGTCTTTTGATGACAAGGTTCGCTGCATTGAAACAACCCATAATCGCCCTGAGTATAAAAAAGGCGCTTCTTGTCAAATCCTGCTTTTTGAAAACAATGATCGACATTGGTCGTAATGACAAAATAATCCTTATCCTTCACGAGCGACAATAATTTCTGATAGACCGGTTTAGGCGCATCCATATATCGGTTTATCATGATATATCGGCTCCAGTAGGCCCAAAGCTCTTCCGGCGTTTCAAATGGATAAAAACCGCCGGAATACATATCACTAAAACCATATTTGGATGCAAAATCCCCAAAATATTTTTCAAACCGCTCGCCGCTATAAGTAAATCCCGCCGAAGTGGATAAACCGGCTCCCGCACCAATGACAATGGCTCCTGCCTTATCTATCATCGATTGAATGCATTTTATATCTTTTGTGCTAACATTCATCAATCTTTCTCCCCTTCAAAAACAGACTGATATATCGATTCATCTTTCTGGCTAAAGACATTGAACACAACATCCATTGAACTGGAATGATTACGTTTCCATGACATCACGGTTTTGAATGCAATTCGCGCAGCTTCTTCTGGCGGAAAATGGAATACTCCCGTAGAAATGCAGCAAAATGCAATCGAATGTAAATCATTCTCTGCTGCCAGATTCAGGCAACTCGTATAACACGAAGCGAGTAATTCACAATCCTTCTTAGTCAGTGCACCCATGATAATCGGTCCGACCGTGTGCAGTACATGCCGGCATGGCAAATTAAACGCCGGCGTAATCTTTGCACATCCCGTCGGTTCTTCGTGTCCCTGTTCCTGTATAATTTTATCACATGCAGCCCTCAGCTGAATACCCGCAAAAGTATGAATGCAATTATCGATGCATGCATGACAGGGTTGCCAGCACCCGGTCAGCCCGCTATTCGCCGCATTGACAATCCCGTCGACACAAAGCGTCGTGATATCTCCTCGCCATAAATAGATATTTCCATTATCATGATATATCATTGGCGATAAATCTGATAATTTCGTAATTCCGCGAGTTTGGTTGACTTCCTGTAAATATGCATTTTGAATATCCAGAAATTCGTCGCTTGCCGGAACCGCAGGACGAACATTCATGAGCGCTCGCAACAACTGCTTTTGGGAAACCTCATCCGTCGGAATATCTACATCCGCGTATTGTGGGGTTTCTTCCAACAAATATCTGATTAAATAGAGACGGCGTTCTGTCTGTGTCATATTACCTACCGTTTTGTTACTACTCAGCTAACCTCTTGTCTTTCTTTTGAGAATGTGCATCCAAAAGCGTAAAACCAACGATAACAAATTGGTTTCATTCGGAATGGGGGATGGGCCCCATTTCGCACAGGTTTGAGAAAACATAAAGCATTCAAAATATAAATATTGCGGATTCCAAAGGGCTCAGCCCTTTGGCGGGGTCCGGGGCAGAGCCCCGGCTGAGTTGTAACACTGTTTTTCTTCAAGACTTATGATTTGTTGCGTTTCAGTGACGATATCAGCCAGAGTTGTATTCTTTAGCTCGTTTTCCATCGCAGTCTGTGCGGCTGCAAGCCGGCTGTCCATCACCTTATGGATATTCCGTCCCACGGGACATTGCGCGTTCGGATTCTCGTGAAAACGGAATAATCCATCGTCGTCAATACATTCTACAGCGAGATAAATATCATAGAGCGTAATCTCATCCAGCGGACGCGTGAGGTGCGCACCACCGCTCCCCTGGCGCGTTTCGACAATACCAGCCTCGCGCAGCAGCCCCAGCACATTGCGGATAATAACCGCATTCACACCGGTGCTCCCTGACAAGACTTCGCTTGTTACCCGCATCTGATCGCTAAAGACCTCAATGCACGTCAAAATGTGCACCGCAACCGTGAATTTACTCGTAATCTGCATGGTATCTACGATATTACAATTCCCCTAAGGAATCTCTGAACAATTCAATTTTGAATTTCTGAACCCCGCTCCCCCTCGCCATTTATGGAGAGGGGGCTGGGGGGAGAGGTCAATTGTTCAGACCTTCCCAAAATATAGCACATGTACTGACCAATTTGGCCAGTGCATGATTATCATTATTTCAGGGCTTCTATCAACGCAGGAATGATTTCACCGATATTTTTTTCATCCTGTGCTGTATAGAAATTGCCATCAACCTCGCTGGTTTTGCCCGTTGCAATGCCATTCTTAACATTCGCCTGGACGTATGGATGCGTGGCAATCTTTTTCCCCGCCGTCACCCCGGCGATATCAAAAATCAGACCGCCGCCGCAATGTCCGGCGATAATTTTGCCTGCGGCCGCAAATTCATTGATGACGGCAAACATATCCTGATAGCGCGCTTCACTGGCATGCTGCGCAAACACAGGAATCGCATCGCCGCACGAAAACACGAGCGCATCGTAATCCGCCGATTTCCCCTTTAAATTGGCAATGACATCATCCGCCTTGAGCGCGATACCGCTGTTCGTCCTGATATCGACCGTCTCATCGATGGCATAGACGCGGTATGCAATTTTGTTTTCATAAAATGATTCCAGATAATGGAAAAGACCAAAACCATTGACGGGATTAACGGCAATCACAGCAACTTTCTTCGACATGACGATTCTCCTAAATGTAGACTTAACAAGCTGTAACCACCATGATTACAGCTTGCAGACACACGTTTACACGCCGTCGATATACATGTCAACTTTTTTATTACAACTTTTTTTTTGCGAATGATTTGCTCGCTTGGCAAATATGGCACACGCGTATTTGCGCTTGCGCAAATAGCGGGTGCCAAGAGGGCGTATTTACGACGGTTGAGACGTGCGGATCGCACGTCTCAACCCGCCGTAAATAGCCCGATGCTTAGGGCGTAGTGAGCCAGTAGGGACGTGCGGCCCGCACGTCTCTGCTGGCGTGATAGCCCTACAAATATCAATTTATACGGACTTTCCCATTTCGTAGGCTTCTTTCATTGCTGGCGAATTCAGAATTTCGCCTTTTTGATAAACGCCGGTACCATAGATTATACCTTTTTCGACGGCACCTTCGACACAGTCTGCATATCCTCTAAAACATGCAATTGTCGTTTCCTGCGATGTTCTGGCTTCATCCGCGCAAGTCGCAATATAATAAAATTCTTTGTTTTCAACTTCTTTCCAGCGAGCGACGGTACGGTCAAGCACGGCTTTGAGCTGCGCGTCAATAGAGTAGAAATAGACGGGACTGGCGAGCACGATAACATCTGCATCGATCATTTTTTGCAGAATTTCGGACATATCATCTTTGATGGCACAGGTACCTCCGGATTTGACGCAATAATAGCAGGCCTTGCAATAACCGACATTTTTTTCAGCGACGCGTATCTTTTCGACATCGTGACCGGCTTCTTTTGCACCTTTCAAAAATTCGTCACAAAGCAAATCAGAATTGCCGCCTTTACGCGGGCTGCCCGAGAGAATAAGAACTTTTTTGCTCATGTTGAAAACTCCTTCATGCCTGGCTTGGAAATTATGGATATATTGTGAATCCATAATGATATGCATATTTATATTAGTTAGCGTGATTTGCAAGAATGCAACAGAACCGAAACGATCCTATTCCGTTGGCAGACGATTATATTCATCTGCCGGAAGTCTGTCAAACCACTCAACGCCGGGTTGATCCGGGTTAGTATTTGCAGCTAGATGCGCAAAACTTGAATTTCGCGTCGCACCATGCCAATGCTTTACGCCGGGGGGACAAAATGCGACATCACCGGGATGCAGAATTTCAAGTTTACCACCTTCAATCTGATGATACCCCACGCCATCCGTAACAATCAAAATCTGCCCACCGGCATGGCTGTGCCAGTTATTATATGTGCCCGCATCAAATACGACATTATGCAGCCCGGGTGCGCCAGCTTCGTTTGGATAGTCAAGCGTATTCGATAAATAGACATTGCCCGAGAAGTTTTCAGACGGAAACAGCGTCCCCTTGCCAAACATAAATGAATGGTCATCCTGATCGCTTCTTGTATGGAGTTCCTCACTATCGAGATGATGATACCATTCGCGGGGCACATCCTCATGTATATCTTCGGATGGAGAGGATGGCTTCCAGTCTGCATCATAAATCACAATCTGCGAAAACCAACTGTCCGCTGCGGCACCATGCCAATGCTTGACTCCGGCAGGAATATGAACGACATCTCCTTTTCGGAGGATCTGCGCCTTTTGACCTTCTTCCTGATAGTATCCGACTCCACCAGTCACAAGTATTTCCATGCCGCCATGCGTATGCCAGCCACTGTGAGCACCGGGCGCAAAAGTAATATGATTTGTCACCGGAAAATTATAAATACTTTCTTTTTGTATTAAATTGTTAAAATATACAGTTCCTTCAAACCGTGCACTCACATTCTCTCCAAGCGGAAAAGTAATATCTTTTCGGCTATCATTGGCTTCCCCTGATAGGATTGTATCAGCTGTTGCCTGGGCAGTGTTTGTATTATTTGATTCTGTCGGTTTAACACTGCCACATGCATTCAGCATACAAAAATTCAAAGCAACGACGAGTATCCTATACGTTTTCATCACAATCCTCGCTCGTTCAGCCATTTTTCAATGTGTTCTGCGATTTCGGTATTATTCATTTCCTGGAACATGAAATGGCTGTTGCCTGTGATTCCGATTTTGGGCAAATCGATCACCGTTGCATCACCACCATCTTCGTTATAATGTTTGGCGAAGTCAATCGCCATATCGCGCACCTGCTTCCAGAATCCCGTACTCATGATATTTTCCGGGCCGTTATCAATATAATCTCCAAAATATATAATCATAGGGATTTTTGCCTTAAGAAACTTATGATATTCTGAAGATCCGACTTCTGGAGTTCCTCCGGGTTCTATGGCAACGATGGCCGCAAGATTGTCTGTATCCGTTTGCCATCCCACGCGGCCACCCTGCGAATGCGTGATATAGACGACTTTCTTCCCGGTCATGGCTTTGACATCCTTGAGTACATCACTCAGAACTGTCCCAAACAGCTTTTCGTCATAATCGCCCGTATTGGGCGTCATCTGTCTGAAGAATTGATTTTGCGCACGCTCGCCCGCAGGGAATTGGCTTCCTTCGTATCGTTCCGGCGCAACGAGCCCAATTCTAAAATGCGTATACCATGCCTGGTCACCGGCTTTGTATGTTTTACCATCTTCACCCCAGGCATCGAGACCACCGGCACTTGCCATCCTGGATGTAGATCCGGCCGCACCGCGTCTGGGTTGGTCGACGAGAAACGCTGCATGCCCTTTTCTTAGAAAGATATCACTCCATCCCTCGCGCCCGTCCGGCGTGCTTTGCCATCCCGTCCGGGATTGCCCATAACCGTGCAAATACACAATCGGGCTCCTATTTTCCGCCGCCGGAATCTGATAAAATACATTGGCATGATCGACGTGAGCAGTGTTTCCCGCACGAGTTTCATCCATCCAGCTCTTTTCGGGTGCATAATCTCCAGCAACAGGATCGGTAATGGTGCCGCCTGATGTAAACACCCCCTGACGAATGATATGAATGCCGCCATCATCGTTTATATTTGCTGAATTCGCATGAACAGCCGGGCACTCCGTTTCATGATTCGACGCAGCGGCACATCCTGTAATAGATATCGAAGATATAGCAAGTAAAGCAAGCATATACAGCTTTTTCATGAGAAAATGCTCCGTTACAGATACTTTTTTCGGAAAAAATCGCACGGCAATATGTGTCACAGTGCGAACATATTCTTTATTTGTCAATCAACTGTTCATTCATGGCACCGTACCGTGCTCCACTGATTTCAATTTGTTCAAGATTTGTGCGTATTTCAGCAAGTTCTTCGGATGTAAAATATACATTCTCTGCGTCGCGATTTTCGAGAATGCGTTTGATATTCTTCGATCCCGGGATCGGCACAATAAACGGCTTTTGCGCAAGCAACCAGGCCAATGCGATTTGTGCAGGCGTACAAGCCTTCTTTTGCGCAAGCGTTCCAACATATTCCGCAAGTTTCAGATTGCGCGGCAAATTGTCGGCATTAAACCGGGGCACCGTGCTGCGAAAATCATCTTTGGCGAATGTATCCGAAGCTTTAATCGATCCCGTCAAAATACCCTTTCCAAGCGGAGAAAACGGCACAAAGCCAATGCCAAGCTCTTCCAATGTATCGATCAATCCATTGCTTTCAGGTTCGCGCCAAAACATCGAATATTCACTCTGTACCGCCGTAACCGGGTGTACGGCATGTGCCCGGCGAACGGTTTTGCCCGAAGCCTCCGACAAACCATAGTTTAGTATCTTTCCTTCTTTAATCAGATCGGCAAGCACTCCGGCGACGTCTTCAATCGGTACTTCCGGGTCGACGCGATGCTGATAATACAAATCAATATAATCCGTTCTCAGTCGTTTGAGCGATCCTTCGACGACATCGCGAATATGCTCCGGGCGGCTATTCAGCACGCCATTTGTCATCGGCTTCCCCTCGCTTGTAAAATTCGTATCAAGCACATTAAAACCAAACTTTGTCGCAATCACGACATTGTGCCGACAATGCTCAAGCGCCTCACCCACGAGCCTCTCATTTTCAAATTTGCCATAGATTTCTGCAGTATCAAAAAATGTAATACCGGCATCGACAGCTTGATGAATCGTCCGAATACATTCCTCCCTGGGCGGATACGGTGGAAACGCCTGCGAAAATCCCATGCATCCCAACCCAATTGAACTCACGGCCAGTTGATTGTTTCCAAGTGTTCGTTGCTTCATATTGACTCCTTATACGCGCTGTGGGCTGTCTCCCAGTCCAATGATATATTTTTATAATGAGGGGGCCAAGCCCCCTACGGCGCTATTTGTGCGGCGTATTGAGCAAAGCGAGATAGCCGCACACGGCAAGGCGTATTGAGCAAAGCGAAATAGCCGCCGCAACAAATACGCGCCTACCCCCGATGCGGGGCAATTCGCAATAGGAAATCCACTGCGTCTCTCGCGCCTATCGGTGCTTCAACTTGCGGATTTCCTTTGCTCATTGTGCCCTCAATTCACACCGTCCACCGGACGGTGTTCATTTCGGCCCCCCGCAACGCCCCAGACCTCACACCAACAGATTTCTACCGATTACTTCATCTGTCGCTCCCAAAAAGACACGGCATGTTCAATCCACCCCTCTGCCACAGTACCCTCACCAAGTCCAAACCCATGCGGAAGACCGCTGAAAATGTCGATTTCGGCATCTGTACCGTTCGCCTTAATGCGATTAATACGATTCTGCATGGTCTGATATGAGGCAATGCCATCACTCGTTCCCACGCAATTATAGGTTGGCGGCTCTGTTCCCGTCACTTCCGAAAGCCCGGTATATTGCATGATAACAGCCGATGGACGTGGATATGCCTTCTGGCCAAAAGATTCCGTGCCATAGGAACCAAGCCATGCCGCCATACGTGCACCCGCCGATCCGCCCCACAATGAATAATCTTTTGTCGAAACACCGAGTTCATCCGCATGATCATGAATAAACGCTATGGCTCGCGCCAAATCTTCAGACGCGGTCTGTGCTCCGGGACGATATATCAATGCAAAGGCATTGTACCCCTTTTTGCTCAATTCGAGGGCATGCGGGAAACTGTCGTGCATGGCGCCAACATAAGAAAACCCGCCGCCTGCATTGACAATGGCAAATGGTTTATTCCGTTCACCTTTAAAGAAAAATAATCCGGTATCGGCCTTGTCCGGATCATCCGATTTTTCAGCATCCGAATAAATATCATAGAAAATAGTCTGACCGGCTTCCGCCCTCGACTTGAGCGCATTCAGAATTTCTACCGTTTTGTATTTATTGATATAATTGTACCAGACGTAAACACTGCTTGAGCTGACAGCTTCGAGTGTCATGCCAGGCGAAACCGATCGATGCACAGGGAACAGCAAATATCCAAAATCACGAAAGGCCGGTGTCTGAATCACATCGTTTACCGTCGATGCGATGGTAAAATCAGGCGTTTGTATCAATGGCATGTTCCCCTCCGACAATTCAGAATCCGCATCATCGGTTCCCATGCTCTTAAAGAATAATGGCAATGCATTATACAAATATTCCTGTACGGCTTCAAAATCGTGATAACCGCCATCCTTTTGATAAAAGACATAATGATCCGGTGTAAATATATCGCGTGTCAGCATTTCGTCAGCCATATCAATGGACTGGCTTTTTACAGAATCTTTCGTCCCGACTGCATGATAAATGAAATAGCCTTTGTTATCAAGCGAGTTTTCTTTCACAAGCTGTTCAATAAAGTCAACATTCTTCTCAATTTGGAAATCTTCATAAGTTCCGTAATACCAGCATGATCCGCTCATGGGCAAAAAGTATCGGATGTAGTCGTAATCATAACAGAATTCCAGCCATGTCGTCACCGATCCAAGTGAAAATCCGCCAAATGCACGATGATCGCGCGATGCTTTCAAGCCTTCATCCGAAGTGGATGCAGCATAAGTATGAAAACGTCCTTCAATCGTCGGCATCAGGTATTTTTCAAAATCCAGATGAAATGCCCTGAATGCTTCGACAGAACCGCCAAAACCTCTGTCGCTGTTATCGTTATAGAATGTTGCCGACACAATAATCGCAGGCTGAATGTCGCCATTCTGAATCAGATTGTCAAAAACATTTTTTGTCGTAGTATATTCAAAATATTCCCCTGCATGACCGCCCCATCCGTGCATCAGGTATATGATATTGTATTTCTTTGTCGTATCATTTTCATCATAACCAAAAGGCAGGTAGACGTATGCAGTTTTCGTAATTGCTGCATTGTACCTGACAAAATCCTGCGACTCATAATCGACACGAACAACATTTCCCTGTTCATTCGCTGGTTGGCGATAGGATGCCGGTACTGCCTTGGTAAATCCGGTTTGGGCGATTTCCGGGATGGCTTCATCATGACCAGTTTCTGCAATTTCGTTTGAGCTGGGTTCATTCGCATGATTCGGAATAGTTTCGGCATTTTCGTTCGTATTGTTTTCGTCAGCATCGTTCGATATATCACTGCTCTCTAATGAATTGTCATCCCCCAATTCGTTCTCCTCCGGCTCATTGGAACCTGACGGTGTTTCATCCTCAATCTCATAATAACCCTCAGGATTGTTGTACAATCCTTTATAACTGATGCTGTTGTTACATGCCTGAAGCAGAAAGCAGCCGGAAATTGCACATAGTCCGCAAATATATTTTGAACGCATAACGCCTCCTGAGTTGTAATTACTTTTAATGTCTGAAATCATTTATCGTTCAAACAGCCACTTCATCACATCTTCGTCATGAGCAGCCAGTCCACCGCCGCCATGCTCATTGTTCACACCTCTGCTCGAAAAATAGTCTTTTGGTTTGACATCCAATACGGCAAGCGCTTCCATTTCTTCCTCATGCAACCAGAATGCAGCCTAAAACCATAACGATTATCATGGGTTGATACATTTGCTTTCTCCTGATTGCATGAGCGATAGAATGAGTTTTTAAATCAAATCCAGGTCTTTCAGCCAGTTTTCGACGCGTTCGGACTGATCGTTATTCATATCACTGCCACTGATTGGCAATCCTTTGAGTACCGTGGCATTCGGCTCAAATTCTTTGATTTTATCGTATGTTCCGCCATCGCCGCTGCCCAGATGGGTATTAAAAGGTACGATGGTTTTGCCTGCAAAATCGTTGTTATCGAAGAATGTGTACATGATCATGGGCAACGTGTACCACCAGATCGGATAACCGACAAAAACGACTTTGTAGTCATCCATATTGACGTTCAGATCGTTGTAGGCCGGGCGCTTGTCCTGATCCCGTTCATCTTTGGCATAATCGGCCAGTTCTTCATAGACGGTTGGATAGGCAACAGTTGGAACTATTTTAACGATATCGCCACCAACTTTGTCATGAATGAGATTGGCGAGTTTTTCAGTATTGCCGCTCCATGAGAAATAAACGACCAAAGGTTTGGATTCTGTATCGTCGCTGCCAGACTGCCCCGATTCATTGCCAGACTGACCCGATTCATTGCCAGACTGCCCCGATTCATTGCCAGACTGACCCGATTCGCTGC
>DGWW01000325.1 GCA_002395385.1 Myxococcales bacterium UBA4248
ATTCTGGATGCGGCCAATGCGGTCATAGCTAAAAATACCAAGCGGCACTGCAAAAATTTGTGGAGCGAGACGCGCGAAGGCGACAAAATAAGGGCATTTGCGTGTGAAACCCCCGAAGAGGAAGCCGCTTTCGTCATCGACCAGATTGGCCAGCTCAAATCGGCTAAAAATCTGGAGAATCGCGACATTGCTATCTTATACCGAACCAATCCACAAAGCCGGGTATTCGAAGAAAAGATTGTCGAAGCGGGCATTCCTTATCGTGTCGTCGGTGGTTCGAAGTTTTACGACCATGCCGAAATCCGGGATCTGCTGTTCTACTGCCGATCGGCATTTTCATTTCACGATGAGCTGGCACTGCGCAGGATCATCAATACCCCCAGGCGTGGCATTGCAGCTGCAACGCTCTCGCGGCTCGATGACATAGCCAAAACGCAGAATATTTCTTTTTTTGATGCCATTAAGATCGAAAGTCAGTCCGAAACGACATCACCGGCCACGCGGTTAAAGATGACCGAATTTATAGATTTGCTCGAAAAGTACCATAAGCGATTTATGGCTAAAACCGAACCACTCGCCCAGGTCGTCCAGCAATACATCGACGATATCCATTATATTGCGTACTTGCAGAGTTCGAGCAATTCGGATGAGAATGCCCGGCGCCGGCGCGAAAATGTCGATGAATTCGTCAATGCAGTCGCCGCCTACGAACGCCGGGAAGGGCGCGATCTCTTTGGTTTTTTGCAGTCTGTTTCGCTCGAACCGCCCCAAAAGTCAGATGATGAGAATCCCGATGAAGTCACGCTCATGACGCTGCATTCTTCCAAAGGACTCGAATTCAAAGCCGTTTTCCTCGTCGGCTGTGAGGAAAACCTTTTGCCGCATGCCAACTCACTCAATGAGCCAGCTCTTTCGGAAGAACGACGTCTGTTTTACGTCGGCATTACGCGGGCCAAGCGCTATCTGACCATTACGCGGGTTAAGAATCGCCGTAAAATGTACGAGACGGTCGAAATGGACCCCTCGCGATTTTTGCAGGACATTCCTGCGAATGTCATTGAAATCTCAGAAAACGCGCATTCCGATTCGATCGACAAACTCAAGCAGGATGAAGACAAAATCATGCAGGAGCGATTTGCACAGATGAGAGCGCTATTTAATTCGTAATGCGGAATGCGTAATTATTGGTTATGTTTAACCAACAATAGGGCATGCACCCATCTGAATGTTCATGCCCCATTGGTACAACAGATCTCCACAACCAATTAGTATATCAGCCAAAATCGAACCGCATGCTTACTGAATTCTTTTCGAGTCCATTTCGTTATGGCATTATGAGCAGGATCATCGACATATACGTGTTCACCATCAACGCCATAAGGTGTCACAAAATGGCGGCTGTCTATATTGGCAACGGCCAGGGTTGGTCTTCTTAATAGATTCAGATTGTCATTATTGGGTCTCTTTTCTTCACATGTAAGCCCATAAATGCCACAAATAGCAGGAATGAATGAACATTTCGTTCCGCTTCCATCCATCATATATTGTGGGTGTGCCATTGCCCATTCCCCCAAGGTCTGCGGGGTTACCGAGCTGTCTGCCTTGGCATGAATGACATTGGCCGCAGCCGTTGGGCCACAGCCGTGACCGGCATACGTATAGTTCTTTTTATTCACAGGATCGTTGGAATACCGCATTTTGCCCCAGGGGGCTTCTCCCTGTTTGTAATTGCGTGTATGCGGAAGAACGACATACTGAGGCTGAAAGCCCATCTTGCCAAGTGTCATTTTACCGCATATACCATCGACCGGAGTGAGCTTATTGGCTTGCTGATAGGTGGCGACGGCATTGGCTGTTTCGAGATCAGGGACATCGCGTTCAGGCAAGCCAAGTGTCACATGTATCTTCCGCCATAAATCCGCTGTGTAGCTTTTAGCGAGGTTCGCATTGATAGCTTTTTCTGTATCAATCTGAACATTGGCTTTAATCGAAGGAGCGTTCGATGGACTTGAAGTTTGATTTGAGGACACAGAAGACACCTGTATATTCATCTTGGCAAGTGTGGCTGCATCGCATTTACCTGTAGCAGGCAAACCATTATTCTTTTGGTAGTCGCGAATAGCTCGTGCCGTTTTGGGGCCAGGATCGCCATCCTTTTTGGCACCGATGAGACCTTGTATTTTTTTCCACTCATCTTTGGTGTATCCGCAACTGTTATTATAGGCAACTGCTGCCCCCTCATCATAAATGACCTCAGAGTTCGAAGAACTACTGGCACTCACGGGTGTTTCTGTCTTACTTTCGACAACCGGATCTGCATTTGACACATCTGAGTTTTTGCCGGATGGGGCCTTCGATTCCGGACTCGAAGGCTTGTTCTGTGAATTTGAAGTAGAGGACATAGAAGACACTTGTATATTCATCTTGGCAAGTGTGGCTTCATCGCATTTGCCAGAAACGGGAAGCCCGTTCTTTTTCTGATATTTCGCGATGGATCCCGCAGTCTTTTCTCCTGGTTTTCCATCCTGTTTTGCACCTACAACCCCTTGTATTTTTTTCCACTCTTCCATGGTGTATCCGCAGTTGTTATTGTAAGCGACTGCAGCATTAACATCAAAATCAGCCCCCGAGCCGGATTGAGTGCTTCCACCCGATTCACCATTATAATCGGTGGTATATTCTTTCATAATATAGGCCGAATTGTTGTGATAATTAATATTCAACCAACCATTTGTTTCGCTGTAATAAGAAACAACGTCGCCTTTTTTAAGTTTACCCAGAGTATCGAATGACTTATCTGCCCCCTCGCGAACATTTAAACTTTTCGAAGTAACCTTTACTTTGCCCTCTGCCATTTTTATTCTCCTTCGATAAATACTATTCTACCTATAAATACTCTACACAACAGCACCAAGGAGTCTGATTCTCGGATCTTGTTCAATGGACGGGCTTCTTACGGCGAGGAGTTCGTGCCAGTCTTTCTGGTCGGCACATTCCTGCGACAATTGCCACTGCGGAACAACGCAATCGTGCTCCAGATCCCAGAAATAGAAAGACCCATCAGCGAGCATGGCAACAGAAGCGGCATTTGAATGGTAAAGATGTTTTACAAAGCAATCCTCATCGGCACAGTCAGCAGTCAAACAACAGGAATGAGACGCTTTGAGTGCCGCTTGTAATGTTGACTGAGGAGGATTGGTCGACGTCATATAGAGACGTTTGTGCATCCAATCGACAGAAAATATGGTTCCATCGAGATTTTCCTTAAAAATCCCGGGGATTTTAGAACTATCAAACGCAAAGTCATCGACAGCTTTAGTACCTTCCCACAAGATGGCATGTCCCGATTCATCGAGGCTGACAGGACCTTTTTCGGACATGATCATGCGCATGACAGGAGATTCATGAACAAAGCGCGTCGTCCAACTGCCATCGGGTTCAATCCAGCGCACTTCGTGGTTCTGCATCCCGCCGCCACAAGTTAAAAAGCCGTCTCTACAGGCACAGCAGTCGCCGCACAGGGTTTGTTCGACATTCGTGAGCAGAATATTTTTCATCAGCTGTGCGTCGGCCCCTGCGCGGATTTCATCGAGATTGACTGTACACAGACGACAAATGTCAGACAGAATGGGAATGGGGGATTCGAGTGTCACAAAAAACGTGCCATCCTCAAGAGGACCGCATAAATTCTTTATTTTAGACTCAAATTGAATCTTAGCATGCCGCAGGGGGACGGGATCTCCGGCAGGTGGGAGTTGTTCTGGAATTTCAACCAGACAGAGTTCCTCGGTACCGTGAGCATAGAGGATATAATTCTCTATAGCAATCCATACAAGGGGGCATCGTTCCAATGGGTCTGTCGTTTTCTCCAGGTGAACGGGATTATCCGAGATAGCGCCGAGCATGGCAATTCTTCCCGAATCCGCTTGAGCCATAAGAACGTTGCTGCCGCAGCGGAACAAAGCGCGATTGCCGATCCAAAGAGGAGCTGTGCGATCTCGCAGCGTAAAGATGGCAGGCTGAGAACTTATCGGACAGTTATGGTTTAATCCACGTCCACATTGGGCTATGGGAATGCCAAAGACACGTTCATAAGAAGCACGCCCAAGGCTCTTGCCATATTTCTGCACCATCGAATCGAGCACACAGCAGGCTTCGAAAACTAATCCTTTATTCTTAAACACGCGAGCTACATTTTCCCAAACCGTTGGTTGGGGAATGGGGCGCATGCGGTAAAGATTGACAATTTGCTCGTAACTTTTTCTGTCTAAGTCTGCAGGATTTAATAACACGGTTATTCGCCTTCCTCGAGAAGATCGAGTGCTTTTGTGCTCATATCGACGACCTGAATAGATCGCGACTGTTTCGAATCGAGATCAACTGCGGTGACGGACATGATGCCGCTCACATCGATGCGCAACGAAACTTCAATGCGGGGTTCCATGCGTTTTGCAGGACGAATGCCCGTCAATTCGAATGTCGCCAGCTTGGTGTTATCCTGAACATGACTGCCTTCGCCCTGATAAATAGACACTATGACGCTTTCCTGATTATCGCGGCTGGTCGTGAAAATGCGGCTGACTTTATGGGGGACTTTGGTATTTTTCTTAACGAGAGGAATGCAAACCCCACCGGCAGCTTCGATGCTCAATGTGAGCGGAATGACATCCAGCAGAAGGACAACATCATCATCATTATCGAGTGCCATAGCCTGGATGGCTGCACCAATGCCAACGGCTTCATCCGGATTGATGCTGGTATTGGGTTTCTTATGAAACCATTCTTCCACTTTCTGTCGAATCAGCGGCATCTTGGTCATACCGCCAACCATGATCACTTCATCGATATCCGACATCCTCAAACCGGCACTTTCAAAAACCGAACGGCAAATGCGGCATGAACGCTCTACGAGCGGCAGACAGAGTTCCTCAAGTTTTGCACGCGTCAATGTCTCTGAAATATAGAGCTTCGGGTCGATATCCGGAACGATATTGGGCAACTCTATTTTCGTTGAACTCTGTGAAGAAAGCTGCATCTTTGCGTATTCTGAGGCATCCAGAATACGCTGTTTCGCCAATGTGAGATAGGAAAGATCAATACCTGTTTTTTGTTTGAATATATCGTAAATCCAGTTTGCAATCGCCTGATTAAAATCGTTGCCACCGAGAAATGTATCACCCCCCGTTGCCAAAACGTTGTAAATACCTTCTCCGATTTCGAGCACAGAAATATCGAAAGTACCGCCACCAAAATCGTAAATGGCAATCGTCTTTGTAATATCACTGGATCCAAAACCATAAGCCAGGGCGGCTGCCGTAGGTTCGTTAATGAGACGTGTCACTTCCAAACCTGCAATTTCTGCGGCCTCTTTGGTTTCTTGTCGCTGAATATTATCAAAGTGCGCAGGCACACTAATGACTGCCTGTTCAATTGGAACATGGAGCGCATTCTCGGCAAGCGCTTTGACTTTCTTTAAAACGGCAGCACTTACCTGCGTCGGGCTAAGTGCATGATCCCCCAAAACAATGCTCGTCATGCCTTCTTCGGTAGGCGTAATGACATAGGATAAAAAAGGCAGCAAATGCTGGACATCCGGGGAATCAAATCTTTGCCCCAAAAGACGTTTCGCCGAATGAGCTGTACGCTCCGGTTGTACGGCCATTTGAGCTTTGGCCATATAACCAATATAGAATTGCCCCTTACGATTGATGGACATGACAGAAGGAAGAGTCGCTCTGCCCTTTTCATCCAAAATGACACGGGGCTTGCCATCGATCACAACCGCCGCACAGGTATTCGAGGTCCCTAAGTCAATTCCGATAACCGGCATATTGGTTCACCTTTGTCTAATTCATAATGCGTAATGCGTAATTAAATGTACAAAACTAAAGAGGATGTCTAAAGCTTTGAAAGAAAAACCTTCTTAGTTAGCAGTTAGCAATGTGCAATGGGATGCAAAACTAAGGAATATCTCTAAAGGTTAGAGAGAATGGCATTCTTAATGAGCAATGTGCAGTGAGCAGTGAGTAATTGGGCTTGTCCCCCCAAAAATCTCTCTAAAGCTAAAAATACTCCATTCTTTAGGAATAAACTTGAGAATGCCCCCATTGCTAACTGCTAATTGCTAATTACGAATTGCTAATTACGAATTATTTCTTAAACAAGCTGCTGAAAAATCCTTTTTTCTCTTGCGGAATTTCGATCTGTGCTTCTTCAGATACAACACGACGTCTTGCCACAGCTTTTTTCTTGGATACGTTGGCCATGACGATATCCTGTGTATCTTGCGATTTTATCTCAGCACGTTTGAGCAAATCCTCAAACTGAACCTGATCGTTTTTGCGAGCTCTTGGAGCATTGAAAAATTCCAGTTCTGGAGAGGAACTGCGATCCGTTTGTGTCGCCTCGGGGGCTTTATGATCAGATGCAGAATCTTCCTGGATGGAAGCGAGAGACAAGGTCTGAGGCGCTGCGGATTCGGAGGATTCCTCTGGTTCTTTGCCTAGAATATCATCATGAAGTGCCGCAAATAATTCCGAGGGAGATTCCTCTGTATTGGTGGTCATGGATAAACCAACATAACCAGAAGAGTGATTGTCCACATCCGAATGAGCTGCATCAACCACACTTCTCAGACTGTCTTTCGAGAAAATATGTGTTTCTTCCCGTTCAATTCTCTCGGCTTCAGCATCTAATGGACCGGATGCAATCACTTCATCATCCGGATGGGCAGAATGTCCATTGGATACATCTTCTTTAACCTCTTTTGCGGCAGAATCAGAAAGAATATCAGATTTTATGGATTCCAACTCTTCCGTAACGCGCTCGCCAATCGGCTTTTCAGATTCGATCGTCGCCTGCGCAGCCGTAATATCCGTCTGGGTAGGAACATCCGAAGATTCATCGAACATCGAAGAAGATGGTGCCATTTCGAGCGTCGCTTCATTCGACATGATCGGCACACCGGAAGGCGATGTCGAAAGCAGATTCAACGCTTCACGAACTTCCTGATTCATGAACCCAGCACCAAATGTGGATGGCGTGGGGGTCGGTGTTTCCGAGGGATTCAACGCATTCTTGGTTTCAACCCTCTCAAAAGAGGCCGGAATTGGCGTCGGCGCCTCGGAAGGATCCATCACAGTTCCGGAATCGATGTCCGGACGCGGGCTTGGCACTGGAGAGTACTGGCCGCTGCAAAGCTGACGTTCTGCTTCGGCAATAAATTCTACTGCTTCAAACTCACCGGTCTTGCGCTGAGAACGAGCGACAAGACTATCCGATTGCATCTCTGTATAATTCGATGCAACATAATCCATGGGCTGTGGGGTAGGAGCATCCTGATAGTTGTCACTGGGAACAGCCGTTTCGTCACCGAGCCAGTCGATAGCTTCATTGTCCTCCGATGGGGCTAACAAGTCCTCATCAAAGAACCCCGGATCCTTTTCACGCATTGGCTTAAAGCTGTCCTGAACCTTGGGGGCAGCATCCGTAGAACCGGGCTTTTCGATGCTCGAAAAGAGCGAATCCAGCCCCTCATCCATATCAAGATCGCCAAAAATATCGATCCCGCCACCCGCATGTTTTTCGACAATATTCAGTTTGGGCGACGATTCCTCCGCCGAAACGACCTCTTCTTCCTTCTTTTCGACAGACTCGGGTTCAGGCTTGGCTTCCTGTGATGCTTTGGCTTTGTCTGCTGCCAGGACGATGTCAACCACATCTTTAAATGCACGATTGACACGGCGAAGCGCAATCAACATCCCAGATTTGGATGCGGTCTGCTCCGTAAATGGAATTTCCTTGCGAACAATACCTTCACCCGAATACTTGATGGAACCATCCGCAAGCTGAAATTCAAACTGTATCTCTGAACCGACAGGGCGGGTCGATTTTGTATGAATAAAGAGTCCACGCCTCGTGATTAACGGCCCCATTCCCTTAATAAAATCTTCCTGCGTCACGTATTTCAACGTCGCACGAATTACTGCTATTTGCGATGTCACTTCAAAACCCCTTTCAAAAACGTCCAAAAAAGACAAAAGGATTTTATACTGTTTTCAATCAAAACTCAAAATATGCTTGCACATTTTACATTTATTTTTGTCACTGTTCAGCCGTAGACGGATTGACTTGTTTCCGGTTTCTGCACAATCAAGGCATCAGACCCTGAGCAAATCCGTTTGTTAAATCAAAATAAATTGTTACTCTTTGAAGGATGCGGCGTCTATTGCCAGGGCAATACGCCGCCGCGTCATGGCTATTTGCGTGGCAAATACGCCATGACTATTCCGGTAAGGCGAGCCCAAGCACGTGAGCACGTTCACTAAATTCCGGATAATCCCGCAGGAAACCAGAAAGGTGCTCCAACGCACCATCCTCACCCTTCAAACAACGATAGGCTCCGATGCAAAAGGCATAATAAGGATCTTCCTCGATGTTCTCTACAAATGACGCCAAAATGGGCTTAACATCGACATGCTCCAGTTTCCGGTTTGCCAAAAGACAAAAGATCCACTCGCTCTTGAAATCAAAATCATCAAAAGCCATATCACGAACTGGCTGTAACGCCTGCATGGCAAATTCCGTCAGACCATTGTCATTCAGGATTGCTGCACAATCGATTCGCAACACACTCGCTGGATTGTCCAATTCGATAGCTTTGGCCAAATCCGACATTGCACGCTCTCGCTGATCATATTGGAACAAAATATTCGATCTGCCTACGTAAGCTTCGGCACAATCGTGGTTCATAATCAGCAGTTTGACGAAAAATTCAAAAGCCGTTTCGAGATTGCCAAGCGCAAGTGCACATTGCGCAATGCCATAAATCGCTCCCTCATCCTTTGGATTCTTTAAATACAAATCGCGATAGGCAGTCAGCGCTGCAATAAAATCGCCACTTTGCTCCAATGAAAGGATGTCGGAATAGTATCTCATGTTCACACCAGCCCCAAAAACGGAATTATCCGCCTCCATCGTGTTTAAACGCATATCCATAAAAAGCAAGTTTTCAGGATTGTCAGGCTGGGCCAGCATTCAACATCATGATGTAGCCCCAGGGCCGTCGAGTTCTAAAAATGGTTGACATTGAGGATAAGTGCAAGAAACGAAATAATTGCATTAAAATCGCCCTGAAAGGGGTGAAACAGAAAAAGCAAGAAAAATTAGAACTCGATAGCCTTGGTGGCAGAGCCCCGGTTGAATATTTATGACAAAACTAATTTTTCTGACTTTCAACTTCGGTTGTGATACAACCATGAATGATGCGAGGTGCATTCGTGCATCTATCGGATAATCTTTCGTTTTCTCTGGAGTTTCTAACATGTACAATAGAATTACTATTATTTCTCTCGGTGTACTCATCGCTGCATGCATTTTGCCGGCATGTGGAAAAAAAGACGCAGGCTGCAAACTTGATTCTGAATGCCCGAATGGACAAATTTGCCGCAATATGAAATGCGAAGCAGCTCCGGCTGCCAATGAAGGACAAAAGGAACAAGCGGATGCAAATGCGGATGCTGCCAAAAATGATGCTGCAAAACCGGAGGCAAAACACACAACACCTCAGCAAATTGACCTGGCATCCTTTGGAGATAACAAAAACATTAAACTTGATGATCTCGGACTTGATATCGATTATATCCTGACAGATACAATTAATCTTCGCGATAATACAAAACTTGAAATTGCCCCGGGCGTCACCATCGATATGCAGTCCTCAAGTGCTGGCTTTGATGTTGGCGATGACGCTGCCTTGATCGTCAAAGGAACTGCAGACGCTCCGGTCATCTTTAAATCTACAAATTCTTCGGTTTGGACAGGATTGCGTTTCTCATCCAAAAATAAGGATAATGCCCTCAATTACCTTCAAATTCAAAATGCCGATGGTGAAGAACATGTCATCGGATTGGATTTCGAATCTCGCGTTGCGATGGATCATGTCACTCTGGATGGATCATCCAATGATGGTATCTGGGTGGGCGGAGATGCAAAGTTTACAAAATTCACAAATAATACCATTAAAAACTGCAAGGGGTATCCGTTGGTTTTGGATTCCTACGCACACCTTGGCATGATTGGCGATGGCAATCAGTACGAAAATAATAAACAGTTCATTCGAATCAACCCTCATGTCTTTGATAATGTTCAGAATGCAGTGATTAAAAAACAGCCCATTCCTCTTTACCTCGCCGATGGTATGAACATTCAGGGAGAATCTGGTGTGTTGACCATCGAACCCGGTGTAGAGCTCGTCTTTGAACATGAAAAGGAAGCGATTATTAACGATTCTATACAGCTAAAAATAGAAGGAACTGCTGAAAATCCTGTCACGATGCGCGGTATGAACGACGAACCCAATTTCTGGCGCGGTATGCGGTTCGAAAGCACACGTCCTTCTACAATCAGCGGACTCATTCTCTCACAGACAGGTAACGACGAACAACCTTCACTTTACATTCGCAATGATGCCAATATTACACTTTCCAATATTGTATTCAAATCGACAGAACATAGATGTCTGGAAATTGGCGGCGAAGCAAAAATTACAAATAAAGGCGGTTTGACCTTTGAAAAATGCGGTAAAGGTAACATCTTTGATAACCGTATCGAAGGCGATGATGAC
Organism: Myxococcales bacterium UBA4248; assembly: GCA_002395385.1. GTDB lineage: Bacteria > Myxococcota_A > Bradymonadia > UBA4248 > UBA4248 > UBA4248. The sequence goes on from DGWW01000325.1 coordinate 10,625, forward strand.
AAAAAAGTACTCGCAGATCTTCCTGTCGCCGCTGCTGAATAAATTCACTTTGTTGGTAGGTTGTGTGCGGCAGTTCTGCCGCACACAATATTTGAATGTTTAACAAAACCAAATAATAAGGATATGGTTAACCAACGTGGATACGCAAAAATCCAAAGTCTATGTCATTTCCTTGCTTAGAGCTTTGATCTTGGAACTTTGAATGGTCAATTTCTTCTCTAAGCTCCAGGCTCCACTTCATCGCTTTGAACTTAGAGCTTTGAGTGAAAGAAACCTTCACTAAGTTCCAATCTCCAAGCCAGAATGACAATTTTGGGGTGAACAACATATCCACTCTCGTACAACAGAGCCAAACGTAAAGATAAGTTAAAAGAAACAATTGGCCTGACAAACAGTCATTATATAATAGTTGCTCAGAGTTGCATCCAATGATACATCATGTTATAATTAAAGTGTATGGGCGTGATGGTATTCGCGGCCATCGTACTTTTGACTTCGACACATTTTTTTTGCGAAACGACGATGAAATGCTCATTTTTATTTATTCTGTTCATGTTATTACCCCTCTATGCACTGGCACAAGACAGCGCGAAGCCGTCCGAAGCAGCGAATACAGACAATCAGCAATCTGTTGATAATAATGTAAATGGTATCGTTGAATACAATGAATATTCAAAAACTGCTGAGTATTCATGGTGCAGTGATCTGCCATACAATTGCAAACGCGTTACTATAAAATATGAACTAAAAAAACGGTGTTTAGATGATTCGAATGCCTGTGAGTATTTCAAAAAAGGCGACTATAGTATCTGGAAAAATAATGAAAGCATTGTGAGCGGTTCCACTGAATTTGCCATTGGACGCACCCAAGAAGGCGTTGATGAATTCATGAAAGTTGAAGATGCATTACGCGACAAGGATGTCAAGGTTAAGAAACGCAAGTATTCAATAGAAACAAAGCCAATGGAAATCAAAGTTGTTCTTGAAGACAAAACCGTTGACATTGATTCGCACGTGCGCAAAATGTGCCCAATCAAAAAAGATAACAAGGTCAGTTCAGCATGTGAATGCTATCTCATGAAAGACAACTGCGGCAATTATATCGAAAAGAATGGTAAAATTATATATAACACAAAGTACACTGATGCCGATGAAAAGACAATTAAGGCCAAGCTGGAAGAAGACGGATGTTATCTCGCTGATCATATTGGTGAACGCATCCAATGCAGAAAACCAAAATTTAACAAAGCTCAATAAATTCATCCAGCCTCTGCATTCCGCATTTTAATAGTATGTATATGCAAAGTGGACAATTTCCTACCAATAAATAGGATAGCTGTGTATTTGAAAAATAGCAACCAAAAAATTCGAAGAATCCGATTCGGGGCAAAAGGACGGTAAAGGACGAATTAATATGATTTAATGCGTAGATACACTGTGCATCGATTTGTTCCTCGAATGCAGCTGTTCATATTAGAGTTGAGGCTGCCGCCCGCGTATTTGCTATGGGCAAATAGCGAGCGGCCAAAGGGCGTATTGGCGCAGCCAATAGCCCGACGCGCAGGGCGTATCGGCAGGCAACGCCTGCCGATAGCACGCGCAAATATAAATATAAAAATATACTCATTATGAAGAAATCGGTAATTCTTCGCTTTGTATATTATTTTCTGCTTTTTCTGAAGATTCAGAATCTGTAATTTCGGGCGCGATATAGGGCAAACTATATTTGCGAGGATAACGAAAAATTACAGCAAATATAGAAGCAACACCGAGCGCGATGGGGTAGAACAGCCAGGGCATGAATTCCAGCGGATTGAGTCCGGCTAGTCCTGCTGCAATGAGGATTTGTGCGCCGTATGGAATGAGCCCCTGGACGCAGCATGAGAATGTATCGAGCAGGCTGGCCATTTTGCGCGGATCAATGTGATATTTCTCGGCGATGTTCTTGGCAATATCGCCGACGGTCAGGATGGCAACGGTGTTGTTGGCGGTACAGGCACCGACCAGACTGACGAGCACGCCGACCGATAATTCGGCGCCACGGTTGGAGTTGATGCGAGCCGTCAGCTTTTGCGTGATGTAATTAATCCCGCCGTTGATGCGCACAATTTCGAGCAGCCCCCCTGCCATCATCGTTATAATAATCAACTCGCCCATGCCAATAATGCCTTTGCCCATCGCGTCAAACCAGCTGATAAGGTTGTAAGAACCGTCCGCAATGCCGATGATGCCGGTGAGCAGCAGACCGCCAGTGAGCACGACCATGACGTTGACCCCGCACAGCGCCGCGATGAGCACAGCAAGATAAGGCAGTACCTTGACAATCTGAATGTCGGGCACTTCGGTGGGCGCTTGGATACCCAAACCAAGGAAAACATAGACGACGATCATGAGAACGGCGGCCGGTATCGCAATCCACGCATTCGCGCGGAATTTGTCGCGCGGCTGGCATCCCTGTGAGGTCGTTGAGGCAATCGTCGTGTCGGAGATGAACGACAGGTTGTCGCCAAAAAATGACCCGCCGATGACTATGGCTGAAATCATCGCCAGGCTCGCACCGGTAGACTGCGCCAGGCCAAGTGCAATCGGCATCAGCGCGACAATCGTGCCGACACTCGTACCCACGGCAAGCGAGATAAAACACGAAGCCAGAAATAAACCGACGAGCAGAACGCAGCCAGGGAGAAGAGTGAGCGTGAGATTGACCGTCGCATCGACGCATCCCATCCCTTTTGCAGAGGCCGCAAATGCGCCTGCCAGAACAAAAATCCACAACATCAGCATCAAATTCGACGTGCCTGCACCCCGGCTGTAAACCGCAATTCGATGCATGATGGGCTTGCCTTTCGATGTCGCTATCGCATAAATGCTCGAAAGCATAAAGGCAACGGTGATCGGGATCTTGTAGAAATCACCGGCGATGAGCGATGTAATGAGATATAAAACAATAAATACAAACAACGGGCTCAGTGCAAGCAACCCCTGTTTGTGCCCGACTTTTTGGTCTGAATCCGGCGATGGTGATACACGCTTGACAGACTCTGAAAAACTGGTGTCTATGGCGATACCTCTTTAGATTGTGCGGAATTGCAATACCAGGTACAATCCTGGGTGCACTTCTGCGTAAGAGCCCACACTTTTATGTGGGTGTGTGTGAGTATAAGTGCGTGTTTTGGTGTTGTAAAGGTTAATGAGTATTAATTTGTCGGCTTCACCTATTTCGCCTGACGGCTTCATACGGTTCGCACATGCTCGCCTTTGTGCTCGCGCACATACGGCTCGCTGGCGCGTCTATTGGCGATGCCAATACGCCGCGCCCAAAAGGGGCTGACTGCGGTACGCAGGTGAACAATTGCTGACCGGGATTTGACCTGCCGCATGATTACGGCAATTGCGAATGAACTACCTGCAAAAAAGATAAAATAATGACTTCATCATGATAACTGGAGTCTGATTATTATTGTTTGGACATAAATAATGAGAGTATGATTTGAAAGAAGCCCGTTAGTGGCTTCATGGCGAGTAGCCTCCGGTTGGAGCGCAGCGACTACCAGAGGGAGAATAGAATTTGCCATAACCCCGTATGGGATGTCCTTGGAATAGTAATATTATCATTATCTATGGCCAGTACAATAGGACGTATTATGGAGATAAAGACAATGATGGAAAACGATAGAATATGCCTTCGTGCCTGGACAGAAGACGATGCCCCGGAGTGTTATCGCTATGCCAAAGATCCTTTGGTTGGCTCAATTGCCGGATGGCCGGCGCATACAAGTATTGACGACAGCCTGAAGGTTATCCGCGATGTATTCATGAAGCCGGAAATCTATGCCATTATCCTGAAAGAAACCGGGCTTCCGGTCGGCTGTATTGGTCTAATGATGGGGGAGAGAACAACTTTAACAGATAAGTCGGATGAATGTGAAATCGGTTATTGGCTTGGCAGGCCCTATTGGGGGCAAGGTATTATGCCGGAAGCCGTGAATTTATTATTACATCATGCATTCATAGATTTGGGAATGAACAAGGTATGGTGCGGTTATTATGATGGCAATGAACGATCCAAACGCGTGCAGGAAAAATGCGGGTTTCAATATCAATGGACGAAAGAAAAGGTCGATGTGCCGTTATTACATGAGACTCGAAAAGGCCATGTCAATTGCTTGACCCGGGATGAATGGATGAAACATAATACAAATCATTCGAATTTACACAATGTTATACCAAATCCTGATATCATTTACCCGGTGCCAAATTGTAATACTGTGACACATATCAAACCAACCATCAAAAATCCAAATATTATCGTTGGGGAATATAGCTATTTCGGCGATGTCGATTTCGAAAAACATGTCACACATCATTATGATTTCATTGGCGACAGACTAATCATCGGCAAGTTCTGCCAGATAGCTGCTGGTGTCGAATTCATGATGAATGGCGCAAATCACCAGATGAATGCAGTTTCTACATTCCCATTCTATATTATGCAGGGATGGAATATGAATCCACCGCCACTATCGGAGTTGCCGCTCAAAGGCGATACGATCGTCGGCAATGATGTATGGATCGGACAAAATGTCACGATTTTGCCGGGTATTCATATCGGCGATGGGGCGATCATCGGCGCAAACAGTGTCGTTGCCGGTAATGTCGATCCCTATACCATCGTTGCCGGTAATCCGGCCAAAATCATCAGAAAGCGCTTTGATGATGAATTGATCGAATTATTGCTCAAATTCAAATGGTGGGACAAAAGTATCGATGAGATTCAGCAACTGATTCCAATTTTGACGAGCAGTGATTTGGAAAAGGTTAAGATGGAACTGCGAGCTAAGTTGTCAGCACCCTGAAAGGGTGCCATATCACAGCCCGGGGTGGAGCGCAGCGCAACCCCGGGTAAGAGATTGTTCATATTTTCGCACCCTGAAAGGGTGCAACATAGGTCAATATTAAGTATTGCTGTGATTTAAGGTTGTGATTATATTAATTATAAGACCATCTCATACCAGGAAAACATTCTAAATATCTGCATTGCTTCTGGTGCATTCGTAAACAAGAATAATCTAACGTTTTGATACAAAAACATCGTCGTTCCGGGATTGCATCCTGTCATCATAAGGCGTACAAAAGACCTGCAGATGCGGCCTGCGAAATGCATCGCGGGAATCCGTTTGCATTATCTCGTTAACGCTGTGAATGTATCACAAAACAAGCGACTGGAAACAAATTATGAAAAAAACATTAATATGGATTGCTGCACTCGCGATAGGTGCCATCCTTGGTTGTTTGGGCGTGAGCGCCCTGGATGCGCTCATGGATTTTATTGCGACAATATATACTCGGCTTTTTCAGTTTCTGGCCGTCCCGACGATATTCCTCGCCATTGTCATGACACTCGTCACATTCGGCAGACAAAAGGAAACTGGTCGAATCTTTAAACATACAATCGTTTATACATTACTCACGACTGTAGCTGCTGCCACCGTCGGACTCATTTTATATATCATAATATCGCCGGGCAATCTCCCACCCGAAGCGCTTGGCACCATTGCTGAAACGCCGAATGCACCGCAATTGTCCTATTTGGATCATATCCTTTCGGTCGTGCCCAATAATATGATTCGGCCTTTCTTTGACGGCAATGTACTTTCATTGCTGTTGATTGCATTTGCGGTTGGCTTCGGCATTTCGCGCCTTCCCGATTCCGATTCCAAAACGACGCTCACCAATGGGCTAAAAGGGCTCCAGGACTTGCTTTTCTTGCTCATCAAGTGGCTCATCGTTACGTTGCCTGTTGGCATTGTCGCATTTTCTGCGCAGCTCACGGCACAGCTCAGCTCGGGCGTGGCATTCGAATCGATTGGCAAATACGTCGCCGTTGTCCTGATTGGCAATCTCGTGCAGTTCTTTGTCATTTTGCCGCTGTTCCTCATTTCGCGCGGCATCAATCCGATTCAAACCCTGCGCAAAATGGCGCCAGCCGTCCTAATGGCACTGTTTACCAAGAGTTCTGCGGCCACGCTGCCCGTCACGATGGATACCGCCGAACGCCGCCTCGGAGCCTCGCCAAAAGTCGCGCGCTTTGTCCTGCCCATCTGTACGACGATTAACATGAACGGCTGCGCGGCATTCATCCTCGTCACCTCGCTGTTCGTCATGCAAAACGGCGGTACCGCCCTGACGCCCGCAACCATGGCGCTGTGGCTGCTCATCTCTGTCGTCGCCGCGATTGGCAATGCCGGCGTTCCCATGGGCTGCTATTTCCT
>DGWW01000217.1 GCA_002395385.1 Myxococcales bacterium UBA4248
TAACGATGCTCACTTTTTTAGTACGAATGTTGGCAGGTTTGTAGGGACTGAGGCTAAAGTCAATACAAATACTGTAAAGAGATGGGGGAGGTACCCAGGGCTGTCGAGTTCTAAAATCACTTGACTTTATGAAAATCGCCAAAAGCCTGATGATTGCTTGGTTTAAGCCCTGAAAGGGCGACCAGATTACAGCCCGGGGTGAGCCCGAAGGGCGTAACCTTGGGAAAAGGGATTTTATCAATAAAAACACCATGAAGGGGTGAAACAGAAAAAGCAAGAAAAATTAGAACTCGACAGCCCTGGGGGCCGGGGCAGAGCCCCGGCTGAGTAGTAACGTAACGAGACAGGGGTACCTGAAATTATAGTTGCTTTTAAATGTAAACTGATCTACGGGTGTCCGCTTCATCCTGCGGGAATCGGTGCTCTGCGCAGGCTCTCGTTTCTGATGTCGAAGCCTTGCTGGTATATCCCTACCAAGGGAACACGTGACGAATGACACATTATAAATTGATATAGGATCTTTTCATGTCCATTCTTATGCTGTTTTACACGCTGATAATACAGCCCATAGAATTTATCATCGAGGTTGTCTTTAATTTTTCCCGCGATAAGCTACATCTTGGTGTTGGCACTTCCATTATCTTTGTGAGCATTGCTGTCAATTTTTTTGCTTTACCGCTGTATAATATTGCAGACGCTCTGCAGCTGAAAGAAAGGAAAATTCAGAATAAATTGCAGCACTGGGTAAAACACATAAAAAAAACATTCAAGGGTGACGAACAGTACATGATGTTGAGTACCTACTATAGACTCAATCATTACAGTCCCATCTATTCACTTCGTTCATCGCTCTCCATTCTGATTGAGATTCCATTTTTCATTGCGGCTTATCATTATCTTTCCCACTGTGAAGAACTGCATAACAAATCATTTTGGTTTTTGGATAATCTAGGAGCGCCGGATAGTCTACTCGTCATAGGCGGTTTTACCATCCATCTACTCCCGGTCATTATGACTGTTATCAACTGCATTTCCGGATGGGTTTATTCCAAGGGAGCGCCATTCAGGGAAAAGGTTCAGATTTATGTTTTGGCGGCAATTTTTCTTGTCCTTCTCTACGAATCACCGAGTGGCCTTGTTTTCTACTGGATTTTGAACAATCTGTTCAGTCTCTTTAAAAATATAGTCCAAAAATACTGCAAAAGACAAAAATTACTGGTCGCGGCATGTCTTGATGCTACTTTTATATACATAGCTGTATGCTTTATTTTATACCAGAAAGGTGATGCATTCGTTGAAAAAGCTGGCGTTTATTTGATGGTTCTGGCTGTTCTCGTCATGCCGTTGTTTATCTGGCTGTACAACCGATGGTTTGATAAAATCGAACCGATATATACGGCGCATCAAAAATCGTATTTTGCACTCTTCCTGTTTTCTGCAGCCAGCCTGGCTCTGATGAGCGGCACACTGCTGCCATCCAGTATGATCGCGACAAGCCCTGTAGAATTTTCTTTTCTTGGCAATACAGAGTCACCGCTTTCCTATCTCTTTTCATCGTTTGCATTTAGTTCTGGTTTGTTCCTGGTTTGGCCGATTGCCATCTATCTGATGTTTAGTCGCAGAGTAAAATATGCACTTGTTTGGCTATTTTCGTGCGGCGGCATTGTGGCAGCCGTCAATGCCTACCTGTTCAAACATGATTACGCGACGGTGAGCATTAAGGGAGAACTTGATAGTGCAGATGTCTTACTGCAGTTTTCACCGGTACTCGTTGTTGGCCCCATTCTGGTTCTACTCGCGGTTGTGGCTGTACTCGTTTTATTGGAACGAAAACAGAAAATTCAATATGCCGCGATGGTAATGGGTGCCTTATGTTTGGGCTATGCAGGTCTGTCTGCTAAAAATGCCATTGATATTAGCAGTGTTTATCAAGAATTTAGTGCAAACCGGCAGGATATACAAAAGGAAAGCAATTCCAATCAAATTGAGCCGGTTTTTCATCTTTCCAAAAACAACAAAAATGTATTCGTTTTCTTCCTGGACAGGGCGATAGGTGTGTTTTTGCCCTATATTCTGGAAGAATTCCCCGAACTTAAAAATGTTTACTCTGGTTTTACATTTTACCCCAATACCATCTCGTTTTCTGATTCTACAAACAAAGGGGCACCGCCATTATATGGTGGTTACGAGTACACACCAGAAAATATCAACCTTCGAAAAGATGAATATCTATGGCAGAAAAATAACGAATCCCTTTTGGTTATGCCAAAGATTTTTTCTTCAGCCGGTTGGTTGGTCAATGACTTTGATCCACAGAATCCCAATTATTCCAGCTTCGAAGACTTTACGCCGTTTGAGGGGTTGCCTGACACCATCGTTCATGCGCATGTTCCCGGACTGACGGATAAATACCTCAATGAACATCCAGAAGTGTCATCGGGTGAACAGATGGATGATAAAGTTAGAAATGCTCTGCCCAGGTTTTCCTTCATGCAGATGATGTTTCCGACGTTGAGATTCCTCTATTATAATTCTGGTAAATATTTTTCTAAATCCTATATGCTTCTGGCAGCTGCTGATGTCAAGAGTTACAGTGAGCTGTTTTATTTACCTCAGTTGACTGATTTCTCTGCAGATAAAAACACTTATACCATGATGCACAATATGCTCACCCACAGCGGTATTTTCTTTGAGCCACCTTATTATAAGCTCTCAAAAACTGCCAATGCGCCTGAGTCGAGAGGGAAAGTGACTTACCCCTATACAACGGCAAACGACTACAGTACGTTGAAACATTATCAGTCCAATGCCGCAGCTCTATTGCTTATCGGAGAATGGATGAATTATCTGAAAGCAAACAACAGTTATGACAATACGAGAATTATTATTGTTTCAGACCATGGCTTTAGAGATATTATAGAACATCTTGCGCCTGATTTTTCATATAACACGGATTATGGCTGTTATCAGCCACTACTCATGGTCAAGGATTTTGATGCTTCGGGTGAAATTAAGACCGACAAAACATTCATGACCAACGCCGATACACCGGAACTCAGCCTGATGGGCCTTGGCATCAGCGATATTAATCCTTATACCGGTAAAAAGCTTTCCGGCAATAAACAGAGGGGATATAACGTTTACAATGCCAATAAAGTTCCTAAAGATTTTAACGTCTCTTTTCACAGAAATGATAAACAGTTTAACCTGTATCTTGATACAGCATTTCATGTCGAGGACGATATCTTTGTAGAATCCAACTGGACTCCCCTGGAAAAATGGTTTAACGAACATCCGGAAGAAAAGGAAAAAGCCAGACTTGCCGATGTCAAAGTAGATGGAGGCAAATAATAATGATCAATATGCTTGCTTACATCGATCCGGGAACTGGCTCGATGCTTTTTTCACTTTTCGTCGGTTTGGCCACGACGGCTGTTTTTGCCGGACGTGCACTCATCATTAAACTCAAGATGTTGCTCAGTGCCGGTAAGGTACTTGAATCCAAAGACAGAACGGCATTTGTGATTTACAGCGATCATAAGCGATATTGGAATATTTTTAAACCTGTCTGTGATGAGTTTGAAAAGCGAGGTGTCGATTTGCTTTATTTGACGCAGTCTCCCGATGATCCTGCTTTGAGTGCCAAATATGATCATATCAAAGCTGAATTTATTGGAGAAGGCAACAGAGGCTTTATGCGTTTGAATATGCTCAAAGCCGATATCGTACTTGCCACGACTCCTGGGCTCGATGTCCTGCAATGGAAGCGAAGTCGCGATGTCAAATGGTACGTGCATGTGCCGCATCACGTTGGTGATATGTCAGATTATCGCATGTTTGGGCTTGTCTATTACGATGCCGTATTGGCTACCGGCAAAAATCAGGAAACCTTTTTGCGCAAAATCGAAAAGATCAGAGATGAGAAGCCCAAAGAAGTTGTGATTGCAGGCTGCTTATATTTTGATCCCATTAAGGAGCGCATTGAACATACAGACACGAAAAAGAATAAGAATCTCAATGTACTTGTTGCACCAACGTGGGGCAAAAGTTCACTCTTAAGCCTCTATGGCAAAAAACTCATCGATGCCCTGGCTGCAACCGGTTTTGATATTGTTATTCGACCTCACCCGCAGTCGCTTACAGCGGAAAAGGAGCTTCTCGACAGTCTTCAAAATACATACAAAGACAAGAGCAATGTGTCCTGGAATTTTGATAATGACAATTTTGACAGTCTTAACAATGCAGATATCATGATTAGTGATTTTTCCGGGGTGATTTTCGATTATACACTTTTGTTCAACAGACCTGTTTTATATACACGACCACAAAATATTGATATTGCCCCCTACGATGCAGCGTGGATTGATGATGAAATGTGGACACTTCGCGTTTTGCCTAAAATTGGCCTGGAATTGGATGAAACACAGTTTGCCAATATAAAGGATGTGATCTTAAATACAATACAAAACCCGGTTTCTAAAAATGGCATAGACGAAGTGCGCTCTGAATGCTGGGAAGAAATCGGCCGAAGTGCACAAAATGTCGTCGATTATCTGATCAATAAAGAGAATGAGCTTCTCGGTAAAAAAGAGGAAATAGCTCAAAGTACAGAAACTGCAAGTAATTCGTCAGAGGGAGAAAAGGCAGAGGAGAAAACCGAAGCCCCAGAGGTTGGAACTGTCGAAAAGACAGATGCTCTTACAGAGCCGGAAAACACAGAGGATGCGGAAGCTCCCCAAAATGAAGAAAGCCGCGTATCCCCGCAGGGATAGCGGCGAAACGCAGGCGTATCCCGCAGGGAAAGCCACGTTGTGCAGTGCGTATTTTCGCACAGAATGTGCGGAAATAGCACGCACCCAAACCCTAAAAATGACTATTCCGCAAGAAAATCCATAAAGTTCTCTTTATTTTTAATGGCGGGGATGGTCGGTCTGCCCAAATCATCGCGCGCACCGATGGCGCATTTTGCCTCGATCAGACAAAGTTCATTGCGGGATTTTGCCAAATTGAGCTCGCGGTCGAGCTCCTCGAAGTTATCGACACTCACCGCATGAGGGTAGCCGCACGCGCGGGCGATACCCACGAGATCGGCTTGATTCATGACCGTCGGCATGCCGCCCACCGTCTCGTGCGATCCGTTGTTGATGACGATGTGAACGAGATTTGACGGCTTGTTTGCGCCCAGCACAGCCATGGCACCCAGATGCATCAGAGCCGCACCGTCGCCATCAATGCACCATACTTTGCGATCGGACTTGTTTAATGCGACGCCCAGCGCGATGGACGAGGAATGTCCCATCGAACCGACGGTTAAAAAGTCATATTTGTGGGGCTGTGCATTGGCTTCGCGGGTTTCGAACAGTTCGCGACTCGCTTTTCCCGTGGTCGAAACTATTGGATCTTCGCCGCTTACGCGCACAATATGCTGGATGATCTCTTCACGCTTCATGGTGAAGTGATTTTGATAAACCACTTTTTCACTATAACTGAGTGCACCTTTGCGAATGACGAAGGCAACATCTTTGCCGGTATCGAGAATCGCTTTAAACGCATTCATTTGATCGGAGAGTTCTTCTTCGGTTGTATCGGGGCCAACGACAAAGTGGGCGATATCCATGTCAGAGAGGAGTTTGAGGGTGACTTCGCCCTGATAGATGTGCTGCGGTTCGTCGTGCACACCGGGTTCACCGCGCCAACCAATGACAAAGATCATAGGAATCGCATAAACCTTGTCATTGAGGAGCGATGCGACGGGATTGATGATATTGCCTTCGCCTGAATTCTGCATGTAAACGACGGGCACTTTATTTGTTGCCAGATGATAACCAGCCGCAAGTGCTGTGCAATTTCCCTCATTGGCGGCAATGATGTGATGATGGGGATCGATGCCATAGACATGCATCAGATAATTACAAAGCGCCTTGAGTTGGCTGTCGGGAACACCTGTATAAAAATCTGCACCAAGTATATTTACGAATGATTCTACTTTCATTTTTATATATCTCGCTAACACTGTCCGATGGAATGCATGTAATCACGCAGAACCGGGATAAAACGCGCCATTTCTTCGGGCCGGATATCTCCCATGTTCGCGATGCGGAAAGTATTAATATTTCCGAGTTTGCCTGGATAGATAGTAAACCCGTGGCTGCGCGCAAGATCATGCATCTGATTAAAATCATATTGTGGCGATTTGGGAATCAGAATCGCGGTAATAAAATGAGACTGATGTTCCGCTTTGACGAGCATGTCCAGACCCATTTGTGCAATGCCATCCACGAGGATTTTCCAGCACGATGTGTAGCGTTCAAAGCGCTTTTCGATGGTTTCCTGTTTTGTCTCGATAATGGCCTGTCGAAGTGCATAAAAAGTCTGTACCGGCGGTGTAAAGCGCGTCTGCTTTGTTTTGAGAAAATACTGATACTGATCATAGATATTCAGATAGTAATTTCGCATGGGCCAGTCTTTCTGTTTGAGCAACTCCTCATTTTTACAGACGATAAACCCAATGCCAGCCATCCCCTGAAGGTGTTTGTTGCTCGTCGATGAAGCGAAGTCGATGCCGAGCGCTTCGAGGTCCATCGGCATGCCGCCATACGCCGAAACTGCATCGCAAATCGTGACGAGACCATATTTTTTCGCCATTGGGCAGATAATTTCCAGAGGGTTTAAAAGGCCGGTTGTCGTTTCGTGATAAACAATGGCGAGTGTCGTGTAATGGCCGGATTTGATTTGATTTTCGAGGGCATTGATGTCGATCGGCTCATAGGGGGACGACTTAAACACATCCATATCGATGTGATAGACCGAAGCGATTTTGGCCATGCGCGCACCGTAAGAACCATTGTCAACGACGAGAAGTTTACCGTCGGGCGGCACACACGAAGATACCATTGCTTCATCGGCAGCAGTTCCGGAACCACCGAACATGACTGTTGTATATTTGGCGGGATCGGCCACAAATCGCGTCAGCTCAATACCGCACCATTCCATTAAATTGCCGAATTCGAGTTCGCGCGGACAGATGTCTGCACAAACCTGTGCATATTTGACAGAATCCGTCGTTGTGGAAGGCCCCGGATTCAAAAGCACTTCTCGGCGAACGTTCCAGAGCGATTCATTTTCGGCAATGCGCGGCCAAATCTGAGTAATCGCGCGGTCTAACATGGCTTTGTCGTCGACTTCAGCCCATGCAAAGTACTCGATTTTACGAACGAAAATATCGGAATGTCCGCCATTTGCCGACGAAACCGCCGCGAGTACATTTTCGTAATCCATCTTTATCCGTGATGCTTCTGCAGTATAAAAGGCCATCATCTCATCCAGGCAGGCCTTCGATAATTTGGATATGCCGACGAGCTCTCCGGCGAGCTGTTTTACTGACGCCTTATCTTTGGTCGAGCGAGTGATGATTTGGTCACTGTTGCATTCGAGATAGACTTCATCTTCGGAGTGCGTCGGGCCGCTTGCGAGGATGACATTCGATCGCGGGTCATTGGCAAGGACTTTTAATCCGACGGCATCATAGATGAGATCGCTTTCGAGCAGGAAGAAATCACCTTTAATATAGGGCGCACAAACCGCAACCGTTCCCATGCTCGAAGTGTTTGCATAATTCTCATTGCGAACGGTTCGAATGCACGGATATCGCTTTGCGAGTGCGTCATACCATTCAAAGCAGTGTCCGGTTCCGATGATGATTTCTTCGACGCCATTGGCAATGAGCTTTTGGACCGATCGTTCGACCATGGCCATGCCATCAATTTCAATAAAACCCTTTGGCATTTCCTTTGTGTATTCGCCAAAGCGCGTGCCCATGCCACCTGCTGCAATAATCGCTTGTCTAATCATAATTATTTCCCCCCTGGGATGAGTTCGAGAATCTGTTTAATTGGCATACATAAGTCGTTGACTTCGAGGGAACGTTCGGCCTGCAAAATCGTTTCTGCCACCTTCACCATGGCAGGATAGCTCGCCCGAAGCATATGATTGGCATAGATGATGACATTCGCGCCCCACGAAGCCAGCTCTTTTTCTGTAAACTGATTGTAAGTCGTCGGCACCAAAACAAGAGGAATCTTTGCATATTCCTGACGAAAACGCTGGCAGAATTCCTTGATGTCCTCGCCGGACTTATTCTTGGAATGGATCATGATGCCGTCAGCACCCGCTTTGACGCAGGCATAAGCTTTGGCAAGCGCTTCGTCGACAGAACGCCCCGCAATGATTTCTTCGATGCGGGCAATAATCATAAAATCCTTTGTCACCTGGGCTTTTTTGCCTTCTGCAATCTTGTGGCAGAACTCTTCTTCGCTCGCCAATTCCTGTCTGACCTCGGTTCCGAAGAGGGAATTTTTCTTAAGCCCTTTTTTGTCTTCGATAATGACGGCAGAAACGCCATTTCTTTCGAGCGTACGCACCGTAAAGACAAAATGCTCAGCAATATCGCCTGTATCGCCGTCGTAAATAATGGGTTTGGTCGTGCATTCGAGAATGTCGGTGAGTGACTGCAGGCGCGTCGTCAAATCGACGGCCTCGATATCCGGCTTGCCTTTGTTGGTCGAATCGGTCAACGATGAAGACCACATGCCGTCAAAACGATGGATGCCATCATCTTTACTGATTTCGATATTCTCAATAATCAGGCCGCTCAGCCCGGAATGGGCTTCCATGATGCGCACGACGGGCTTGGCTGCGATGAGCCGCCGCAGGCTTTTGAGGCGGACATCCGGCGTCGTTCCAATCACGGATGCATTATTGGCGAGTTCGGTAGAATTGATCCCCTGGGTATAGGGAATTTCAATGACCTGGCCTCCCCATGCTTTCATCGTCTCGAAGACATCTTCCCGAATTTTCGAAAGATAATTTGTCTTCCAGTCATCGCCGTGAATGATAAAATCCGGCTTGTATTTGATGAGATTGGGAACATAGCTCCACTCTTCCTGAGGCACCACACGGCTGACGCCCTTGATGCTTTCGACTACGGTCTTGCGCTGTTCATACGTCAGATAAGGTAGACGTTTGTGCGAAACGATGGCCGAATCTGTCAGAAGACCGATGATCAGCTCTCCGTGTTTTGCGCCTTCGTTGATGATATTGATGATTCCGGGATGAATGATGTCACCGGTAATCCCAAGATAAACCGTTTTGGACATTGATATGAACCCTTTATGTTTAGCACCGCTTAAAAGGACCGGAATATCCGGGCCATTGTTCACTATACCCAAGAATAAAGCGCATTCGCAACCTCAAACCAGAGGCTCAATACCCGCAATTCAAAGTTTTGAAAAGCATTTTTCTATTTCTGTCGTTACTACTCAGCCGGGGAACATAGCTTTTGGCCCAGGGACAGACGACCCCAAGGCATTAGGCCTCAGGCTTCAGGCAGGAGTAGAGCAAAAAAAAGGTTAGGTAATTGTCGGAATCCATGTCTTTCCTCTGAGAAAACTTACTGCCGTCTTCTGCCTGATGCCTGGATTGACTTGGCTTCAGGTCTTTGAATCAATCAAGGGGGCTGAGTGGTAACTTTCCGTAACTATTCAGCCCCAGGGCTACCGCATTTACTTTT
>DGWW01000128.1 GCA_002395385.1 Myxococcales bacterium UBA4248
CAACGTTAGTTGCGAACAAATCCGCTTGTAAAAAAATCATTTTTTTAACAATCGAAGTATCTATCTCGATGATTCATCGACCTTTACAATTGACGAATGAAACGGTTCGTCAGCGCTCGGGAGTTTATGAATCTCCTGGCGAGCAAATTCCCAGGCTTTTTGCAGAATCCACGATACAGTACGCTCTTGGCGCTGTGCTTCAAGACGGGCTTCTTCGAGCAGGTCTGGTGGAAAATAAAGCGTCAATTTCTGTTTTGTGGCCATCCTTGGTCTCCCATGTGATATGAATAGTCTTTAGGCAAACAAACGCGCTCCTGCGCATCTGCCTAAGGACTATTTTTTTCATACTCCCATCCCGACGAGACCGCAAATTATGGCATTTTCATTTCATGCACCCAGATTTACAGATGGCAATTATTGCGTCTATCCAAGTGATATGCGCACATGGGAAAAAACAGAAATCGACGAAATCCCCGAACGCGGTCGGGAACTCATGGAAATTGCCGGACGCGAAGTGGCGATGCACGCCATTCACCGCTATCCCGATACGGCCGAAGCCTTGATTTTTTGCGGTCCCGGCAATAATGGCGGCGATGCCCTCGTTGCGGCTTATTATCTGGAACGCAGCGGTATTCAAATCCATATTTTTGCTTTCGATGAAGAGGTCGTCAAAACGCCGGATGCCAAATACATGTTCGAGCGCGTATGCAGTTTTTCCCGCACCATACTAAAGGAAAATTCCGATGTCGGTGCCATTCTCGAATGGACGCGCCGTCGCAACGTCATCGTCATTGACGGCATTTACGGCACCGGATACAAGCCATCTCACAATGGCCTCATGTCGAGGGTTTATCAATGCATTATGGAATTATCCTGCCCGGTAATCAGCATCGACATTCCCTCCGGCATCGATGCCAACACCGGATTTCGTGGTTCCATTCAGGATGAAGCACCTCCGCGTGCCCTCAAAGCTACCGATACCATTACTTTCGGTGCCCCCAAATTCGGCCATTTCTTTGGGGACGGTTCCTCCCATTGTGGTGAACTGCACTGCGTCGATATTGGCTTAAGGCCCTGGCCTGGCAAAGGCATTCGCAGTCTCATCCTCAGCGACACATGGTGCCAGTCACATCTTTGGAAAGATTTTTCCCGCTCGCAAGATACTCACAAAGGGAAATGCGGTCATGTCGTCGTCATCGGCGGGGACGCAACGATGCCCGGCGCTTCATGCCTTGCTGCACGCGCCGCCCTTCGGGCCGGATGCGGCCTTGCCACCATCGCAGCCAAAGTCCCCATGCGCGCCCCCGATGAAATCATGGTTTCGGGCATTTTAAACGAAGAAGGCAAACTCGCCCTCGATCGTCTGGATGATCTCCTCGAACGCGCAGATTGCATCGTTCTTGGCCCTGGTCTTGGACGAGATGACAACACCCTTGCCATACTCGAACACTGCGCCCTCAAATCAAAACGCATGATCCTCGATGCAGACGGACTCTGGGCATTGGCAAAACTCAAAATGCAGTTTAAAAACTGTGAAATGTATGCCACCCCACACCCCGGCGAAGCTGCTGCCCTATGCGATGCCTCCTCGCGAGATATTTTGTTCAACCCAATAGAGCATGCCCGCCAAATTGCAGAAAACTATGGTGTGACAGCCATCCTCAAATTCCATACGACGGTGATTGCCTCCAAACGCGCCGGTCATTTCCGTTTCGGACTATTACCCTACCCCAATCCCGCCATAGCCTCTGCCGGTTCGGGTGACGTTTTATCCGGCATCTTAGCCGGCATACTCGCTCAATCACGCGCAGGTGCCGTCTCAAGATGGTTCGATGCCTTCGAAGTCGCGGCCATGGCCGTCCATGCACATAGCCTGGCTGGCCGTAAAGCCGCACAAATCCACGGGAATTCTCTGATGGCCTCAAATATTATTGAGCAATGCGGAATGCAGAATTGAAATGCCAAACCATTGGACGATACAAGATTCGTTGAGATAGTAATAATTGGGTGTTTTGGGGTTATACAAACGGATTTGTTCGCATCTAACGATGCTCACTTTTTAAACGCAATGTTTTTAAGCACGAGCAAATTCGTTTGTAGATAAAGGTGATTATTTTACGAAAAAAAAAATTTTAAAGGACAAAGCCGTGAAAATTCAGAATTCCGAATTCCCAATTCCGAATTCCAAACAACGCCTGCAGTCCTGCGACCTCTGCCCGCGTCAATGTCATGTCGACCGTACCCAGGGCGAATGCGGTTTTTGCGGCAACGATGCCACGCCGAGGATTTATCAGCACTTCATGCATCTGGGCGAGGAAATTACGATTGTTCCGGCGTTCATTATCAATATGGCCGGATGCAATTTGACGTGTCCAACCTGTCCCGAGCGATTCCGGTTCGCATCACAGCGACTGCCCATTCACGATGCAGAATCGTATGCCCAAAGGCTGGCGCAGTATTTCATAAACAAGCGCATGCCCAAATCGCTCGAATGGATTGGCGGCGAACCCTCTGTGCAACTGCCATTCATCCTTCAAACATCCGAGCAATTACATAAAATCATGGGAAACACATGCCCGCAAATTCTGCTCAACACCAATGGCTATTTCGATGCCAATCTGCTCAATGAGATGAAAGGCACCATCGACGGATTTGTCTTCGATCTCAAATGCTTGCCTTCATGTCAAAAAGAAATTACGGGCGCAGAGGATTATTGGGAAACCGTCACACCAGTTATCCTGCGTGCCTATCAGATCTTTGATGGACCTTATATTGTGCGCCACCTCGTCATGCCTGGCCATACGATTTGCTGCACAAGACCCATTATCGAGTGGTGCAGACAGAATATCCCCAGAGCATGTTTTAACCTGATGACGGGGTTCGAAGATTTTAGACCAGAGCGTGTCGCCACCCGGGAAATTACGCGTCAAGAACGAGAAAATGCGCGCCAGTGGTTCATGGACGCGCATTTCGAAAACTGCCTTTTGGATGGTTCTTATTTTAATGGGCAATGAGCAATGTGCAATTGAGTTTGCAACCTCCAAAATCTCTCTGAAGCTAAAAAACTTCATTCTTTAGGAATAAAATCGAGAATCCTCGAATTGCTAATTGCTACAATTGCTCTCCGACGGGTTTATGAGGCCGATTGAAACGGTTTGACAGGAATTTATATTGTCTTTCGGCCTCTGTTCCGCAATTTTTATCCCCAAGATGCTTACAGGCCAAAGAAAGCAACTTATAAGCCGGTCGATAATAGGCATCATATTCGAGCGCTTTTTGAGCGGCAGTGCGCGTCTGCTCGTAATTTTCTGCCATAGCAGACATGGTTCCTGCAACGGTCAGAGCAATGGCATCGGATGGCAATTTACCGACGAGCTGAGCATACGTCTGATTTGCTGCATCAAAATCCCCGTAACACAAATAGGCAGAAGTCAGATTGACGAGGATCTTTGGATCACCCGGTCTGAGCGAAAGCGCCTTTTCATAAGCATCGGCCGCACGCACACAATATCCGCCCATTCTAAGAGCTGTTCCGAGATTCATCAGTGAATCGGCCGAATAGTTCATCTGCGTCACCGCAAGCAAATCGCGATATGCCGAAAATGTTTTGTTCATTTTAATCTGGGCAATGCCACGAATGGTCAATCCCTGAGGCGTTTCGCCCTGTTCATTCATTACAGCCGTCACAGCATCGATCGCCTCTTTGTATTTACCGCTGTAAAACAGGGACGTGGCATTGGCGTATGGATCCGCTTCCGTCAATGCGTTGGATGTCGCCGCAACAGGCTCGGACTTGCCGGATTTGCCGGAAGAACAGGCACAAAAACAAAATGCAAGACAAATAATACCGATGAAACAGGTTAATCTTTTGGACATTTATATTTCTCGTGTAAAAAGTATACTATGCCAAACGGCACCCTTAAGTATTATCGTTTAGGTGCGTTATGGAATCAATTATTTTGTGACTTTTTTTATCATTTTCCGGCGCTATCGCCATGGCGATACGCGCACGGCACCCGCGCTTTTTCTCTGCAAGAAATGCGCGCGGGCTAATTGCTTTGTAGACCACGAAAGGAAGAGCATGGGGTCGCCTTGCACGCATTCAATAGGCCGACATCTCAACCATGCGACGAAACGCAGCAACCTCCAGAGGGAGCCAATTTCGACAAGGAACGAGCTTTATGAGAGTTATTTATGCTATTTACTTCATCGTCCTTTTCCTGATACTGGGCTCGTATCTGCTATTCATGTCACCCGATAACTCCCTGCGGCTCCATATTGCTACAGCGGACACACTTTCACAAACCCAGCCCAATACCATGATGGTGTGGGCGCGAGATCTCAAAAATGGCATGCAGTTTCAGGGGTACAAACTCACGGCCAAATGGGTAAAGAAAGATCTGACGAGCCTGGCGGCACCGCAAATTACCGAACAACCCCTGGGCATCACAGGCGAAGCCGCCATGCTCATCCCCAAACTCCCTAATATTCCGGAAATTCGAAAAGAAGCTGCCGTACTCGAAATTGACCTGTATGATGCCGAAGGCCAACTGCAAAAATCCGGTTTCCTCCCTACGGCCAGATTGACAATGCCCTATCATGACGATTTTAAAGTCATTCATGAACCGGACAAACAACACTACAGCATCAATGCGCCTGCGGCTTTTATGTTCAATGCGCCGAACGAAGTCTGGGTCACAGCTTTTGATGAAAACGGCCCTTACAAAGGCAAAGTCCAAATCGAACAGATCTTTGGACCCAAGGCAGAATTCCCGCCCCAGATAAACGTCACGGGCATCGGCAAATTTTCCCTCTCCATTCAAGGATCATCCGATTTCAAGCTCACTGCGGGCGAACATGTTTTTTACGCGAGTTTCGTACCAAATGAAAAACCGCTCCACGCAGCCATCCAACAGCCCAATATCACATCCAAAGATGGCACCCCCACGGCAACGGTCACCCCGGTTGGGAGCATGCCTACCATCACCGTGGATTATTTCCAGGCTGGTGCCTGGCTCGAAAGACAAACCTTTCAACCCAAACAGGCCGCAAAATTTTCTCTGGCACCAAACTATACATTTCAAAAAGACACTGAAATCGTATATGCCCGTATCAGCTCCACATCCATGGGAAGCCCCGACAGCACACAGATGTTTGCACTCATTGCAAGCGAAAAGATGCTCCCCATCAGAACCCAGGCCCTGTTCGCACTCAAAAAACTCGAAGATATCGGCCATCCAGCCGCCCACCATCTATCCAGCCTGCTCGAAACTGACAACGACAACCAGATGGCGCCACTCATTCGCAATTATGCCCTCAATGAAATGGCTGCCCAATATATCCCCAACCTCGAAATCAAAGTCAAAACCGAAACCGACGAAGCCAAAGCTTTTGAACGCCGCAAAGCAAGACAAAAATCTACCTCGAATTATCTGCTCATTTTCTGGTTCGGTGTCGGCATCGTCGGAAGCCTGACCATGATGATTTTCTCATCTGTCAAGCGCAGAAGAAAGTGGGAAGAACTCAAAGCTTCCGGAAATGTCGAGGTCGGACAGCTCCCACAACAGACGACTGGGTTTCATCTGCTGTGCCTCGTCGTTTTGTTCATAGGACTGATGGTGGCTCTATTTTACATGATGCAGATCATCTGACCTGCCACATCCCGCATTCCTCGTTACGACTCAACCCCCTGGCTCATTGGATTATTCACCATTCACTATTCACCATTCAATGCCTTCGGCATTCAAAGGCTACAGTTCATTCACAAAACTTGAGTGTATTTCCCAACTGCTCGCGGATCATTGATCATTCTTTTAAGTGAATACGTAATAGTGAATAATAACGCGACATTCGGGCAGAGCCCCGGCTGAGTCATAACCATTCCTCATCCCTCCCCCCCAACCTAATTATTGACTTTAGTCTAAAATGAGTTCAGAATATCGCCGCTTTTCTGTAAGAAGAGTGCGTGTGGCTATGGAGGATGATGCGAAATTTTATGCATAAATTATTGATTTTGATGGCTGTGTTCATGGGAATTCAGGCCTGCAGCCAACCACAAAACCAGATTGTGCATGAAGAAAACATCATCGAAAGTGATTACCTGCAAATCGTCGAAAAACTTACGACGATCATGCAAGCAGACACTCCCCCAGAAGAAACACTCGATGCATTGAGAAACTATGTCGACTCAGATAAATCCAAAGTCGCCGACGCTGTTCATGCACTGAGAAAATCCATGCTTGCCATGGACGAAGATACGCGCGCCAATTGGCGTAAATCTGCAATCCCAAGACTCAATGGTGCTCTGGATCAATTCGCCAACGCACAGTTGAAACTGCAGAAAAAAATGAATGATGCACAGAAGTGGGAGCTTGGTGAAATTCTCTCACTCCTTAAACAATAGCACTGGCAGGAAGGGCCTGCCGGATTTTTTTGTTAAGTCCTGGAAACAGGCAAAGGTTATGACCTGCGATTCGCAGGCATTTGAATGGAGCTTTTTGAAATTTATGATGGCCGATGAAAATCAGAATTCCGTCTCGGAAAACACTGCTGAAAACACTGAAACCCCCAAAACCGAGACGGTTGAAGAAGACTTTTCTAAACTGCTCGCCGAGAGTGGCGACCAGATGCTCGAACAGAAAACCTTTGAAAAAGGTATGATTGTCGAGGGTATCATTGTCCAGATCGGAGCTGAATTTGCCTACGTCAATATTGGGTCAAAAGCAGAAGCTTCAATCGCTGTTTCTGAGCTCCTTAACCCCGAAGACGGCAAACTCTCTCAGGTCGTTGGCGACACCATTAAAGCCAAAATTATCGGCTTCGAAAATGGTACCATCCGCCTGTCCCGATCCGGAAAAGCCGGCAACATCGCACTCGAAGAAGCCTACCAGGCTGGCGTCGCCGTTAAGGCTCTTGTCAAAGCCACCAATAAAGGCGGTTTCGAACTCGAAGTCATGGGTCAGCGCGCATTCTGCCCACTCTCGCAGATCCAAAAAGGCAAAGTCGAAGATCCAAACGAATTCGTCGGACAAAGCCTCGAATTCAAAATCATTAAATACGCAAAACGCGGACACGATATCGTACTCTCCAGAACCGCACTCATGGATGACGAACTTCGCATGAAACGCGAAGAAGCTATGTCCAAAATCGAAGTCGGCGCAGTCCTCGACGGCAAAGTCGTCTCCATCCAAAAATACGGTGCTTTCGTCGATGTCGGCGGCGTCGAAGGGCTCGTCCACGTCTCCGAGATTTCCTACCAGCACGTCGAACATCCCAAAGAAGTCCTCTCCGTCGGCCAGGATGTCAAAGTCTACGTCCTCTCCCTCACCGATAAAGACGGCAAACCCAAACTCTCACTGTCGATGAAAAAACTCGAAGCCGATCCGTTCGACAGCTACGTTGCCAGCGTTGAAGTCGGCTCCCGCGTCACTGGTACGGTCGTTCGCAATGTCGATAAAATCGGGTCGTTCGTCGACCTCGGCGGTGTCGAAGGGCTCGTTCACATCTCCGAACTCACATGGGATCGCCACATCACCAATCCCGATGATGTCGTCAAAGTCGGCGATAAAATTGAAGTCACCGTCCTCGGCATCAACAACGAAAAACACCGCATCTCCTTGTCATACAAAGGTCATCAGTCCGATCCATGGGCCGATGCCGTCGAAAAATATCCCGTTGGACAGGAAGTGACCGGCAAACTCGATTCCGTCACCAACTTCGGCATCTTCGTTAAAATTGCACCCCGTTTGACCGCTCTCCTCCCCATGAGCGAACTCAGCGAAGAATCCCGCACACTCACACAGGCTGCACCCGGCACCGAAGTCACCGCAAAAGTCATTGCCGTCGATCCCGCCAAAAAACGCATGACGCTCTCGACGCGCGGCGAAGGCGCACCCGCTGCTCGCAAACCCCGTGCACCAAGACGCGAAGATTCCGACGAAGCACCACGCGAACGCGCACCACGCAATAACCGCCGTGAACGCGAAGACAGCAACAGCTACAAAGACGACGCTAAATTCGGCACCTTCGGTGATGTACTCGCCGGCCTCAAAAAGAAATAATCTCTACTGAATCTGCACATAAGAGCCTGCATCTTTGCGGGCTCTTTTTTTTAAAAGGTACAATATCTGTTTCTACAAACGGATTGGTTCGCAACCTTAATTGAATGCATATTCGCAATGTGCAATGCGTAATTATTCATGCATTCTCTTTGTAATTCCTAAAGAATACAGATATTTTAACTTTAGGGATACACTCGGGGAATGCAAACTAATTGCTAACTGCTAACTGCTAACCGCTCATTTAATTGGCCTGAGCAGATCCGTTTGTAAAAAAAAAGCTCAAATATGGATCTCGATAAAAAATCCTCCTACGAATTCATCCTTCCCGAATCGCAAATAGCACGACATCCCCGCGAACCACGCGATGCATGTCGGCTCATGACAGTCCACGGCAAACAACGCCGACACCTCATCTTCCGCGATATTATCGATATCTTGCGCCCCGGTGACTGCGTCATCGTCAACGATGTCACCGTCCAGAAAGCGCGATTCTTCGTACACCGTGCAACCGGCGGCGTCATCGAAATCCTGATGACCGACGACATCACCGCACCGCGGCGACGTTTCGAATGCCTGTATCGGGCAAGCCATCTCTCTGACGGCGAAATCCTCACTGCTGTCAACGATGAATCCGTCAAAGTGCGCCTCAGCCGCGAAACCGACGATCGCACCTCACCATGCCACGTCGAATTTCTCGGCAACGAGCCTGTCGTCGAAATTCTCGACCGCATCGGCCAGCTCCCCCTGCCGCCCTATATCGTCAAACAGCGAAAAAAACTGGGCGAAGCGGTCTATGATAAATCCGATACCGAGCTCTACCAGACGGTCTATGCCAATGCCGGCAGCGCCGTTGCTGCACCAACAGCCGGACTCCATTTTACGGATGAACTCATCGATAAAATCCGCGCAAAAGGCGTACAATTCGAACGCCTGACGCTCGATGTCGGCACCGGAACGTTTCGACCCGTCCAAACAGAAAATCTCAGCGATCACAAAATGCACACCGAGCACTACGTGATTTCTCAAAAACTTGCCGAAACCGTCGAATCAACCAGAATTCACGGCGGTCGCATCATCGCCGTAGGAACGACCGTCGTACGCAGCCTCGAAGACCAATTCGACCGATTTGGCAAGGTTGTTGCCGGCGATTATGAAACGAACATCTTCCTCAAACCCGGCCGTAAATTCGGCCTGGTAGACGCCATGGTCACCAATTTCCACCTCCCCGGATCGACCCTCATGGTACTCGTCAGTGCCTTTGCTGGCTATGAAAATATGATGGATGCCTATCGCGAAGCCATCGATATGGGCTACATGTTTTACAGCTATGGCGATGCCATGTTTCTCGAACCCGATTTGTAATTGAGTATGCGCGGCTATTCTGCGAATACGCCGCGCTGCTCGCCTTACGCCGCCCCTTCGGGAACGCCGCTACGGCTCGCCTCTTTTTTAAATACCCTTCTGCTCATATCGCTATCTCGCCTCATTATGGACACACCCATCATCCTCTCAGACTGGCATACCTGGATATACCCACTGTGCATCTTTATTGCCTGCCTTCCTTTTGTCGTCATCTGTACGACGAGTGCCCGTGCACTTTCCAGACTCGGCGTCGTCCGCGCACGCCATCTCGTCGACGAAGGCCACCCAAAACTCGTTCCTTTTGCACAAAACCCCTATGACTATTGGACGACCATCCACATTCTCGAAGTCGTCAGCGTCATAGGCATGTTCTGGACCGGTCACATCCTATTATCTGCCCCAGAAATCGGATTGCAAACCTGGATGGTTTGGCTCATCCTTGCGGGCATTTATTTGATATTTCATACGGTGTTAGGCGGTTTATGTGCGCGCGGCGATGAACGCGTCCTTGCCGGACGCATGATCTCTGTGCTCAGACCTTTTTCTGCTTTGTTCAAACCCGTCTCATGGACAATCACCAAGGTTGTCGCCCCCCTGGTAAAACCACCTGACGATAAATTCGCAGATGCCGAGCGTATCGAAGAAGAACTCGAAGTCATGCTCGACGAATCCACGCGCCTTGGCGGGCTCGAAGATGTCAAAAGCCGCATTATGAAATCGGCCATCGACTACAGCGAAACGACCGTTCGAGAAGTCATGATCCCGAGAACAGAGCTGACGGCATGCTCGGTCGACACACCACTCAACGAAGCACTCGAACTCTTTATCAAGGAAAGCTACAGCCGACTTCCGGTTTACGACGGCAATATCGACACCATCGTCGGCGTGCTCTATTTTAAAGATCTCGTCGAAAAGTTTTATGCAATGCGTGAACGAAAGGAAGCGCTCGAAAAGACGACCATCAAATCACTCGTCCGCGAGGCATTCTTTGTTCCCGAAACCAACCATATCGACGCCATTTTCGAGGACTTTAAACGCGAACATATTCACATGGCCATCGTCGTCGACGAATTCGGAGGCACCTCCGGGCTCGTCACACTCGAAGATATCGTCGAAGAATTTTTCGGCGAAATCCAGGATGAATACGATTCGGAAGAACGCACCATCGTACCCATCGACGCCGAACAGGACATCGTTCTCGTCGATGCGCGTACCAATATTTCCGAAATTGCAGAACACTTCGATGTCGAACTCGAAGAGAATCCCGATTATGAGTCGATTGGCGGCCTCGTGACCTATCAGCTCGGGCGCGTAGGGGTCATCGGCGATGAAGTCGATACAGCCGGACTTCATTTTGTCGTCCGCCAGGCCAATGAACGATGCATCCTGCAAGTCGAAATTTCTCGCATACCTGCCCCAGAACAGGATAAGGATTAATGCACCATTCAAAAGGCTCACTGTCGCATTAGGCAGGCTTTGGGAAAATTCCAAC
>DGWW01000335.1 GCA_002395385.1 Myxococcales bacterium UBA4248
CGGGATCGGGATCGTCGGGGTCAGGATCACCAGGGTCAGGATCACCGGGGTCGGGTTCGCCTGGCGTCACATCAGAACCATGATTCGCATCTGTCGACGCTCCGATTGTAGAGTCATCAGAGCAGCCTGTTCCCCATAAACCGATGGCCAAAGCCAATAACCATGTCATTTTATATCTCATCGGACACCTCCCAAACTAGATCAACCCCGCACGGACATGGGGCTCCAATACAGAACATAGCCATTGTACCTGTTGTTCGACACGATTTGAAATTTTTTTGTTGGATCTGAACAAATCCGCGAAACCGAACTCAAATGGATCGAAAGCATTTTCAAGAATAATGACGAGATAATTCCCCGCCAAGATCCAACCGACCTCACACTGTGCATTTTGAACAACTTCAGTCAACGCCGCATACATTGAAAGCAGGCGTTGTCTGGCATTCTGCATGGCGTTGGCATCGGTATGAAAAGGTATGAATGATTTGCTTTGACCGGATTGGCTCAAATGAAGCATGGCATCGCGGGTAATTTCATATTTTTGAACCAAATCCCTCTCTTCTGCCGTGAGCGTTTCATCATTAATATCGATATTCCCATTGCAATCGGTATGATTGCTTGAATAAATGCATTCCATTTGTCAACATCAAAATTATCCAAAGATTCTCTGGCATTTTCCAGATCAGAAAGATCACTTTCTAGATGTTTCCTATAATCCTCCAGTTTTTTAAGACGATCATTGACGGCATCTGATAATACTGAATTGTCTAACGTTCTCTCACCATTCAATAAAGGATCAAAATCATCCAGAAGAGAATCATACGCTTTCAGCTGAACATCTCCGTCTTCAAGTGTAAACTGGCAGCCAAAATCTACTGGTTTATTTAATTTTAATACGATTACCTGACCACGAAACAGAACATAATCAGTAGAGTTACTTCCATAACCTTCATGATTGATAAGCTTGCAGTCAAAAAAGATAAACGGTAAATGATTGTATCTACCGACGAAATAATCATTATACTCAACTTGGTTCCATTGATTGTTTCGAATATTCAAATGGCACAATAATGAAACAGCATATATTTCACTTCGGGAATTCGAATTATAGATATAATCAGATATCTCAAAATTGCGTTCCATACATTTGCGCACAATATCTCTTTTAAACAATTCATTGCGTTTTTCTTTTATCACAATGCCAAGATAAATACTCAAAATGCCAACAACAATGATACCGAAACCGGCCAAAACCGTATACCAGAAGGAATTGGCAATCACGGGATGTGCACTTCGACCGTTTTTACCGAGACATGCAGTTACTTGTACGAGTAGACCACTCAAAAACACAATAAGTCCCAACGCAGTCACCGGCCCGCCCAATATCTGCAGTATATTGAGTTTGAGTCTCACACCGCCATCGATCTCTCTATCGACATAGGAACCAAAATTGGAATAAGCAACATTCTGATCGCCCCACCCCAGCTTTCGGGAAGATTCTTTTGATTTTTTCCACGGTGCCAATGTTTTGTATTTGATCGATTTGTTCTTTTTTTGAGGTTTAGAAAAAACGTTCATTATCACTCCCAAAGTTCAAAATGCGGACGGAACTAAATGAGTCGAATGAATCGTGACGAAGGTGTCCTCCAATCGCATTGAGACGCGTATTTGCGTCAGCAAATAGCGTCGAACGCGAGCCGTATCGAGGCAACCGCCGAAGATAGGCCGCGAAAATAACAATTATTTTACATCTTTACAATCGAGATAGCCACGCAGGGAATTTTGCAGTTTCAATCGTGCGTAGTGAATGCGGCTCATGACGGTACCGATGGGAATATCGAGCGCAACGGCAATTTCATCGTACGAAAGGCCTTCAATTTCGCGCAGAGTGATGATGGCACGTTGATTTTCGGTTAGTTCGTTCAAAGCAGCGGTCATTTTTTCGCGCAGTTCGACGCGTTCAAATGCACGTTCAGGATTAATGCCAAGGCTTGGCGGCAAAACATCTTCCGGGCGAGAGAAGTTTTTTTGATAATCATTATCAAATTCAATTTCCTTGGCAGTTTTTTTGTGGCGGTATTTGTCGATCGCCAGGTTGTGCGCAATTCGGTAAATCCAGGTGAACAGATTGGTTCCAGGCTGATATTTATCGATATTTTTATAGATGCGCACGAAAACTTCCTGCGAAATTTCGAGTGTATCCTGATGATTGCGAACGATATTATAAACCACCCCGATGACGCGGTCTTTATAGCGCCAATAGAGCTGTTCGAATGCAGCTTTATCGCCCGCCTGAACCTTTAAGACGAGCTGTTCATCGGTGGGGTTTTCCATGTATATCTTATCCGATCGGAATGGAAACCTTTTTGGCTGTTCCCCCGTATGGTCTGAATTTGAGCGATGAGAATGCCGAAATGATGCAGTCGTTGAGGGGGCCAGAGGTTGTCGTAGAAAGATTTCTCAGGGTACCATTCTGATTGATGGTAAAGTTGACCTTTATACTGACATGTCGACCACCTGCGCTCGTGCGATAACATTCCTGGACTTTACGCATCATTCTGGGACTCATGCACTGCTCTTCGATTTCCCAGTCGAGCAAGGGTTCGAGTTCCTTTCCGTCTTCGCCAGTAAACACGAGGGTCTCGATTTCTTCGCCGGGCAGACCTTTTTTGGCGCCGACAGGACGACGTCTACCGGCAAACTTTTTGCGGTGTTCAGCTTCCCACGCCCGGAGTGCGGCTTCGATTTCGGCTTCGGAAGCATCGGGATCGAACAATGCTTTTGCTTGTGATTCATCGACATTGAGGGTGAATTCTTCGGTTTTGGGAAGCTCAAATTTTTTGTCAAAAACCGGCAGTGCAACATCCCAGGCGAGTGCTTTTGGGGGGTCAAGATTGTAGAAGTAAATAATCGATCCAATGAAAAATGCGGCAATGACACCGACGATGACAAAGACGACGCCTGCACTTGCGGCAATTTGAGTCTTTTTCTTTTTCTTTTCGGCCTTTAACCTGATTTCATGGTTTTTGGCGCGCAGCGGCAAATATTCCTCAACTTCTTTTTGGAACTCGGGGATGGTTCCGAGATTCTGACGTTTTTTGGTCGAGGTATTAAAGACGCTCGTCGATTCTGTGATGACTTCATCATAGAATTTCTTAATCAATCCTTCATGATTAAACGGCCCGTAGTCCATGCCATCTTTTTGATAGATCCAAACCTCCGTATTAATCGGGGTTCGTGCCGAAGGACGCGTACCGCTGTCGAAGAGATCCGGTTTTCGTACGGATTGCGAGGCAGGATCAATGGCAGGCAAATCGCCGCTCGCATTGAGTGCACGCAAATCGTTGACGCCCACGAGGATGGAAGAAAGATCGTCATCCGAAGGAGCATCTACAGCGGTTTTAAGCGTATCCTTAAAGATCAATGCCGACTGGAAACGTTCGGAAGGCTCCGATTTAATGCCTTTGAACAGGGCTTCTTTGACGCTGTTCGAGACGCCCGGAAGACGGGCGATAAAGGCATCCGGCTGTCCACCGAATTCGTTGAGCGAAACAGCACTCAGGAGTTCGGTAAGGAGGAGAGACAGCGAGTAAATATCCGAAGTCGGAGCGGCACCATGGCGCGTCCTGCGGACTTCTGGGGCTGTAAAAGGCGTATCAAAATAGCGATTTCTCAAGCCATCGCTAAGATAGTTTTCTGCAAGGAAAGGACAGATAAAGTTGGCAATACGAATGCGGCCTTCGCGCGTCACGATAATCATGTGGGGCGACAGACAGCCATAGGCATAGCCCGCCTGATGAATCACATTCAGTCCGAGGCTGAGGTGTGCCAGAAAACTGTAGGCGGCTTTGAGGCCTAGAATCTGCCCACGTTCACGGCGCATTTTGAGGTGACTGTCGAGCAGCTCACCCTCGATGTATTCGAGCAAAAGATAACCAGTCTTATCTTCGACAATAAAATCCTCAAATCCCGCAATGCTTTTATGTTCAATTCCCCGAAGATTGGCGATCTGAGAACGAATGTCATTCGTAACATTTTCATCGCAGTTAAAGCTGAGCTGTTTGGCAATGAACTTTTTATGGTTCGAAATATCGCGAACCAAATAGGAGGCACCGAGCGCATTCTCACCGTGGAATTCGAGTACTTCGAGGTGACTGGCAATGAGTTGGCCATCATTGAGAATCTGAAAATCACTCATTATTTTTCTGTTCCTAAAGGTAAATCTATTGTCCAGCGGCCGTTTTCCCGGTGCAGTGTCAAAGATTTGACAGAACCATCCTGCATGACGATGTCGACGACGGCTTCCTCTGCGGTTTGGGATGAGACTTCAAGTTTTTTGTATTCGCGCGTCGATGAAATGACATGCCCAGTCGTGCGCAGCATCTCAAAACCTTTGCGGGAGCTCCCGTTTTGCGACTGAGCATTAAATGCATCTGCCCGTTCATTGAGACTTTTTTGAGTCGCTGTGGAAAGATATTCCCACATGACTTCGACATTCTGCACTTCTGCCGTTTGCAGAAAACCATTCACAACATCGCGCGGATCATCGCGAGTCCACACGGGCCCCGCACCACATCCGTTTACCATGAATGACAACAAAAATACACTTGCATACAGAAATTTCACACACTTCCCGCAATGCAGTCTTGTTTGTGCCATTCGATGTTTCATCCCTTTCACCACGAATGCCTGGCGGCGAACAAACCTGTATCAATATGACACGCCGCCTCAAAACCGTCAATGTGAAACGAGTTTATTTACCGCAAACCAGTCTCCTCAAACCATCGGCAAACAGTACTTCTGCCTTCGTCATGTCCGTCATTTCCACGACGATTCCAATCCCAAATTTCGAATGCCGAATCACATCACCATCCGAAAGTTTCAGACGAATGGAGTATGGCTTGATTTCACTCTCATCAATCGCTGTCAGACGCTCCCATGCTGCTCTGAGTGCTTCAGGTGACGCCTCGTCATCCGCTGTCAACAAACTTCGAACAATGGGCGTCCCTGTCGATTCTGTTTCACGATGATGCTCATGATTGCATACTGCACATGCGATCTTGCCATTCCCTACAACCGCATGAGGTTTGATGTCTTTACAAATGGGACACCATTCTTCAATCAGTTCTGATTCCAGTTCCGTTTCGAGTGAAGACCCACCGAATGCATCGTCCTCCAGGTCATCATCCAAATCATCGTCCAATTCGCGTTCTTCTTCGTCTCGTGCCATTGCTTCACTTCCTTAACAGTTTCAAATCTCGGGGAGGTTTATCCCTGCGGCGCGCGCCTTTTGGCACATGACATATTGCGCGTCAATGAGATTTCACAATTTTTGATGTTTTTTCTTTAGTGACATAAAAAAGCGGCTCTAACGCCGCTTTTTGGGGCTATGTCCACCCCGTTCCACCCGCCATGAATTCTTCGCGAAATGCCACAAGCCATAACCCCATGGCGTTGTCAGCCCCGTTTAGGTTCTCGGATCCGAAAAATCCGTCCCAACCGTAACGGTGCCCCCCGTCGTAATCCATTGGAAATTGTCTATAATGGCTGCCGAATCAAGTTGACTGTCACTCGTGTCCCACAAGTAGAAATCGAGCGTAAACGTTTCGCCTCCCAGGACTGGAGCGGTTGTTTTTAGCCATGCCGTGGCACCGCCACTCGTCTCCTTTTCACCGCACCCCCTGTCAAATGCACAAACATCCGCCGCACCATCGGGGCATGCACCATACGTCGATTCACATTGACCGTTCTTGCATGTCAATGAATTCGGGCATCCACCCGTTAAGTTGGTCGTGTCAAACGACGCACCACATTTGGGACTTTTACACGCCGTAAAAAATGCATTGTTCACCGAAACCGGATTCCCCACCTTGTCGAATGCGATATTGCCGTCGACCGGGATTCCACTCGCTTTCGAATCAAGCAATACCAGGAAAAAGTCATTGTAGTCATCACAGAGATAATACCAGTATTCATGCGAGAAAAATCGAAATTCAAACGTAAAACCGGTCGCATTTTGCGGCGCTTTTAATTCAAGATGGAGATTGACAGCATCGTTGATTTTTTCACTCACCACCGGGCACCCCTCTGCTGATTGAAGCACTCCGCCATGCGCAAAGAGATATTTATCCGGAATCACGCCGTTTGAGATAAATTTTTCACTTTCACTCACCTGCCCGTTTTCGAACACCCCCGTCGAAATCCCCACAAAGTGACTGCCTTTTTTTGGGGAAATAATGGGATCCGACGTCCCGGACTTGCTCAGATACGGAAAAATATTAATTGCCCTGCTCATTTTAACATTCCCGGGATAACCGGAAGCCAGAGACTGAATGGTCGCCGAAACGAGGCCATAAAAACTGTTGGGATCCTTCTCATCGTATACATCACAGATATCCATCGCACGTGCGAACTGGACGCCTGTGGCCTTTCGGTTGTTTTCATCAGAAAGATCGACTCCCTGTGTATAAGTGGCTTCACAGGCGGATACATCTTCATCAATATGACCATCACAGTTGTCATCAATCTTATTGCCGGGCACTTCGTGATAGCCTTTGCGTACCATTGCAGGATCGCTCACACTCGGGCAATGCGCTTTGGAATCACAGCAGTCGCCGCCGCAAATGGACATGCCATCGCCATCCATATCCTGCGTACCATCCACTTTGCCATCACAGTTCAAATCATTCAGTGCAGAATCCGCAATTTCCGATCGGCAGACGAAATCGAACACAGGCAGAACCATGCCGACACATTCACTCCACTTATTGCCGCTGCACGTCATCTTACCAGCCTTGCAGGCCCCCACGTCGGCAGTTCCCGCAGGCCCGTAATAACACTCCTTTTCCTGACCATCGACACAGGAACAATCCGCAGTCGTCTTTTCGCAGCCATTGTCCGGATTGCCATCACAATCGATATAATCCATCCTGCAGGATGCACATTGGCCATCGACACAAGCCACGTTTGCAGGACATGCCATCCCGCAGCCACCGCAATTCTGCGGGTCATTGTCGAGATCGTAGCAAAGCCCGTCGTCGCACGGCGTTTTCCCGGTGCAGTCGAGACACGAACCTTTGCTGCAAATCACACCTACACCGCATGCATGCCCGCATGAACCGCAATTGTATTGATCATTCTGCAGATCGACACAAAAATCATTGCACAGCGTTTTGCTTGTATCTGCGCAGGCATGGGAAGTCCCATGACAGTCGGGGTTATCTGACGGACATCCGCACACACCGTGATTACAAGCTTCATTGCTGTTGCATTGGATGCCGCAGCCCCCACAATTCGATGGATCACTCATCACATCTATGCAAACATGATGGCAAATGGCCGCATTGCCATAGTCACAGGTTGATACACAAGTGCCTTGCGCACAGCGTTCCGTATCCAAACAGGCAATGTCACAACTGCCGCAGAACTCCGGATTCGATTGCAGGTCAACACACTGCTGGTTGCAGATCTGCTCCCCCTCATTGGGGCAAGTGTCCGTACAACTGCCGGATGAGCAGACTTCATTCGAAAGGCAAGCCGTACCGCACTGACCGCAGTGATTTGGATCCGCCTGTAGATCGACACATGTCTGGCTGCATATCACCTCATTGGCATCCGGGCAGGTTCCCGTACATGCGCCATTGATGCAGGCCTCCTGCGCAGAACAGGATGTACCACATTTTCCGCAGTTCCGGGCATCCGTGAGCAGATCCACACATTCCTCACCACAATGGGCGAGCCCGTGACAATCGCGGACACACGATCGATTGACGCAGGTTTCATCAGAATCACAGGCATGATCACATGCACCGCAATGCGCCGGATTATCGACGATAGAGGTGCATTCTCCACCGCAAAAAAGCTCATCCGCCGGGCAGGACGACGCACTGGCCGGAATACATACACTTTTCTCACAAATTTCATTCAAATTGCACGCATGATCACATTCACCACAATGGTGGACATTGGACGTCGTATCCCTGCAGACATTGTTGCAGCACGTCGCGGCACAATTATCTGCACTGCACGTATATTGAGGATCAGACGTTGTCCCTGGATCATCCGGTTTGTCCGGATTCGAAGGTTCCTGCTGTGGCTTCGTAGAAAGATTCCCGGGAGAATTTGCGTCAGATGAGCAGCTGATACACGCTATCGACACCAATAGGCTTAATAGGAAAGATGAATATTTCATAATATAAGCTCCTGATAGATTCGCTTGTTGCTTAAAAGCAGGTCACTCGCTGCTCTGCATCAAACGCAGATGCTGCTCTGTTGTATGGAGTGGGCGATGCTTAAAAAGCGGCGACACGCCGCTTTTCTACACATCGCCTTCAGCGCTATTGGCAAAGCCAATACGCGCTGCAAATCCGATTTTATGTTCGCGGATCGGCGAAATCGGTGCCCACTGTGACAGACCCGCCCGTCGTAATCCACTGGAAGTTATCGATAATCGCCGCAGAATCAACTGCAGAGTCGGACGTATCCCAGATATAAAAATCCAACTTGAACGTTTCACCACCTACGACAGGAGCACTCGTTTTTAACCATGCCGTCGCACCGCCACTCGTCATACTTGAACCGCAGCTGCTATCAAAAGCGCAGACATCCCCAGTACCATCCGGGCATGCACCATACGTAGAAACACACAGACCGCTTTTGCATGTCAAAGAGTTGGGACATCCCCCCGTCGTATAGCTCGTACTAAAGTTATAGCTATTGCACGATGGTGACTGGCACGCTGTAAAGAAAGCATTGTTCACGGAAACCGGATTGCCTACCTTATCAAAAGCAATATTGCCGTCCTTGGGAATCCCTGCCGCCTTGGAATCAAGCAAAACGAGGAAGAAATCATTATATCGGTCGCACAAATAATACCAGTATTCATGCGAGAAGAATCGGAATTCAAAGGAAAATCCCGTCGCATTAACAGGAGCCTTTAATTCCAGATGCAAATTGACGGTGTCATTAATGGACGTCCCGCCGCTCGGACATCCCGGAGCAGACTGAAGTTGTCCTCCATGCTCACTGAGATACTTATTGGGAACGATACCGCCAGCCAAATGCCCCCCACCAACAGATCCACTCACGAAAGCGCCTGTTGCAATGCCTGCAAAATGGCTTCCTTTTCTAGGGCTAATGATGGGGGTTGAAGAACCGGTTTTGCTCAAATAGGGGAAAACATTAATAGACTGGCCCATTTGAGCATTGCCTGGTGTCCCTGAAACAAGCGTCTGAACTGTAGCCGAAACGAGCCCATACCCCATCGTACTGGCATCATCACAGATATCCATTGCACGCGCCAGCTGAACACCGGCATTATTTCGGTTGGCTGCATTGGACAAATCCGTACTTTGAGAATAAGTGGCACTGCATGTCGTAGCCCCCTCATCGACCTGGCCGTTGCAATTATCGTCGATTTTGTTCCCTGCAACCTCGTAAAATCCCGGACGAACTTTGGTCGGATCACTCACGGATGGACAATGTTCCTTGGAGTCGCAGCAATCGCCCGTGCAAATGCTGTAGCCGTCACCATCCCAATCTTCTGTACCATCGACTTTGCCATCGCAGTTCAAATCGTTCTTTGCCGGACTCGATTCTGTATTGCGGCACTTAAAATCATTGACGGGAACGACCATTCCCTCACATGCACCCCACTTATTGTTGGTGCACGTCATTTTGCCGGCTTTACACGCACCTTTGCCCTCTGTTCCGGCTGGCCCGTAATAACAGCTCTTTTCTTCGCCATTTTTACAGGCACATTCTGCTGTCGTTTTTTCGCAGCCATTTTCCGGATTGCCATCACAATCGACGTAATCGGGAAGGCAAGATGCACACGTGCCCTCTTTGCATTCGATGTTTGCCGGACAGGCAATCCCACACCCACCGCAGTTTTGGGGATCGTTCTGCGTGTCATAGCAAATTCCATCTTCACAAGGCGTTTTGCCAGTACAGTCGATGCATTTCCCTTTTTGGCAAATGCCATTTTCACCGCACGACTGACCACATGCACCGCAATTATCCTTATCGTTCTTGAGGTCAACACATACATCACCGCATGGCATTTCATTGGCATTTTCGCAAACTAAATCGGGATCATTGCAATTTGGCTTATCTTCCGGACAACTGCAAACGCCATCCTGACAAATCTCCTTTTCCGTGCAGACAATATCGCATCCGCCGCAATTGGCCCGATCATTCTTAATATTAATACATACATGCTTACAGATTGCGTCTGTTTCAATATCGCAGTTCTCGACGCAATTGCCGTCAACACATCGTGCATTGTCCAGACATGCGGTATCACAGCTGCCGCAAAATTCCGCATGCGTCTGTAAATTGACACACTGATGATTGCAAACCAACTCACTTTCATTGGAACAAGTCCCTGAACAACTGCCGTCAACACATATTTCGTTTTCCGGACATGATGTTTCACAGCTGCCGCAATGCTTCGGATCTATTTGTAAATCGCTGCAGTCATGATCACAAATGACCTGACTCTCCACAGCGCATTTATCCGAACAACTGCCATTGATACACGCCTGCCCTTCGGGACAGGAATTACCACATTTACCGCAGTTTTCGCCGTTAGTGAGCAAATCGACGCAGCTGTCATTGCAATGAGCAAGTCCTCCACAATCCAGAGCACATGCCCTGTCTATACATATTTCCCCCGGGCCGCACGCATTATCGCACGAACCACAGTGTTCCGGGTTATTGACGATCGAAACGCACGAATCACCGCATAACGCCTCATTCTCCGGACATGAACCGGATCCTTGCGGAATACATTTGCCGCCCTCACATATCTCATTGTCGTCACATGCATGACCACATTCACCACAGTGTTTGACATTCGACTGCGTATCCCGGCAAACGCCATCGCAGCAGGTTGCCTTGCAAGTGTCTTCACACGTTTCGCCGGTTTGTGGATCTGACACGCCTGGTTTACCCGGCGTAGCGCCCTGGTTATCCCCGCCGCTGCTGTCCGCATTCTCTTCAAATGCAGGGATCGGATCACTCGAACACCCCGCTGCCGCCAACGAAACAAGCAAACACGCCACGCATATTGGATAATAAAATTTCTTCATAAAACGCCCCCTGCTAATTGATCTCTGTCGGATCATCCGCAAATCCCGTATTGACCTTCGTCGGATCGAGCAGCCATTTGAAATTATCGATCAAAACGGTAGAGTCATACTTGTTATCCTGAGTATCCCAAATATAGAAATCGAGTTTGATGGTTTCACCGCCAATAATGGGGGCCGTCGTCGAGAGCCAGGCTGTGCCGCCACCACGCCCGGTATCCACATCAAACACAAAGGGATTGGGAGAATAGGCATCGATGGCACTTGCACCATCGCGGCAGGTATCTTCACCTGCCGAGCAATAACCATCCGACGCACAGCTCATGAATGCGGGACATTTGTTACCGGCACTGCCGCAATTCACTTTATTGCATGTGGTGAAGAAGCCATTATTGACAGATACAGGATTGCCGTTCATATCGAAAGCAATGTTGCGATCTGCAATCGCCTTTACATCTGCATGTTCCGTCGTGAGAATGGCGAGGAAGAAATCGTTAAAACTTGAGCACAGATATTTCGGATATTCGCGCGAGAAAAAGCGAAAATCGAACTGAATGCCCATGGCATTGACCGGTGCCTTTATCTCAAGATGAAGCTGGACCGAGTCAAAGATCGAAGGAACTGCCGTCCCCGTCGGACAGGATTTGTGCGTTTCAAGTTTATTGCCATGTGCTTTGGCATATACCTCCGGAATTTTACTGTCGGGAGCCGTTCTCTGAGTTTCGCCATTGGGCAGCGTGGTCTCTGAGGCGTATTTTTCGAGTTCGAGATCGGCCTCTGCAACGCCATGGGCGACATCCAGCGCTGCACCCGACGAAAGCACGGCAAAATGATTGCCTTCACGCGGGAGGACGCGTGCAATACCGGATTTCTCACGCCAGGAATCCATGACATTGACCTGACGAGGATCCACACCACTCGTACTCTCAGAACGCGTCAGTCTGGCGTTAACCAAACCGTAAGGGCACGCTTTCGAAGGCTCGCATTCCCAGATAATCCCCATGGCACGAGCCAAAGCCCGGGCACTCGTATCTAAATCGGTTGACCCATAGGTAAAAGGAATCGGCTCTACGGTTTTGGGATCAATCGGAGGCTCATCCACTTCGCCATTACAATTGTCGTCCAGATTGTTGCCGGGAACTTCCATCATGCCTGGATTAATGAGGTGTTTGTCTGTAGCATTGCACATCGCTGCATTGTCACAACAGTCTCCATCGCAGATGGAAAATCCATCGCCGTCCATGTCCTCATGCCCATCATCTTTGCCATTGCAGTTATAGTCCTTGCCATCACAGACAATCCCCTCGGTCGGCAGCACTTCGGGTTCGATAACTTCCATCATATGAAAACCATCCACGATCATGCATTCACGCAAGGATGGTTTGCACATACCGACGTTTTTTGTCTCTTCCGGACCCGAATAATCTGTGTTGTCTCTTTGACCGATAATACATTCACAACTGGCATAAGCCTCACATCCATTGGTCAGATCACCGTCGCAATCCAGCCAGTCTGTATCGCATTCACACTGCGAATCGGTGCAAACCATATTGGCACGGCAGGCGTTTCCACAAGAACCACAATGGTTGAGATCACTCGCCAGATCGACACATACACCGTCGCACAAATCCTTATCACAGCCTACGCATTTCCCATCCTGACACGATTCTGTCGGCTCACACGCATGGCCACATTCACCGCAGTCATGTTTTGAAGACATCACATCCTTACAGATGCCATCGCAAAGCTTCTCGTTGCTATCGCACCCAGAAGGGGATGGTTTCCCGGTGGTGCCGGGTTTGTCTGGATTTTCCGGATCATCGACGCCTGGTTTGTCACCGCTGGGATTACCGGTATTTCCCCCAACCGAGGGAACCGAATAGGGAACACCTTCGTCACTGTTGCAGGAAGCCACAACACATCCCATTGCAAGGGCAACAAAAAACAGGCCAAGACGTTTGAATCTATTTGCTTGCATATTCAAATACCTACTATGGCTAAGGGCAATGAAGCCAAAACTTCACACCGTTTTTACGAACAAATCCCCGCACATTTTATAGCAAAATTGTTTAAAAATTTCGCATGCAAAAGCACCTATTTTTTTGGCTATGGTTACTACCCAACCCTGGAGTACGCTCCTGTTTCCCAAAATACTTGAAATTTCCTTAATTCATAATGCTGAATGCATAACGCTGAATGATTTTGCAAAACCAAAGACATCATATAAATCCTCTGAGTGTGACATTTCATTGTGCATAATGCATTAAAGAATGCATTTGAGCTTTCGAAGAAAAACAAGCAAAGGGGCTGAATTGTCACGAAGAACGCATAGTGTCCCCGCCCCAAAACTATGTTATTGTATCGTTTGGATTGGAGCTTGTCTGCAAAGTTCCCCACACAAAAGGAGACACTTTCCATGATCAAATGTCACAAGTGCGGTGCAAACCAAATAGATACCAATCAAAAATGCGTCTTTTGCGGCGCTGATTTAACCAATCACAGTGCACAGCATTTTAAATCCAAAGCTCCAAACAGCTCAAATGATTTGTTCAATGAGCAGCCAATAGACTTTGGCAACTCCGATGACAATTTTCCGTACTACCAGGCAGCCCAAAAACGTCATAACCCAACGGTACCTATAATACTCACAGTTGTCTTCATCGTCATCTTTTTGCTCATCATGGCCTTATTTGTGATGCAATTCAGCCAGACGAACACCTCAATCGATTCCGATCTGCAAAACATTCCCCAAACCGAAAGCCCATTGATTCCTGATACAAACAAGCTACCTGATATAGAAAAGGAATCGCCATCCAAAACCGAACCCATCAACAACCGGAAAAAAATAGATATATTCAATCTGGAACACAGCATGGTGCTCAATGAAATTAAAAAAAATAATAACATTATCTCCCTCAATCCAAATGATATAAAAAAGAACCCAAACGAAGTATTGAACACACTCATCGCAAACCTCAAAGACAACAAGGATTGTTATGAGAATTCTGAAGATTTTATCCTATGGTTTGAAAAGGATCTAAAAACTTTTCAGAAAAGTTTAAAAAAAATAAATTATAAACAACTGTATCAAGCCATGGCAGACAAACATACCAATGGCAACACATGCACCAATACAAAACCAACCGCATCATGGATGAAAGGATTCATGCCAAGTCACAAAGTCAATCCCAAAACCAATCTAAAAGAGGAACACGAATCACTTTTTTGCTTCAACAATGTATTATATACAGACAACAGTCTTCTGGATGCCAATCTGGAAATATATTACAGTATCTGGAAAGAAACTGACACGCGCTCGATGTTTGCAGGACTTTCCTGGAACACCGGAGACTTCACCTTTTATCGTTTTTTCGAACCGGAAGATACCATGGATTCCTATGCCATGACAAACCTGACAGGTTCTTTCACGTCTTCGTATGTTGAAAATACAGAAAACGGACGTCAGGTATTGCTCAAAAGTAAGTACGAAAATCATCGGCCTTGGATATACAAACTATTAAATTCAGATGATTTCCAGGTCATCTATGGCAGATTTGTCAAAAATAATGAGAATGGCTATTACTTTGTCCTCTCGTATCGAAAGTACACACTCAAAGAAATGCACGAACGATGTCCTTTTGTGAAGGAAGAATTTTCGAAGATTATGAGAGAACCGGCCCCGATTTCCCCCCCAGATATTCGCCACAAAGATAATCGCCCCAAAGAGAGTAAAATTGGACTGCCTTTTTAATGCATCAGACTGCAATTCGAATGCCGAATGCCCGCCTGGGCATATACTTGGGTCATGCATATTTAAAAAAAAACACGCCGTATGCCGCAGGCATAGGCGCGTTCGAAGGCCGTATCGCGCAGCGATAGGCCGAAAAGCGAGCTGTAGAGGCGTCCAGTCCGGACGCCTCAAAGCGAGCCACAAAAAAATTATTTCACGACGACGAGTTTATAATCGCGATGTCCGAGTTTCATCGCCTCGGCATGATCGAGCGTATGCAGGCCATTCTGGCGTTCGATGCGCTTGACGAGCGAATCCTTGTCGGGCATGGCATAGACGATATCGATGGCGGCCTGATCGATGGCGAGTGGATCGGTCGAAGCGAGTACGCCAATATCGTGCATGTCGGGTTCGGCAGGGTTACCGTCACAGTCGCAGTCGACCGAGAGGCGGTTCATGACGCTCACGTAAACCATGGGCTTGGCATCGGTAACGGCTTTGGCGGCCTCTGCCATCGACTCGAGGAACTCGTCCTGTTTGTTGTCGAGCCACTGGGTTTTGGACCGACCTGCAGAATGAATCCACAGCTTGCCTTCGGACGAACCGAATCCAATCGACAGATTCTTGATGGCACCGCCGAAACCGCCCATGGCATGGCCTTTAAAGTGCGAAAGGACGAGATACGAATCGTAGTTGGCAAAGTGCGAACCGACGAGGTCTTCCTTGAGATTTTTGCCGTCGACGGGCAGGCTCATCGAACCTTCGGCATCGAGGATGTCGACGTCGGCAACCGTCTTAAAGCCGCGCTCTTCGATGACTTTCCAGTGTTTTTCGGTCGTGGCGCGGCTGCCGCCGTAAGCCGTATTGCATTCGACGATCGTGCCGTTCACGGCATGTACGAGCCCCGCGATCAAGTCGGCTTTCAGGTAGTGGTTGCCGCCTGGCTCGCCAGTGGAGAGTTTCACGCCGATTCTTCCGCCGCCG
>DGWW01000074.1 GCA_002395385.1 Myxococcales bacterium UBA4248
TTTTTTAGTACGAATGTTAGCTGGTTTGTAGGGGCTGAGGCAGTCAATACAAATGCTGTAGAGAGATGGGGGATGGGCCTCATCGAGAGATAAGTTGGCTGGGGTTATGAAAAAGTGATGAAAAAAACATTAATTGTGGGTTCCAAGGCGCCGAAAAGAGCACCATCCAGTGAACGGTGCGAATTGAGGTGACTGTGAGCAAATCAAATGCGCAAGTTGGAGCACCGATAGGCGCGGGAAACGCAGCGCATTTGATATTGCGAACTGAAAGCCCATTGGCGGGGGCCGGGGCAGAGCCCCGGCTGCGGAGTAACGTGGATGCCTGTTTTTACTCATAAAATACTTGTCATTGAGTGGAAGACATGGCAAATTATAAAATTCTATAAGATGTGGCATATTGCCATTTCACACGAAGCTATTAACAAGGTAGGAGTTATCGTTCATGCGTTTAAAATGTGCAGGATTGACAGATACCGGAATGGTGCGAGATCACAATGAAGACAGCTTTTTTGTATCTCAGACCGAATCGTTTGTGGTTGTAGCCGATGGCATGGGAGGACATCAGTCTGGTGAGGTCGCCTCCAGCATGGCAATTACTGAAATTCGTGATTACTATAATTCAACCGTCAAACAAACTTCTCCCATTGAAATGCCGCATTGGCCGGCCAATAAAGCTAAGCCTAAAAGCCGCGAAGAAAGACGTCTTATTACAGCACTGACACGTGCAAATACCATTATTAATAAGGCTGCCGGTGAAAATCCCAAATACAATGGCATGGGGACGACTTGTGTAGGTGCTTATTTTACTCGTGAAGGCGTTTTTATTGCCCACATCGGTGACTCAAGATGCTACCGTTTTAGAAAGGGTGTGCTTGAACAGGTTACCGAAGATCATTCTCTTGCAAACGAATACTTGCGTTCCAAAATCCTAAAACCCGAGGATTTGCCGACATTCCCATATAAAAATGTCATTACGCGCGCAGTAGGTCTGGCTGAAACTGTCGAAGTCGAAGTTCATTTTTACCCGCATGAAGATGGTGATATCTATCTGCTC
This sequence comes from Myxococcales bacterium UBA4248, assembly GCA_002395385.1. Lineage (GTDB taxonomy): Bacteria > Myxococcota_A > Bradymonadia > UBA4248 > UBA4248 > UBA4248. The sequence continues at coordinate 1,055 of DGWW01000074.1, forward strand.
TGCTCGGATGGGCTCAGCGATCCTGTTAAACCACCTCAAATGACCGAAATTCTTACCAATTTCTCCAACGATCTGCCTAAATGCTGCCGCGAGCTCATCATTGCCGCAAATCAAAATGGTGGCCCGGATAACGTCACAGCATTACTCGCTAAAATCGTTTATTAATAAGTTTGAATGAAGATTGGTTTTTAAGTCCAACATGATTCTATGGCATTGAGCTTTTAGCTCGGAATAGAACCTTATCCTCCGCTAAAAGCTTTGAGCTTTGAACTGGACTGGCATACCTGGTGAATAAAACGCCGCTTTCATTATTCTTGTTATACTTAAACAGGGGCTTTTATGAGGCTCTGTTGAACGAGTGCAGATTTTTTTACCGTCGATAACTTCCATTCTGGCTTAAAACTTGGAGCTTGGAACTTAGAGAAGAGATGAATCACTCGAAGTTCTAAGCTCAAAGCAACGAAATGACGCCGTCTTTGGAACAAGTATCCACGTTGGTTAAACATGGCCTTTTTTATGGGAGGCTTCAGTGACTTCTGATCCCAAAATGCAAGATATGCCTCTCGACTCTTCTGAATCCGGGGCTGAAGAAACCAAGAGTCGTGAACTTTTGGATTCCGATGATCCTGAAAAGCCATGGATTCCTCCAGGTCAGTCATCCCTTAGCCTTAATCTGCTCGAAGATGATTTGCTTGAAATCAATCAGATTCTGGCGAGTAGTTTGTCCGAAAAGACCCTATCCCAGCGTGCATTCTTGTTTGAAGATTCCGAAGCACCGACCCTGGATTCCAGTTCTGCAGAAAAATCGGACGACAATGTTTTCAAACAATCCTCGGATTCTCCTCTTTCTGCGGGAAAGGACGAAACCCCTGGATCGCCAAAAGAATTTGAAACAAAAGAAAAATCGGAGACGCATGAAGTTTCCTCAAAAGAAAAACAAGACGACTCCGATAAACCTCATGATACGAATGATGCCGGGGAGGAAGAAGAAAAATTACTGGAAGATGAACAGAAAGATGAACTGCCTCCCGATATTCGACAATTTGAAGGTACGAATGAGATTTATGTCCATTCCGGCGTTTTTGACGCAATGCTCGAAGATGAGGAAAATGCTAAAAAACGCAAAGCTGGTAAGCTCTCTTTAGATGAAGAAATTAAATTATCTCACGAAGTTCATCTTAAATCGAAGAATACAGATGATTCCAACGTCATTGGCATTATCAGTTCCGGTATTTTGCCAAGTGTCGAAATTGATAAATCCTTCGAATCTCCGTGCATCGAAGAAAACGGCATCGAATTTGGAAGCATTAATCTATTGGAAGATGATTTAAAAGAAGAAGCCGATGATGATGATGGCATTATCATTGCCGATGAGCCCACGCAGATTATACGTTCCCAGAGCGAGGTGTTCGTTTCCAGGATCTCCCAGGATGGGGAAAATGCCAAGATCGAAAGACCTTCACAAGAAGGATTGAGGCCGGCTCCAAAGGCAGGCATTAAAGTTCTGCCCGAAAATGCATACGGTCTTCCACTGCCCGAGAGCCCCGAAACCATCCATCCCGAAGATAACGCACTCATTTCAAGCAATGCAATCTACAGACAATTCGCGATTGAGCATATCTGTGATTCGAAACTGACTGAAATCTTCGGACAGGAAACCGATGATGATGGACTTGAGGTGGATATTAAATCTATTATGGCTGCTTTGGCAGACATGAGTGGTGCTGACCATCCCAGAGCAATCCAGCTCGTTTCTGATTGCCGTTTCGCTTTTAATCGGTTGATGCGCGCACTTGTTCAAAATTGCGCAGACGATTTGTCCGATTTCTATTTTTATGCAACCGCTTTGCCAGAACAGGAATGTTATCTCGATATTCCTACTGCCCTCATGGCAAGCCGTATCGGATGTTTTCCTGGTGACAGCGAAGATATTCGCAGAAAATATATTCATCGAGGGGTAAATCATATATTTGATTCTTCCCTGCGATCATGGGCAATGGATATCCTGAGCCTGCGTTTTGGTATGCCCAAAATGGTTGTAGCTCAAAAAGATATTTCAAAACTAAAATCACGCTCACCCATAGATATACTTTCGGTATTACTCAAAGCTATAGAGTCCGATGCCCAGAAATCTCCGGTATTTATCGTTCTTAGTGAAGATTTTACCACAATCCGGCATCCCTGGCGTGATGTGATTCGCCAGATTAAAACACTCAATCTTCCGAATATATTAATTCTCGTTCAGACGAATGAAAAATCATCTTTCTTTAGTGATGAAGATACTTTTACAATTGGAAAATTACAAAGTGATGATTGCTTGGCAATTACACAAAAAATATTAAAGAAATATAATTTATCCAATGCAGTTATAACAAGGATTGCCTCTTTGGCCACGAATTCCTTTACGAGTATTCGTAGGACACTCTATACCCTTAGGTCGAAATTCGATGATGAAAATCAATTAAATGAAGAATTGGAGACATTTTCCAGCTATTCTGAGAATGCACGGGATAATGCTTATCTTGAAAGTTTTTCGGATGACCAGAAGAGTTTTCTTTGCTTTGGGTCTTTGCTTGGACCGACCTTTTTCCTCGAAGATCTCATCCGCATTTATGCGTTGGAACCGCTTCCTGACGAACCTTACTGGTCCCATGAAGAAAGGCGCAAGTGGGCCAAACGGGTAAGCCATGAACTCATCGAACGTGGCGAACTCTATAAGATATGTGAATACACTGGTCTTGGTGGACGTTTCTTCATTCCCGAATGGAAGTTTATTGCCTCGAGAATGTTCGCCAATGAACCGGAAACAGCACGACGAATTTGTGGATGCTATGCCCATTTGCTTATACGCAGACGCGCCGATGACAGTCTGATCGCTTTGACTTTTGAACACGCGGAAATGTGGAGCGATGCCGCACAATACTGGCTCAAAGTCATTCCAAGAATGATGAATGCCTTTGGCTTTAGGTCCGCACATTCGATTATTGCTCATCGCTTTGAACATATCGGGCCCGAAAACGATCAGCTTTACCAGTCATTGCTCGAAAAATATATTTCTTTGGCCATCTGCCTTGGGAAATACTCTGAAGCCGCTCGCTATGCAGAAATGCTGCTCCATCTTGGGTTCATGCTCAATGATACGAAATGCACTTGCCGCGGCCTTATCCTCTTGGGGGATGCTCAGCGCCTTCTTGGGGATTACGATTCGGCTGCTGATAATCTTCAGAATGCCATCCAGTTCGCGCAGGAAATTCGCGATTCACGGCTATTGGGAAGCGCTTATCATCATGCAGCTAAACTCATGCACGATGCCGGTGAAAATGGCGCGCTCGTTGGTGCTTTGCGCTATACCGAAAAGGCACTTGAAATCATGAGAAGAGAGCGCGATTTGCCCGCCATTGCAACGACGCTCGTCACATGCGCCCAAATCTATCTGAGCCGTGGGGAGCCCGATAGGGCAATTCAGGTAACAACTGAAGCGTATAATGCAATGGCGGTCTCGGGATTATGGGCACAACTGCCTATGGTGTACTGCTCGTATGCCAGGTGCTATACCGAACTTCATCAAGATAACCCGAATGCACAGCTCGAAAAAGCACTCTCGCTCATTGAACTGTCCAATATTCGCGAACATCAATACCAGTTTCTTGTTACGAGTATTTCAATTCACCTCGAATCGCTTCAGAAAAAGGCCGTGCGCGATAGCGTGGAACAGCTTCGGCAGCTCATACAGCAATTCCCGATGCAACCATGGATCGCCAATTATCAGCTGCTTAAGGCAAGATTCGATTTTAGCCGTAAGAACTACCAAAAGACGACCAAATCACTCAAGATCTTCTTTGATACAACGAATTCGTTTAAAAATTCTTATCTCATCAGCCTTGGATATGCACTTTCGGCAGAACTCAATTATGAGGTTTACAAACGCGACCTAGGTAAAATTTCTATTGAAAAAACACACAAACTCTTTAGAAGTGCAACCGGTATGCTCGAAAATATCGGCGCATGGCATGCCGTTGCCGAGGTTCTTCGAAAATATGCCAACTTCCTGGAATTCCTCGGTGAAAAAAATGAGGCGGAAAACAACAGGATACGCGCAAATAAGGTCGATCCCTACAGCAAATAATTAGGAATTGGATGACGATTCCATATAACAATCTTCATGCCACGATGGAACGTATGATTCGTAGACAAACGCCACGGAGGAACTCAGCGTAGTCCCACTGGGCGAGGATGAGTCGGCAAAGTAAACGACGTTCCTGAGGGCGTTTTAAATAAGAGATATTCGTATGGCAAAAAATAAATCACTCTTTGATTGGGTGCAAAGCAACGCATACAAAATTCAACAAGGCCTCGAAAAAGGCATTGAAGCTTCTGAGAAGGTTCGTAAGACCATTGATAAAAAGATTGAGGCACACCCCAAAGTAAAAGCAGCTCGCGATGTTGCAACGGAGTTTGTCAAAGCCCAGGCAGAACGTCTTAGCGATGTCAGGATCAATGGCACGCGCGTGGGAGATTTCCCAAACGCCGCACAAAAACTTACCGAAAGGCAAATCTATAAACTCATAAGCAAACTGCGCGAAGTTGATCCAGATGCCAATTGGGATCAGTTCATTCCCAATACAAACGATATGCCCGTTTTTGGTGCCTTCGAGACGCTCGGACTGCCCTATGGCGCCCCCTTCGAGGAAGTCAAGAAAACCTATCGTTCACTGATGCGCGAATACCATCCTGACAAGCACGGGGATTCTCCCGAAGAGGAACGCAAGGCGACACAAAAGACACAGGAACTTACGGCTGCATACGAACTCATCTGTCAGCATTACGGGAAGTAAAAAAAATCCCCGCTTGACCATCAGCCAAACGGGGATAATCCATGTGCTATCTCAATGCCGCTTTATGCGGCATTGTTTTTATTGGCGAGAAAGGAAGTGCCCGCTACCACCAGACCAAGTGTCTTTGGTAACGCGCTGATAGTTCGTATTGGCATTATTTGAACCAATGAGCGTAACATTTCCGCCGGAATTTGAATATACAAGCTCTGTGTGTCCGAGACTGGAATTGCACCATACATCGCCTGGTTTGGCTTGAGAACGATCCACTTCGCGATACCCGTTCGACCCACTTCTCAGTGCGTAATACACACCTTCAACAGTGTTATCGTGAAAATTCAGCCACCCACAATTCTGGAGGCAAGCTGTGACGAAATTGGCGCAGTTAAGATCATACCCGCCATTTGAGGGACCATACCATGAAAGATCCTGCAAGTAAGGCAGGATTGGGCTATGGGTAATAAAATCATGAGTATAAAGTTTGGTGGTATCGTATAGATAATTTTCTGCAAATTTGGCAGGATTATCACCACTTGGAACTGTTCCCCCAGAGCTTCCACCGCCACCACTGGACTGTTTTTTATCGGTGACGTAATCCCCCGAAACATAAGCTACACCGCCATTAAAGCTGATTTTCTTCCATCCGTTGCTTTCGGTGCCGAGCACGGAAATCTCCGAGCCATAATTCAATGTGCCAACGATACCATACCCCGTCCCCGGTCCCTGACGAACGTTCAGGACGTCGGCAGTCGTGTACATCGTGGTTGCTTTATCACCGCTGGCTGTCTCACCGCCACTGCTCGTACCGCCACTGCTCGTACCGCCACCGGAATTTTCCTGTGATGCGTTTTGCTCGCTCGATGCCGGCGTCGTCCAGTCTTTGCATATCCAGCCTTCCTGGCCACCGTAATTGATCTTGAGCCAGCCACCCTTTTCTTCCGAATAAGAAATGACTTTGCCGTAAGTCAAGGTGCCAATGATGCCGTAGCTCGTGCTGTTGCCCATGCGGACATTGAGGACATCCGCGGTCACTTTGACGGTTCCCGCCGATCCCGAAGATGACGAACTCGCAGCACCCGACGAACCGCCAGAACTGCTCTGTTCGCTTGAACCGCCCGAACTCAGCGCCTGCGTGATGTTCGTGTACTGTTTGCAGATATAACCCGTCTGGCCATTATAATTGATCTGAAGCCAGCCATTCGAATCCGAATAGTACGTCACCTGCGTGCCATTGACGAGCGCGCCCAGCTTGCTGTAACTCGTTCCTGCACCCGCTCGAACATTCAACCCGTCCCAAGTATTAACTTGTGCTTTTCCTTCTGCCATGGTGTTTTCTCCTTATGTTAAAGTTCAAACCACATCAACACCTGGCACAATCACTTGCACTTTCCTGTTTCGACGTCAAGAAAAAATACGCAAAAAATTGTTCTTTTTTATTGCAAAAAAAACTGATTTATGCATTCGAATAATCGGATACATTTGGATGTTTTAAGGGGGAATTTGGCCTGTGCGCATGCGCGCACACGGCCTGCATTGCGGCGCTATGTCGCATCTCACCTGCGGTTCGCGCGCCATACACGCCACTGTGCCCGGCTATTTCATACGCCGGGCATTATTTTGCTTGAGCCGTCTCCGAAAGGAAGCACTACATTTAATCGACAATATAGAAATCAATAGAAGTCACGACGCGCACAACTTTGCGCTGTTCCATGCCCTCTTCGGCATCATTGACAGAGAACCATCCCTGTGAAGCCTGTTTAATTTTTCCAACTGCACTATTGGAATCGAGTGCAAACTTTTCTGCAGCTTCACGGGCATTTTTCGTCGCCTCGGCAATCATTTCCGGTTTGATCGCGTTGAGGCCGACAAAGTCGTAATTGACACCCGAATAAGAAAATTCCTTGTCTGTGCCGTCAAGTTCTGTCGTATGCATATAGGCGTTGCTGATGGCCTTGAGATTGTTTGTCCGAATGAGGATGCTCTGGGAGATATTCGCTTTGGATGGATGATCGACGTTCTCGTATCCGATCATCTTGCCCTCATCGTTATACTTTCTTTCTTTTGATGTGTAGGCTTTGCGAAAATCAATATCCGGCTTATCTGGAATGAGATCCTCATCGGTCAGACCGTTTGATTTGAGATAGTCCGTAATTTCGGCATAGCGCGCATCAAAGAGTTTGTGAGCTTCCTCGAGCGTTTCGGCCGTAACAGAAAAACTGACGTGCATTGTTGCCAGATCGGCATCCACTTCACGCTCTGATAAACCACGAACCGAAACGACGCGATCGGGTTTGGCAATGGTACTGAATCCTGCTGCAATTTTACCGAATCCACCCGATATGACCACGGCGGATCCAACGAGTGCTGCACCGAGCAGAATGCCAAGTATGAGCGCTTTAATCACTTGAAATTTACCATCATTCATAAAACTCTCCTTTGATATGTAAGGGGAAAATATAATCGAATCAAACATAACAAACAAAAGCTAAATCACCAAAAAATGTATGTTTCATGCGCTCTGGTTTCTTATTGTGCTGGACATAGATAATGACAATACATACATGGTTTGACAGTGGCACATGCCCCACTGTCACATAAGTTATATGCCTCTACTGTCGATAATCATGGCCGGAACAATAGCAGTACACGGCTGCAGGGGGGCTATTCTCCAGCGAGTTCTAACAAAAACAAAAAAACGCGGCGTATCGTCAGATAGCCGCGTTCATGGGACGCGTATGGGCCGCAAGGCCCAAAGCGGCCCCGCAAATAATGAGCAATGTGCAATTGGATAATAAAACCACGAAGCCAACCCCTGAAGCTAAAGAAAAGCAATTCTTTAGAGATTACATTGAGAAGGCTGAAATCATTGCTAATTGCTAATTCACCCGATATCCAACAGCTTTTCTCGCCCGATTCAGCACTTCATCCATTTTGACGCGGGCGCGGGCAGCACCATCGCGCAGGACATCTTCGAGCGTATCGGGATGGGCCATGTAATCGTTGTAAATCTGGCGCGGTTTCTCGGTTTTTTCCATTAACAGATCGTAAAGGGCGAGTTTGGCGTGACCATAACCGAAGCCCGGCGTGCGGTATTTTTCGGCCAGTTCGGCGCATTGTTCCGGCGTCGCAAAGAGTTTGTACAAATTATAAACGTTGCAGGTCTCGTACTCTTTGGGCTGGTCGATGGGGGTCGAGTCGGTCACGATGCTCATGATTTGCTTTTTGAGCTGTTTGGGGGCGTACATCAGATTGATGGTATTGCCGTAGGATTTGGACATTTTGCGGCCGTCGAGCCCTGGAATCGTCGCCATCGTCTCGTTGAATTTCGCCTGGGGCAGATGGAATGTCTCACCAAACGTGAAGTTGAAGCGCTCGGCCATGTCGCGGGTCATTTCGACGTGCTGCACCTGATCTTTGCCGACGGGGACGATATCCGAATCGTGAATCAGGATATCGGCGGCCATCAGCACGGGATACGCAAAGAGCCCGTGACATTCTTCGCCGGCGGTGCCGCGATCTTTGGCGGCTTTCCAGGCATGTGCGCGTTCGAGCAGCCCCATGTTGGTCACGCAGCTCAATATCCAGGCGAGTTCGCATACCTGCGGCAAATCCGACTGACGGTAGAAAATGCACTTTTTCGGATCGAGGCCAAATGCAAGGAAATACGCGGCAATGCCGTGCGAATACTCGCGCATCTTGGCGGCGTCATGCACCGTCGTCATGGCGTGGTAATCGGCAATAAAATAGCGGCAGTCGTACTGGTCCTGCAGAGCAATGGCGGGTTCGATCATGCCGAGGTGATTGCCGACATGCGGCGTCGAAGTGGGCTTAATTCCGCTGAGTGAAATCATGTTGGATCCTTTTTTATTCGTAATGCGTAATGCGTAATGCGTAATTGGAGACAGACAGAGTCAAAGGATTATTCTGAAGCATGTGAGTATGAGATATCCTCAAAGCCTGTGGGATAAGGAACATTCAGATACTTTAGAAATGATCGAGAGTATGACCAAATAATTACGAATTACGAATTACGAATTGATAGAAGCTGCGAACAAATCCGTTTGTAA
>DGWW01000188.1 GCA_002395385.1 Myxococcales bacterium UBA4248
GTTCGCATCTAACGATGCTCACTTTTTTAGTACGAGTGTTAGCAGGTTTGTAGGAGCTGAGGCGAAAGTCAATACAAATACTGTAGAGAGATGGGGGAGGGGCCCCATCGAGATTGGTTGGGATTACGAAAAGTGATGAAAAAAATAAATGATTGTGGATTCGAAAGGGCTCAGCCCTTTGGCGGGGGCCGGGGCAGAGCCCCGGCTGAACAGTTACGCTCATTGCACATTGCTAATTGTAATAAGGGTTCGATATGAACACAGTTGAGCTCACACAGGAACAGATTGCGCGTCTCGAGACCGCCGGTATGGATGTCAATCAGATCCGGGAAGAACGCATCGAAATTGAAAAAATGTACGACAGCCTTGTCGGAAGGCTTTTGAGTTATCACGGCGAAGCAGACAAAGCACTGGTACGGCGAGCATTTGAATATGCGTACGACAAACATTTGCTTCAGCGTCGAAAATCGGGGGAGCCCTATATTATTCATCCGGTGGGTGTGGCCAAACTCGTCACGCAGCTCAAGCTGGATGAGGCCAGCATCTGTGCAGCTCTCCTGCATGATGTCGTCGAGGACACCGAAACGACGCACCACGATATCGTCGTGGAATTTGGAGAGGAGATTGCGAATCTCGTCGACGCGCTGACAAAGCTCGACAAATATCAGTTCACCTCAAAAGAAGAGCGGCAGGCTGCGAATTTCTGCAAAATGCTGTTTGCGATGAACAGCGACCTGCGCTGCATCCTGATCAAACTCGCGGACCGAGTCCACAACATGCGGACGCTGCAGCACATGCGCCCCGACAAGCAGGCATCGATTGCCCAGGAAACGCTCGATATTTATGTCCCGATTGCGAACCGGCTCGGCATCGAGTGGATGAAAGCCGAACTCGAAGATATCTGTCTCAAGTACCTGCATCCGGAGGAATATCAGGAACTCAACGAAAAAGTCTCGCGCTTGATGGAAGACAAACACGACTATATCGAGCGCGTCAAAGGCATTTTGAATGATGCGCTTGTCGCCGAAGGACTCAAGGATTTTAAGCTCAAGGGGCGCGTCAAGCACATCTATTCGATTTACCGCAAACTCAAGCGTGGTGACGGCATTTTTGAGAATCTGCACGATGTGATTGCATTTCGCGTGATTGTCAATACCAAGGCTGAATGCTACCACGTTCTGGGTATCGTCCACAGCATGTGGACGCTCGTCGAGAACCGCTTTAAAGACTATATTTCGCGTCCCAAACCTAACCAGTACAGTTCGCTTCATACGTCCGTCATCGGACCGGATCACGAACAATTCGAAGTACAGATTCGCACCTACGAAATGGATCAGGTTGCCGAAGAAGGCATCGCCGCCCACTGGAAATACAAGGAAGGCAACATCACGCCTGCCAAGGATGCCCGCGACTTTGCCTGGCTGCGTCAGCTCGTCGAATTCCACGATGAAACGGGCACCGGGGATTCCAATTATTTCCTCAACTCTGTCAAGGTCGATCTCTTTAACGACGACGTCTTCGTCTTTACGCCGAATGGAGAAATCAAGGCCCTGCCGATGGGATCGGGCCCCATCGATTTTGCATACGCAGTCCACACCGAAGTGGGTGACCACTGTGCGGGGGCCGTCGTCAACGGGAATATTGTCTCGCTGAGGTACCAGCTCAAGACCGGAGATGTCATTGACATCATCACCAAACCCAACCAGAAACCGAAGAGCGACTGGCTGCAGATGGTTGCAACCAACCGGGCTAAAAGCAAGATCAATAAGTTTTTAAGCCAGGAAGAGCGCAACACGCACAAACTGATCGGCAGTCAGGTTGCCGAAAAAGCGCTCAAAAAAGTCAAACTCAATCTCAACCAGTTCGAGCGCATGGCCGATCTGCCCAAGATTCTCTCATCGATGAAGCTGCAGAATCTCGAAGCGCTCTATGTTGCGCTTGGGGCAGAAAAAATCACCCCCGAAGCATTCATCGAAAAAGTCCAGCCATATACATCCCAGTCTGAGCCAGAGCCCGAGCCTTCCGAATCCGCCATTCCGCCCTCGATGCTCCGCCAGGAACGGGTTATCGAAAAAATATCCAAACGCGCTCAGACCAATGTCTGTGTGGATGGCATCGACAATCTGGCCGTTCATTTTGCCAAATGCTGTTCCCCTGTCCCGGGTGAGCCCATCATCGGCTTCATTACCCGTGGGCGCGGGCTGGCAATTCACCACATGAATTGCCCGAGAATCAAGAATCTCGAGCCCGAGCGCCATGTCGAATGCCACTGGGATCCCCGCATGGCCGACGGTTCCCATGCCACCCGTTCGGTCAATATCCAGGTCATCACGACCGACCGAATCGGTATGCTCCAGGACATCGTCAAAGTCATGAGCGAAATGAAGATCAATATTTCACAGACGCACTGCAGGACCTTGTCGGATGCCATGCAGGGCGTGCTGACGTTCGAAGTCCAGATCGTCGATGTCAAGCAGCTCAACATGCTGCTGAACAACATCAAGCGCACCCCCGGCGTCATTTCTGCAGAACGAGCCTCTTCGTAATGTACAACGAGCAGTTGAATTTGCAAAACCAAAAGGAAAGCCTAAAGCTAAATTGGCGCTGTTTAATGAGTAACGTAATGTCTAGGTTCGGAATGAGGGAGGGGCCCCATTTCG
>DGWW01000183.1 GCA_002395385.1 Myxococcales bacterium UBA4248
GGGGCCCCATCGAGAGATAAGTTGGCTGGGGTCACGAAAAGTGATAAAAAAAACTAAAATGATTGTGGATTCCAAAGAGCTCAGCCCTTTGGCGGGGTTCGGGGCAGAGCCCCGGCTGAGTAGTAACCATCGGTTGTTAAAAAAATAAAAAACGACTTGCCAAGATGTGATAAATCTCTATAATATCTCGCCGTTGCAAAAGGGGAATTTGCAACATAGCGCCGAAGAGCCCATGGCGCGAAGGGTCTGACAGCGTTGAGAAATGCGGCCGGATTCGAAAATCACCCACTTATCGTGAACGACATTTCGTTGTTTAAAACAAAGCTTTTATGTCCGCAAGGACAAAGACAAAAGGTGTGCAATGAAAACTTATAGTGCAAAGCCAGGTGAGGTTGAACAGGGCTGGTACGTCATTGACTTGGCCGGTCAGCATGTCGGTCGTGCTGCTGCCAAAGTGGCGAGTATTCTTCGTGGTAAACATCGTCCGACCTATACCCCCCATGTGGATACGGGCGAATTCGTGATCGTTGTCAACGTCGACAAAATGGTCTTCACAGGCAACAAACTTCACGACAAAAAATATTATCACCACACGGGATATGTCGGTGGAATCAAGGAAATCAGTGCCGAAAAACTGATGGCAACCAAACCCGAAGATCTCTTCAAAATGGCTGTCAAAGGCATGCTTCCCAAGAATACACTCGGTCGTAACATGCTCAGCAAACTCAAAATCTATCGTGGCAGCGAACATCCGCACGCCGCTCAGCAGCCCAAAAGCATTTCCCTGTAGTCATTATCCTGAGGAGTAAAAAATGAGTATTAGTGTTCAGTGGTTAGCTACAGGTCGTCGTAAAAGCTCCGTAGCGCGCGTCTATCTTCGCCCAGGCAAAGGCAATGTCACCGTCAATAAACAGAGCGTCGAAGAATACTTCGACCGTGCAACACTTCGCATGGTCCTTCGTCAGCCTCTCGAACTCGTCAACATGACCGAAAACTTCGATGTGATCGTCAATGTTTGCGGCGGCGGCAAAACCGGTCAGGCTGGTGCTGTCCTTCATGGTATCGCTCGTGCACTTTGCAATTATGATGCAAAGCTCCGTCCGACACTCAAACATGCTGGCTTCCTTACCCGTGATTCCCGTGCCAAAGAACGTAAAAAATACGGTCAGGCCGCTGCACGTGCAAGATTCCAGTTCTCCAAGCGTTAATCCTTACGCTTCCCTTTCAAAAAAGCCGCACAATGTGCGGCTTTTTTTGTAACTATTCAGCCCTTTCCTCATTTCTCCATCTCAACCCGAATCAGTGTCCCTTCCTCGCGCGTCAATTGGTCGATCACCTCTATCGGGCCGCACTGACCAAAAACTGTATAAAGACCATCCATCGTTGGTATATCACGTGCAAACAATATAAATTGCGCAGATGCCATGCCTGGATGCGGTTGTACCATCGCAATCGCACCGGCTCTTGGTTGGTGCGTCTTGCACCGCTCATCCGGAATCACAAAATTCGTTCCTTCGGGACGAAGGCTGCTTGTGACGAATCCACCCTTGGAACGCGCGCCAAATGCAAGATCCGAATAATACGGCGTCGTATGCTTCTTCCCCGATGCATCCTCCCATGCAGGTTTGCCGGTGCTCAACGCAATAAAATTCAATACGGTGAGCGGATGTAATCCCGCATACAGTTGACATTCAACGTCACCTTTGTTCGTAACCAGTTTGACCTGAACCGTATGATTCGCCGGAAATAATGACATGCGTATATTGTGGTCTGGCTTCTGTAACTGTAATGCCATTTCAAACGATTCCGCATTCGAAACGTGGGGATCTGTTCCTGCACTGTCCCCTGTTTCATCGTTGCTTTCCTGAGCATCGGATGGTTCATCCGGAACAGGATCATCTTGAGCCATTGCCACCACGGGAACGAGAAATAATAACAGTGTGCCGAAAATGAATCTTTTCATCGAGGTGTGTCCGTTAAATCGCAAGATTGCGCATGCTGGTTTTAACGTCTTTGATGCATAAGGCAAAAATTGATATTGTTTGGGGCCGCCTATTGCCTTGCGGCAATACGGCTGGCCATCTGCCGCTATGCCCCTTCGGGACATACGCGTCAGATCTTTTGGATGGTGTTCCCCAAAATCAGGCAGCGATCGCGCAATTCAGACAGCGTCTGCTTCAAAACAGGATGTATCCATTCGGGGGCCACGTCACATGCCGGCACGAGGACAAATGCGCGTTGGTGCATGCGCGGATGCGGAAGCTCCAGATCGCCTTCTTTTTGTGGCGCTATCACTTCATCACCATACAACAGCAAATCGAGATCTATCACGCGTGGGCTGCATTCTGGAGCAGGCCTCACTCGCCCGATCTGCTGCTCTGTGTTTAACAGGTGTTCGAGCAGTTCATAAGGATTCAGCGTCGTTCTTCCCCGCAGCACTGCATTGATGTAATCCGGTGCCCCTTGTTCTGGCTGTATGGCACCTGGTTTGTCATATACCGCTGTCGAAAGATACAAATCACTCATTCGGCAATCTGACAATATACAATTGAGTATATTCACTGCCCTTTTAAATGTCTGCGGCACATCGCCGAGATTGCCGCCCAGTGCTATGAGTACTTCTTCATACCGCATACCGCATACCGCATTCCGCATTAAAAACAATTGCCCATTGCCCATTGCCCATTGCTAATAATAATAGCGAAGGCCGTTAGGCCTGAGCAAATCCGTTTGTAAAATCAAAAAAATCCCCCAAATCATCCCATCTCAACGAATCCCGCAACACCCAATGTTTTTGCATACCGCATACCGCATACCGCATACCGCATTCCGCATTAAAAACAATTGCCTATTGCCCATTACCCATGGCTAATTAAAAACGCGAAGGCCGTTAGGCCT
>DGWW01000070.1 GCA_002395385.1 Myxococcales bacterium UBA4248
TTCCGAATTCCGCATTCCGAATTGATAGAATTTGCGAACAAATCCGTTTGTAAAAAAACAGCTCCCGGCTGAGTAGCAACGGGGATTGGGATAAGATCATATGAAAATATTGCTAAATCCAATCGATAGCGTTATAATCTAAACGCATTTTTGTGCGCTATCCCTATTGGATTTTAGGAGTTTTAAACATGAAAAAACAGGTTAATTGTTGTCAATTGGTTGCTTCTTTGCTGGCTGCACTGCTGGTGCTCGCTTTTTCATTTGCATTCTCGTCCGAAGCCAGCGCTGGCGAATTCGTTATGAATGGCGGTGCCAGCTATCAGTTCCTCTCTCATAATCCTGACAAGCTTGCTGCAAGAATGGATAACATGCTGAACCCGGAACCGAAACGTCCTGCAACCACACATGACTGGACTGATAGCACTATCATCTATCATGGGGTGATGGTCGATATTCAGCCGGAATACCGCTTCACCGAATGGTTCGGACTTGGTCTCGATCTCGGTCTCGGTGGCATGGTTTCTGAAAATTTTGACTCCATTCACCCCCAAAATGTCACAAGCACAAGACTCGCTTATTTCATCGTTCCAAATGATTTCAAGCATCTTTCCTTCGAAGCACTCCTTACATTCAAATTCATTGCACCACTCAATCATTGCGATATCTGGTTCGAAGTCGGTGCTGGTATTTATATGCTGACTCTGCAGTATCTCAAAGATGATGGCAAATATGATGATGTGGGCGAATTCTTCGATGGCATCTATCCCGATGCCCGCGGCAGAATCGGCTTCACATTCTATCCCGATGATCACATGGGAATTGGTTTCCATGGTGGTGCCAGCTATCTCGGGTGGTTCCAGAATGATACCTTCAGTGCTGAAGGCGGAATTCATTTCAACGGAAAATTCTAATCATAGATTAATCTGATAACGATAAAATCATTGTAAGATTTTTGCACTTAACAAAAAAGCCACGAAATTTTCGTGGCTTTTTTTGCAAAATTACTTACGGTTTTTGAGGCAATTGAAATTTGTTACCACTCAGGGGGGCATGGCGTACGCAAAGTCTGCCCAAATGCCAAAAAGAAGTGACAGTGGGGCATGCCCCACTGTCAAAAAAAAGCGATTCTTTGGTTTTGTTTATGACTTTGCGTACACCGTGCTCAGGGGCCCCCCTTGATTTATGCAAAGACCTGAAGCCAAATCAATCCAGGCATCAGGCAGAAGGCGGCAGTAAGTATTCTCAGAGGAAAGACATGGATTCCGACAATTGCCTAACCTTTGGTTTGAATCTAATCCTGCCTGAGGCCTGCAGCCTTGGGGTTGTCTGTCCTTGGGCCAAAAGCCCCGGCAGAATCGTTACCTCAATTGCGCATAGTGCATTGCACATTACGCATTCCGCATCAAATGAATGCACTTGGCATACGCCGCCTGCTCCTGTTCAAACAATAATTTATAGTCGATTTTTTCGTGGTATTTTTTTTTGTGTGCCATTTGTTCTTCCGGGGATTCATAAAGAATAAAGCCCATGAGATAATCGATCTGCAATTCAAAATCAGAGGTATCCTCTGCCAGGATGTCGACAATCCCAAGCCATTGTGCGTGTTCAGAATCCAATCGCGTCTCGCGATCGATATAAAACTGTGCATCCTCCGGATGAGGTGCCCAGCCATGTGCCCATGCATACCCGCCTGCACCGGGAACCAGCCCCCATGATTTTTCCGGAAATCCAAAAACTGCCTTGGGGGTGGCAATCACGGAATCCGAAGCGAGACAGATTTCGGTGCCAAGACCGAGCGCATAGCCATCGACACAGCAAATTACATGAAGCGGGGACAGCCGCAGTTGATGGATGACGCTGCGCTGCCATGCAACATGAGATAAAATCTCCTCACTGCTCCACCCTGCCCGTTCCTTTTGATCGGCACCGGCACAAAAAATCGGCAGTCCCTTGGGAGACTGTTTCTGACTCTCAAAAGAAACCGCACGAATTTTTTCGGGAAAATCGCGATTCAACGACTCAATGATTTTTTCAAGTTCATGGACATCGGCGCGCCCAAAGGCATTGACTTTGCCAATATCAAATGTACATCGTGCCAGAGCATTTTCGTAACGAACTGAAATCATAATGATTTTTGTACAGACGTGAGGTCTGCCTGTCTCCCAATATGAAATTTCGCCGCATTGGCCAACGGACAAAAGGCGAAATGCGCAAGGCGTATTGCGGCGAATGCCGCAATAGCCTGCGCGCCGAAAAAAAAAGCCATTCGGTGTGAATGGCTTCTGACAATTATGTTCTTGGCGTTACGCTATAATAAGCCCACTGGCTGATTTTATCGAGCGGAGTAATCGTTTCTTTTTCAGAATCGACGAGAAACCTCACGAAATTATCGCGATTGTTCAACTCGTATTTGTAACCGATTTCGACGAGCGAAGGTTTATTTTTGGGATTATTTGCGCCAGTCGCGATCTTCGTCACCCAGCTGCATTTTCTGTCATTTTTGCACTGCTCTACACGGCGGTTGGCATTTGGCTCACCATTGGTCAAAAGCCAGGCCATGGCATTGATAAATTCGGTCTGTTCAAGCACCTTGACAAAGGCCGTACAGATGTCGCGATAATCCTTGCTTCGGCAGGCATGGCCGCGTGTCCAGCGCTCTGTGCGCGGAATTCCAAGATTATTGGTATATTCGCGGGGGTAAATATCGACCGGTTCGACCTTTTCCATATTCTCACCGGCAGCCATCAGATCAATGGCGAGCAGCCCCTTGGGCTCCAAACTCTTGCTGGCCCAGTTAAAACGGAATTTCGCGACTTTATTCTCACCCAGCTCTTTCCATTGGAAATACGCCGAATAATCATCCTCAAACTCATGCATGACCGTCCAGCCAATAATTTCGTCATTCGAATGTTTCGGATCGTTCGTCAGCTTGAGGAAGTGAAGCAGAAAAACGCCGCCTAAATCAATACCGACATCGAACTTATGGGCTGTAATGGCATGAACGACGCTTTCCGGACGCTTGAGGTTCTCTTCGACTGTCGCATAGTTGAGCAGATTGCGGTCAAAAATACTCGCCATTGCATTGCGCGGTACGACGATCTTCGTCTCCAGATCGACGATCCAAACCGGACCGACGGTCACGGCCTCATCCTGATAATCCAGATAAACCTCGTATTGCGGATCCGGCGTCTGTTCGGCACCGACTTCCGTATCCGTATCCAGTTGCAGCGCACGCCATTCACCACGTTTCAGGAAGTTCATGTTGAAGCGCTTTTCCAGAAATTGCTTGTTGACGAGAGATTCTATCGTGACACGTTTTTTGCGAACGTTGATTTCTGCCCCGTTTTTCTTGTGCTCAATCACAGCATCCATATATTTCGGGTCCAAAACCTGAAATTTCTTGACGATTTCAATGGCTTCCGCTTCGCGTCCTGCAAACTTGTCCTGAATCAAATACTTGCGGCTCTTTATCTGCTCCATATTCTGGGCGACATTCGAATGGGAACGCGAATAAATAATATAACCAAGTGCACCGCCTAATCCAAGAACGACGAGAACTGAGGCAATGAGAATGATGATTATGACGTTTCGACTCATACCAACCTTTCCTAAACAAGACTTGCCACACAACAAGTCAGTTTACTGATTTATCACGGTTTGGGGCTAAGCGACAATATGCTTTTAACACGTTTTATAAAGTCTGCTATGCCTGACGGCATACGCAGACCAAAAAAGCCGCGCTATTCGCCAAACTGGCGAATACACGCGGCTGCGCTGCGCGCTTTTTTTAAGGTTCCAATCACCTCTCAAGCGCATGTTTCTATCTTCAAAACAACAACCTCTCTCATGTCTGGCAACAAAATACGCAAAGACGACATCCTGTCTCACACAGCCGTGCCAATCTATTTACTTGGCACTGTTGCACTTGGATGTCATGCTCGACAGCCATTTTCGTTTGTCAGACCCCATCTGGCTGAACACATCCTCCGGCGTATCCCCAAGACTCCACAACCCTACTTTGGCCTGCTGAGCCTCACGCTGTGCATCACAAATGACCTTGCGTTTGGACGAAGTAAACTTGGTATTCGAAAAGGCATATCCCATGCGCGCCAGCTCTGTACTAAAGTCATAGGAGGCGTTGTTCTTTTCATAACCGATATAAGTCAGATAGCGCTTTTTGGTTGCATCCAGTGCACAGGTGCCATCCTTCTGAGTTTGCTCGCAATAAATGGTGATTTCCGTATTGTAGGGAAGCAATTTCGATGCGGCATCCCAGGCTTCATACCCCATGGGCTCATTGTCATTGCCGTAAGAAGAATCCTGTTTGCAAGTGTAATAATAATACTGATTCTGTGCCTTTGAACACTCGGGCGCATCAATGCCGTGAAGCCGGATATCGAAACGCACATTCTTCCATGAATAGACGCCGCTCGAATTGGCTGTATATTCATAATCGTTGCAGGTACCATCTGTTTTAGCTCTCACCCAAAGGGTGTCACCATCCGTCCACTGTAAAATGGTACCTTTGCGGCCATCGATAATCTTGCATGTCGGCAAATCCTCGCTACATTTCAGCACATCCGGATAACAACTGGACTCACATTTCTTGACGGATTCATAACGTGCACAGCCATCCTTATCCACACATTCGCTTAAAGTTTTGCCCAGACATTTTTTACTGCCAATCTCACAAGAATTGCTGCAGGCAACGCATTCACCATTGGAACATGTACCCGAACATTGTTCGATCTCAACCTCCACAGGGCAGCCATCTGCATCTGTCTGGCATTCAACCACATTCTGGCCTTTGCAATAGGACTGTCCGACATTACATTGTGTTTCACACTCTGTAGGTAGATTATCCGCGACACAATGATCGATCTCACATCCGTTGGGACACGTTTTTTCATCCTTCCAAAGAGTGCATCCATCTTCCCCCACAGCACAGAATTGCAATACATTCCCCTCGCAGCGCGCGTCATTCTGGGTGCAGGCATTCGTACAGTTCTTGGGGGGAATCTCCGAACACGATCCATCCTGACAAGGCTGCGATGAGGTTCCGGAACAGGCGCCATCAGAACATACTTCACATGCCTGTACGTATTCCCAGTAAAAACAACCAAATGAATTGATGCTGCATTTCTGAACCAGATTGCCGGAACATCGCGTTTGATCAATGGGGCAAACGATATTTCCAAAGATTATACAATCATCTTCATTGTTATCAGCATCATCGGACGAACTCTCGTCACACCCGCTGCATGCCATTAAACCCATCAAAATACTCGCGATAACCCAACCATTCTTTCTCATAACGCTCTCTCCAGGATACGGCACATGCCAATGCATGCTATCCTTTAAACTATGTATAAATTGAAAGCGTTTCAAGGGAAAGATTCAAATTTTAGGTTGCGATTCGTAACTGTTCAGCCCCCATGCTCTAATCTAAAAGACTGAAGCTGAGTCAACCCAGGCAGAAGGCAGTAGGCAGAAGACATCAGAAAGTATTCATTAGGACAAGGGGACAGGGCCGTCGAGTTCTAAAATCACTTGACTTTATGGAAATCGCAAAAAGCCTGATGATTGCTCGATATAAGCCCTGAAAGGGCGAGCAGATTACAGCCCGGGGTGAGCCCAAAGGGCGTAACCCCGGGAAAAGGGATTTCATCAATAAAATCACCCAGAAGGGGTGAAACAAAAAAAGCAAAAAAATTGAACTCGACGACCCTGGGGGAGGGACCCTGGGCTGTCGAGTTCTAAAATCACTTGACTTTATGAAAATCGCAAAAAGCCTGATGATTGCTCGATATAAGCCCTGAAAGGGCGAGCAGATTACAGCCCGGGGTGAGCCCAAAGGGCGTAACCCCGGGAGAAGGGATTTCATCAATAAAATCACCCTGAAGGGGTGAAACAGAAAAAGCAAGAAAAATTAGAACTC
>DGWW01000071.1 GCA_002395385.1 Myxococcales bacterium UBA4248
CGAACATGAAAATAAGGTACGCAAAAAACTTGAAGAGGAAAAACATACTCTAGAAACCATACAAGAAAAAATAGAATGCGACGGCCCTGAGCGACGACACATTTTTGGCATTTTGAACGCGTCGTACGTCTACAATGACACTCCTTTGACATTTTGGACGCGTCGTACATCTACAATGACACTCCTTTGACATTTTGGACGCGTTGTACGTCTACAATTACATCATTTTAGGCAATGTGGACGCGTCGTACGTCTACGACGACACATTTTTGACATTTTGGACGCGTTGTACATCTACAATTACACCATTTTAGGCAATGTGGACGCGTCGTACGTCTACGACGACGCATTTTTGTCATTTTGAACGCGTCGTACGTCTACGACGACACATTTTTGACATTTTGAACGCGTTGTACGTCTACGACAGGGCTGAATTGTTACCATGATTCACTATTCACCATTCACTATTCATTTTCAAACATGGTATAGCACATCCACAAGAAAGGCGCGGCGTATCGCAGATAGCCGCGCCCGCAAGGCGTATTGTGCCGGGCAAAGCACGGCACAATAGCCTGCGTACAAAAGAATCATCCAACAAAACGTACAGCAATCATTATGTCACAAAAGCACATCACCAGGCGTCAGTTTATTCTATTTGCAGCGATTTTGCTGGGGATGTTGTTTGCTGTGCTCCTAGCGGTCAATATTATTTTCTCACAGGTGACGACGGCACGATGGGATTTGACGTCCGATGGCCAATTTACGCTGAGCCCGGCAACATCGCGCCTTTTGGGCGACCTCGAAGACAAGGTGAGAATAAAGGTTTTTCTCTCCAAAGATCTTCCGGCACCCGACAATACGCTCTACCAGAATACGCGCGATTTGCTGGCAGAATTCGAAGCTGCAGCGCATGGGCGACTCACCTTTGAGATTATCGAGCCCGAAAGTAAAACGGACGAAGAGATTGCCAAAGGATTTGGACTTAGGCGCGTTGCCATTTCGCAAAAAGACGAACAGCAGCGATCGATGCGCATGGTTTTTAAGGGACTGACCGTCATTTATCGCGATGCAGCCGAGACGATCCCCGAACTGCGTGCCTCTGACAATCTCGAATACCTCATCGCCAAATCGATCGTCAATCTGACTGCACCAGAAAAGAAAACCGTAGGCATCCTGACAGGTTTCGGCGGACTCGCAGAGTCGCCCATTCTTCGCGACAGTATGGCCGAAGTTTTTACAGAAGTATTCGGCAAAAGAATTCAAACCGAGCCAGTCAAAGTTGATGAGCACTGCCAGCTCACCCCCAGACCCAATGCGCTGATCATACTCAATCTCGAAAAACCGCTCGACGAATGTGCACGATATGCGATTGAACAGGCTTCCTTTGCAGGGACAGCACTGGCCATACTGCAAAGCCCGACGCGCGGCGATTACCGTCAGCCAGACCAACCGCGCATCAATATCGAAACGAACCTCAACGAAATTTTAAAGCCGACCGGGGTTCAGTTAAAACAGGATCTGCTGCTCGACCGAACACACAATCTCGTCGGCACGCAATATACCGAAGATGACGCAATCCCCGTATCATTGCCCGCACTGCCGATCATCACAGACCTCGACAAATCTCACCCCATTACCCAAAATCTGACAGCTCTCGTTCTACCCTTTTCGGGCACACTCGCCATTGCTCGATCGACCATTCTAGAGAATCATGCCCAATTAAAAACACTCGCCACGAGTTCCGTCGAATCTGTTTCGCGCCCGTCGGGGGGGGACATCGCCGTCGATGCGCTCCAGAATCCACGCAATGATGAGACACCGGGCCCGCTTCCGCTCATCGTAACGCTCATTACGCCACAGGAATCCCAGTTCAAAGCCAAGTTACCGCCAGCTGCCAATGCATCATTATATATAGAGCATGCCGATGAAGTCCGTTACTGGATAGTACCCAATGGCGAGTTTTTGTTCGTGAATAAAATCATCGGGTACACGGACAATTTTGCGAAATTCGGCATTCACCTGTTCGTCAATGCGACCGAATGGCTCGTGCAGGATAACGCGCTTATCGAAATCAGGAATCGTGAACTTCCGCAGATGATTCAGAAACCTGAAAAAGACGTTCAAAAAAGGATCATCTGGCTAAATGTCCTTGGCGTGCCTGCGCTCGTCGTCATACTCATGATTGGCGTACGTATCTGGCGAAAACGCAGGCAAAAGGCCATCGAAAAGCGGTTTAAAATTTAACCATCGACGATGGTCATGCTCTTAATGTAATCCATATTGGGGAACTGGGCCTTGAGATATTCGTTGCCTTCCATCTGGATTTTGCCCTGATTTGGACGCTCGCTGTATTCGTAATTGAGGGCATCGACGACATCCATGCCGGAGATAATTTTGCCGATGGGTGCAAATCCCATCTTATCGAGGCGGATGTTATCATTGAGATTGATGAACAATTGGGTGGTTCGGGTATTGGGACCTGCGGTGGCAAAAGTCAGGGTTCCTTTGACATTGCTTTCGATGACTGGATCATCGGTGATATTGGCATCGCGCCAGACGCTGCTGACGAGTGGTGATCCATGAATGCCGAACTGAACGACGAAACCTTTGACCATGCGGAACATCGCGATATCCGTAAAGAAACCGGATTTTACGAGGTTGTAGAATCTGTCGACGCCGTTGGGTGCCCAGTCACGGTGCATTTCGACACGAATCGTCCCCTTAGTCGTCTGAATATCGACGAGAAACTGTGCAGGTGCCGTTTCATTGAGTTTATCTGGCTGGAGCAATTTGGCGAGTGCTGCTTCGTCCACCTTAGCTGGGGCAGGCGCTGGGGCCGCAGCTGCAGGGGCTGGCGTTTCGGCGGGTGCAGGAGCGTTCTGAGTTTGCTGGGGTTCCTGAGCATTTTTCCCGGAGGGACTGCACGAAGTCAGACCACCTAGAAAAAAGAGAGCAGAAATCATAATGAGAAATAAATGTTTCATAGTTATCCTGTATGAAAATGCCCGGATCCGAATGACCCGGGCGATGGCGATGACTACTTAAAGCCTAAAATGTATGTGCGTCAATAAAAAAGCCGCCCAAAGGCGGCTTTGTGGTAACTGTTCAGCCGGGGCTCGAGCCCGGCCCCCGCCTGTGTGCATCGATAACGATTATCTGCTACCGGGTATTTGGGTGAGCTTATCGCCGACTTCCTGAGCATGATTGATTGAATTGTTGGTCTGTTCAACTTCTTTGACGAGATCGTCGAGTTTGTTGTCACTACCTTTGGCACGCGTACCCTGGACGACGGGTTTGCTCTGTCCGGCCCCAATGGCGGTAGCTTCGGGTTGTCCCCATACGATAAGGATATCGTTGTTGCTGTCGGTATTCTTCATCGCCTGGACGAGCATCTTGTTTTTCCCGAGGATTTCTTTAATCTTAAAGGCATATCCGTCGAATCCTTCGCGGTACCAAATTTGTGGCTGCAATTCGACACGATGGCTTTTACCGACTTCGGCAATTGGAATATTTTTTGATTCCAATTTTTTCTTCATTTCGGCGACGGTCGGTTCGCCGATGGAACTTGCGCCATTGATGAGTGCCACCCGAACGTATCCGGTAATCAGCTTAAAGTTGGGATTATCGCGGATATTCTCGAAATCTTCATCCGTGCGAGCCTTGACAATTCTCTGTTCGGCTTCGGAATCATCCCAGGTGTACAACTCTTCGAGATGTCTCAACGCCTCTGTGTCATTCCCCGAGACAGAAAGAGCGCACGCGAGATCATATTTCGCAGAGATATGATAAGGATCATTGCTCAAAGCCTCTTTGTAAAGGTCAATCGCCTTACCCAGAGATTTCTTTTTGCGCTGTTCAGTCGCTCGTTTATACGCAATATTCGCGGCTTTCGTATCTTTGTCGGAAACCTCTTTAATCCTTATAGAACGCTTAATTCTGGCATAAGGATTCGAAGAAGCGATAGACTGACCAGAAATGGAGAGATCCGAAATGCTGCTGTCACATTGCAGTGAATCTGGGATTTCTTCGCGTATCTGACCATTCGAATCCCTCGGATGACGCGGAATACAAATGCGGGCAAGCGCTGCATCTGCAACACCTCTGTCATAGGGATCGGGAGAATTATAGCTCACCGTACTAAATGCAACGGCATACATTGAGCGCTCTTTGATGGGAATGTTATCCACATAACGATAGGTTTCCCACATCTTGGTGCAATACGAAATCTGGGATAGATTATAGGCATGCGGCATCGAAAGGACTTCATCACAATTGCCCTTCTTTTTATCCCAATAATTCATCGTCGTGTCTTTGGGACCGCCATCGGAGGCACACCCCATAAAAAGTACACAAATCCCCATTGAGCATAACAATAAAATGACTGTCATGATGCGATTGTTCATTTTATCCTCCCTTTGAGCATGCCCACATAATGCAGGCGTTTACAGTCTAACGAATTATAGAATTGACCGCAAGTTTGTTTATCGAATGTTTTCAATGTAACGTAACGATTCAACCGTGGACAGATGATTCATTTACCATATTTTTACAAAGTCAAGGGATCAGGCAACAGGCAACAGGGCTACCGCATTTAAAACTAGAATAAGTTTTGCCTTGAATCAAAATATGAATAAAAACAATACTTTAGCAAAATGGGGGAGATGGGCCTAGGACTGTCGAGTTCTAAACTTGCTTGACTTTACAGAAATCGCAAAAAGCCTGATGATTGCTCGATATAAGCCCTGAAAGGGCGAGCAGATTACAGCCCGGGGTGAGCCCGAAGGGCGTAACCCCGGGAAAAGGAATTTCATCAATAAAATCACCCTGAAGGGGTGAAACAAAAATGCAAAAAATAGAACTCGACAGCCCTGAGGGCATGCCCCGACTGCAAGGCAATCTTTTCGTGGCGAATTCTGCCTAAACACCATAATCAGGACATAGAATATTATGCAAACACAATGTCCACATTGTCACGAATG
>DGWW01000244.1 GCA_002395385.1 Myxococcales bacterium UBA4248
CCTTTGGAATCCACAATCATTTATCGTTTTTTCATCACTTTTCGTAATCCCAACCAACTTATCTCTCGATGGGGCCCCTCCCCATCTCTCTACAGTATTTGTATTGACATTAGCCTCAGCTCCTACAAACCTGCTAACATTCGTACTAAAAAAGTGAGTATCGTTAGATGCGAACAAATCCGTTTGTTAAAACATACAAGGCTGGCGGCTGAGTAGTAACATCTATCAATTCAATTTTTTATTTACAATTGCATCGTTGAAAGCTTCATTGTACATATCGGTGTACATATAGCAATTACCGCCCGATTTTTTGCCATCCGGGCAATCGCTCTTGGCACTTTCGGTGGTAATTTTCTTTGTATCTGAATAATAATTATATACATTATCCATCTTAATGACGAACGAGGCCTGAGTTGTATTTTTAACCCAGCTACTCTTGGCAAACTCTGCCAATGAATTATATTTTGTCAGTTTGTTGCCATTGCGGCCTGTCGCTTCACCCACTTCGATCTTCGTCACAACACCTTCGCTATTGCGCTTTACACCGATAATCATCGCGACATGTCCATTTTTATAGGTGTCTTTCGCTTTTTCGATATAAGTGCCTTTCCACAATAAATCCCCTGCTTTAATACCTTTTAATTTTGTTTTTAACTTATCTTCTGCCAACCCATTGAGTGCGATAAAATCGCCGTCTTTGAGACGACTCATTTTAGCATAGGCAGAAGTGAGCTGATTGTTGATACTGGAATATGAATATTTACTATCATTATTATTGACGATCTTCTTACATTTATAATTTCTCTCAATTTTTCCATCAATTTTACAATCACCGTTTTTGGCGAACATCGTGGTTTTCCAATCACCAAGCCCTAACAGGCCATTTCTCAAAGACCAGGTTACAAACCCAGAACATTCCAGGCCATTAAAATGAAATTCCGGATTTTCTGTTTTTTCACCATTTTTCTTACAATCCTTCCAGGTACAGCATGATATATCACCGGGTTTACAAAATGAAGCGCCCCAGGGAACTGCATCCGTCTTTAATTGATTGCTTTTTTCATGGTTCACAGCAGAATTATATACATTCGAAGTGAGGTTTAAGCCCAGAATACCGACCTGCGATAGCTTGGACTGCAACGTCCCATAAATGCTAAAGACATAATGACTTCTCATTTTTTTTGTATTGTTAAGACCGGCACACTGATAAGGAATGTCATAAGGGAATTGCAATATCAAAAATCGCGCAGCTGCTACGACACTGGCGCGAGTACCATAGTAACTGCCATCTTTTTTTAACATAAGCGGACGCACATATTCCAAATACATATCCTTGTCGATGATGTCCAAATCCTCATCCGTAAAGACTTGTTTGCCATAAGGATTGGCAGGACCATACGAGGTTTTGGCACCGCCAAGATTGGCTTTCATTTCTGCCTCCGACTCGGTAGCATAACTCAATACCTTATGCCCGGGCGCATATCCGTTGCGATAAACGAGCGTTTTTCCGCTTGTCAACTTATTGTTCACAAAGACAAAACTATCCATATCGAAGTATGGCTTAAGTGTGAGCGTCGCTTCAGCTTTAGCTTTAGCGGCATTCTCGACAGTCACTTTTATCGTCGTGAGATGTCGTTTGTATCCTACAAATTGTACGGTCTCTGTCTTCTTACTCTTATCTTTAATAATACATTCACTCAATTTGGGAGAAATTTTCTTGTCTTTCGTCCGGCATCTCAAACCGATACTTGCCAAATCATCCGTTTTTCCACCAACCGTCCACTTCAAATCCGAGTCATCCGAATTCGTAGCCACGAGTTTGTCAGATACAGAACTCAGCAGGACATCCATTTTTGTCGGTTTAAACGAGATCGGCATTGCTTTGCAGCTGCCTTCGACACAAACTTCACCGGCAGAGCATGTTTTCTTGGCACAAGGATCTTTGGGCTCACATTGGTTCGATTTGCAATACTCATCCTCATTGCAGGTCGTCTTGCCACACATGCAGACCCCCGAAACGCATGTTTCTTCGGCTGCACAGCCGTTGCACGATTCTTCTTCAAGCTTCTGGCACATCCCATTTTCATCACAAAACTCTGTTGCGGAATCACATGCAGGATTACATTCAACCTGAGTGATTTCGATGGGGACGCATCCACTCTCTTCACATCGCTCGTTCTCCAGGCACGCAGGTTCGCACACAGGTTCTTCCTCATCTCCGGTGTGATCATCCGGTTTATCTTCGCAGATTCCTTCTTTGCATTCCTGATGTTCGGTACATACATTATCGCCGCATTTACAAACACCTTCGACACAGGTTTCTGATTCGCTGCATGCGCCACTGCATGTGTCGACGGGAGTTTCACAGTCGTCACCAGTACATTCCTCTGCAGTTTTTTCACACTTGCCCGATTGGCACGTTTCATCCGCCTGGCAAACCTCATCTCCGCATTTGCATACGCCTTCGACGCACGTTTCTTCACTGGAGCATGCACCACCACATGCATCCACCGGGGGTTCACAATTATCACCGGTGCATGGCCCGGGCTCATCACAATGTTCTCCCGTACATGGTTCAGTTTTCGAGGCACATTTCCCCGATTCGCATACTTCATCGGCTCTACAAACCTCGCTACCGCATTGGCAAACACCTTCGACACAAGTTTCACCGTTTGTACAGCCTGGATCACAAAGATTCGCTTCAGGTTTGGGTGTCTCCGGGGTCACACTCGAATTATCATCCTCGCACCCCAAAAAACCAAACCATCCCAACAAAACCAACAAAGATACAGAAAGATGCTTTTTCATACGGCCTCCTAAACAGCAACACCAACATACTCAAAATATTATACTCCACAAACGATTCTGTTTCAATATGTACAAAGCGTCCAGAAATAATTGGTGCTACGACTCAGCCGAGGCTCTGCCCCAGGGCTGTCGAGTTCTAAACGCACTTGACTTTATAAAAATCCCCAAAAGCCTGATGATTGCTTGATCTGAGCCCTGAAAGGGCGAGCAGATTACAGCCCGGGGTGAGCCCGAAGGG
>DGWW01000085.1 GCA_002395385.1 Myxococcales bacterium UBA4248
ATTCATAATGCTGAATGATTTTGCAAAACCAAAGGAATCATTCAAATCCTCTGAGTATTTCATTTCATGATGCATTCATAATTATGCATTATGCATTAAGGAATGATTTGAGCTTTCGAAAAAACAAGCATAGGGGCTGAATAGTAACCGATGAAAAAGAAAATCCCATGGATCATTTTTATATTTGGCATCGTTAATCTGGGAATTTATGCGTTTTTAGGGGCGCCATTTCTGCCATTTCATGTCACATCAGCCAGCGGCTGCTACCTTTTTTTTATCGCCTGTGTGGTGATCAATATCGGGATACAATGCGGGCGCAAATGGTCGCAGGGCATGGCTGTATCCTGTTGTGAGGCGGGGATTTTTTTTGCATTGGAGACGATGCTTTCGGGTGCCTGGTGGGGGTATCATGCCTGGGGGGCGGCCTGGGTCTGGGAACCGCGCATTACAGGCATGTTCCTGATGACGCTCTTTTTTGTGTCATGGCGCATTGCAGTCGCAATTTTGGGCGAAGAGGCCTTGATCAACAAGAAACTGACGGCATCGCTCATTATTTTGGGTCTTCCCGCGATGTTTTTTACGCACATGGCGGTTCGCCTGTTTGGCGGAATTCATCCTTCGTCGATTGCGCCTGCACACCATGCAGGTGTGGAGGCCATTCATGTTATTTTGGCAATTCTTGGGCAAATCTGTCTTGGGATTGGCATTGCCTGGGGTAGGAAGGATGCCTTGAAGAAACGCTCTGTTGAATGCGTAAAGAAGCATGCGTATTGAGGCCGTCCGGCCGAAATAGCATGCGATTTTGGCCGTGCCGCAGGCAGGCCAAAAAAGCCGGTGTATGCCGCAGGCAGAGCCGGCTTACTCGATAGACACGTTGGAGCAGCCGTGTGAATAGATTGTGTCGAGTACCCATGCCGCAGTGTCGTAGATTGCTTTGGAATGGATGGATAATCGCGGTGTCGGCATGCAGAGCGTGGGGAGGTTTTTGTCGGCGAATTGGGTAAAATCGTTTTTGGACATGGGGGTGTCGTTGACGATGAGCACGCTGTTCTCGTTGATATAGACCACGAGCTGTTTTGCCTGTTCGACTTCGGATTCGAGCTTGATGTGCGGCAGGAGGTTGGACTGGATTTCCTGATAGCTGTCTTTGAGGTTGTCCGTCTCGGCCTGGAGTGTGTCGAGATCTGCGTCGATTTCGGCCAATTCCTGTGAGGTTTGCAGATTCATTTTAAACTCGTCCGAAGATCGGGCGTCAGAGGTCGATTTTCCGCAGCCGCCCAGCAGGATAACGGCGGATGCAAGTATGAGTAGTTTTCGCATCGTGATTCACTATTGTTGGAACAGATTGGTTTTGATCAGCATGTCACCGCCATTGGAAATCACGGTGATATTTTCGGTTTTGTAACCTGCAAGTTTGAGGATGACGCGCATTGGTTGTTTTGCCTGGTGTGGGGCTTCGATCGTGCAAGGTGTTTTTAGGGGCACTGCATTGCTGTCCAATGTCGCAGAATCGTCCTGGATGAGGACTTCGGCATTGGGAGGTGTGGATTCGATGCGGATCTTTGGTGCATCAGAATGTTTGGGTTTTAAGTTGACCGCATAGGAGGTAATGCCATCGGATCTGGACTTGATATCGATGGGGAAGTCGGTCACGTCGGGTGCCATAATGATGACTGAGAATGGCGGTGTCTGTGACAAATCGACGCTCAGCGGTGTGGATCCGAGCATTTTGCCATCCAGCATCACTGAGGCGCGGATGTCGGTCATAAACTTGTATGTTTCATAGTCCGTCTGCATGGATTCCTGATTATTGGAAGGAATTCTTCCAGACCAGTCGGGTAGGAATATGACGAGGAGAATGAGGGTGGTTATGCAAAGAAAAGCCAGAATGCCCCATAATATATTTTTGTGTGCAGGCAGTTTTCGGATGAATTTGCCCAGGCGCACGATTGGGACAAATTTGGGGGTCTCGTTGTGTGGCAGTTTTTGGTTGGCCGTGAGCAATCGAATGTCTTCGAGATCGCGCATAAACGCCTGAATGGACCCGTAGCGTTTGTTTCTGTCTTTTTTGAGGGCTTTTTGCAGGACTTTATATATTTTTCGCCAAACGGGATCGGCTCGCAAAGAGAGCGGGAGCTTCGGGAGTTTCTTTTTGAGTGTCAGTTTGAAGGTTTCGATGAGATTTTTTCCCACGAAAGGCGGGGCACCGAAGAGAGCTTCCCATAAAATGATGCCGAGAGCATAGATATCGGTTCGGCCATCGACCTCGAATCCCTGAATCTGTTCCGGGGACATGTAGTAAGGGGTTCCGAGTGTCGTCCCTGCATTGGTGAGCCGTTCGTTGAGTTCTTCGTAGTTTTCGACTTTGGCAATACCAAAATCGAGGACTTTGATGAAATCCCGTTCATCCGAGGCATGGATAATAAAGATGTTGGCGGGCTTGAGATCGCGATGAATAATGCCGTTATTGTGGGCATCGCAGAGTCCGGCGGAAGCCTGAATCATGTACTCTATGATGCGGTCAGGCGGGAGGGTATGGACTTCTTTGAGGCGTGTGTCGAGTGCCTGGCCCTCGAGATATTCCATGGTAAAGTAATGCACGCCTTCTTTGGTACAACCGGAATCGAACAGCTGACAGATGTTGGGATGTTTGAGTTTGGAGACGACATCGGTTTCGCGCTCAAAACGCCGTACGATAATGCGATCATGGTTATATTCGGAACGAAGCAGTTTGAGGGCTACGATCTGGCCTGTCTGTATATCGTGTACCTGATAGATGTTCCCCATGCCGCCGCGTGCCACCAGAAAATTGATGAGATAGCGTTCGGCGAAAAGTGTTCCAACATAAGGATCTGTTTCTGCTTGCTGATACATCCAATCCCCTTATGTTTCGTCCGTTTGCATGAGTTCTTCGACGCGGCCCTGAATGAGTTTTACAACGCGTTCAAGATCAAATTTCTGGTAAATGTCGCGTGCGGCATTGAGCGCTTCGAGTGCCTTCGGCGTTTGATGTGTGGTCACGAGAAATTGCGCATATTTATTGAGTGATCGCGCTTTCTCAAGCGTCATTTGCTTGTTGCTGCAGATGGCGAGTAGTCTCTGATAAATGATTTCAGCTTTCTCATAATTGCATTGGGCGCAGGTGTCACTTGAGATGAGGCGTGCAAACAGAGACAGGGTGCGTATCCAGAGCCGGGCGGATTTGAGCGTGGTGGCGCTCTTGTGCGCTTTTCTGAGTGTTCTCATGGCTTTGTCGCATTGATCATTGGAATACTGGAGGGCAGCTGTATTGGCAAGGCATCTGGCTATCAGCAATTTCTGATGGGTCTGCTGGGCCAGTCCGAGGCACTGTTCCGTGGCTGCCCGCGCTGTTTTGCGCGCTTCGAGTGCAAGTGCACCGTCGGCGATATCTGCAAGCAGATTGGCATGGAGGATGACATCGTTCATTTCCTGGACCATGCCCAGAGAGAGATTCCACGACTCCAGTGCTCCCGAAAGGTTGTCAGTCAAATCGTAGATATGGCCGAGCGAACGATAGGCCTGGGCTTTTAACCGGACTTCGCCGTGCAGCGTGGCTTCTTCGATGACATGGTTGAGCATCTGAATCGCCTGGTTGGGATTGCCGTTGTCTGCTTCGATTTCGGCCTCAGTCCATTCGAGTTCGAGCGCATCGAGTGGGTGAGGGGCGACGGTACTCAGCGCCTGCCTTGCCTTTTCGACATATTGGCGCGCTTCGTCATAGTGGCTCATGAACAGGGCACTGCGTGCCAGAACCTTGTAGAGCCTGCATACGGCAACCGCGTCCCCGTCGCGATTGAGCAATTCACTGGCTCGCGCAGTATAGCGGTGCATGTGTCGGATGCTGCCCATCTCGATGAGCATGGACGCCATCTGAATGCATGAACGTGCAGCCTGGTTGTAAGCGGAAATCTTTAATGCATGGTGACAGGAGGTACGGCATAATCTGAAGGCATCATCCACCTGGCCCATTCGAAATGCCACCGCAGCACCCTCCAGGGACAGTTTGGTGCGCTCGGCAATATTGCCGTCCGGAAGTGTCTTGAGAAGCTTTCTGAATAAACGCCATGCTTCGGGAAGATGGCTTGCCGAAACCGCACGGCGCGCGGCGCGCTTATAGTACCGGCAGGATTCATGCAGATATTGATAATTCCGCCAAAAATCACCGATGACTTCATCGTGAATGCCATTCGGATTGTTGAGCGAATACCACTGGGCTGCCATTAAATAGACATGATGGCGCATCGGCCTTTTGACCGTGCTGAAAATCATCATGCGTTCGCTTTCGTGTTTGAATGTATAGGAAGGTGTGTTGGCGCTAAAAGGCCCGTCCGCATATTCGAGAAATCCCGTTTCCCGAAGTTTTTTGAGGAGTTTGGAACACGAAAAATCGTCGGGCAGTTTGAGATCGGGCCACGTCGAAAGCAGGCTCTCGATGGTCGATACGGTAAAAGGAGCACTCAGATGAGAGGCTACCTGAAGTACCATGCGTTCCAGTTCGGGCGTCTCCTTAAAACGGCGTACCATGTTCAGCCCAAGCTCATGGGGAATGGGTTCATGCTTGAGCCTTTCGATCGCGTCGTTCCAGTGGATCATGCTGTCCGGATTGAGGTGCTTGAGTGTGAGCTCAATCGTGCGCTTGGGACTGCCAAACGATCGTTGTGCTATCAGATTGCAGAGCTCTTTGGGGACAATGAGCTTTTCGCGGGTTTCGGATAATTTTTTGAGTATGCTGTGCGTGAGCAGTGCCAAATCGCCGTCGCTCAAAGATTGAAGTTCTGTAAACTCCACTGGGCACCGCGAAAAAAACGCCGGGACTTCGCCTGGGCTGCCTGCCGTCATAAAGATGGTCAGGGGCAGCTCGGGCAGACGCATAAAAACCTGCCCTAAAAGATTGAGGGAGGCGTCGTCGAATTTATCGACATCATCGAGGACGATGACAATTCGGTTGCGCCTGAGGTCGGCTTCGAAAAACTGCGTCAGGGGCTGAATGACCGTTTGGGTGACGCGCTCCACGTAGGCCGCAGTGGATTCTTCGGCAGGTTGAACGGATGCCGGTTCATTCTTCTCGTCCGACATCTCAGACATGTTGCAAAAGAGGATGGCGGTCGTCTCGGTTCTGCCGCGCAGTTCCGCCGGAATGGCGTTCTCTTCGTCCATCTCTTTGCGGATTCCTGGCTGTGAAGAATCCGAAAAAACGCCCGAAACACCCGAAGAATCCACAGCCGGATTGACCTGGGATACTTCGTGGATTTCCTGGGATTTCCGGTAGGCTTCGATCACCGAGTCCATCGACGTGACCTGGGTGGCCAGCGGTGGCGGGGTCGGTGCGGCCTTGGGCAGATTGGCAATGCGGGGATCCGGTGACCGCCTCTGCGCAGGCGACTGCTGGCTTTGGTGGGTGCTGTCAAAAGCTGCATCAAAACCATTGAGAAAATCATCCGCTTTCTGAACCGGTACACTGGCGTCCGTCGGCTTGGATTTGGGTTGCCAGAGCGTGATCAGACCATTGGCTACCCGTCCGGGATCGGACGTCACTATCGATTCAATGGCACCCGTAACATACTGGGTAATGCTCTCAAAGGAGGCTTCTCCAGAAATGTAAAAACGCTGTTCGAGAATATTGCGAAGGGCCTGAAACGGCCGCTTGTCGGGGATGCCTGGGGCCAGCGTCAGAATGTTATGAGGGGCCGTCTCAAGCATGCCATAGAGCTCGGATAAAAAGGAGGTTTTCCCCATGCCGGGCTCGGCTGTCAGAGCCGTGATGCGCTTGCGGCTTGCTGTCTGAGACTCAATGATGTTCCAGAAGATCTTTTTGCATTGCCGCATGCGGCCAGGCAGGGCAAGCGGCTCAAAATCAAACCACGCCGGACGTGCGCCTGCATGCCGGAAAGAAAGATTGCTCAGCCGGGCGCTGACCTCGGGATTGTCCGGAATCTCTTCGTGATGCGCAGTGGGCTGCGCTTTCTCGGCTTCCGCCATACGACGTTTGGCTGCGCGTTGTTCTCGCTTCTTTGCAGATTGCTGTTTCTGATCTGGCCAGGCAAACAAAATGGATTTTTTGCTGACCTTCATGCGCGTTATCTTCTTGGATGTCATTCGTATTCACCAAAACTGTGCACGTCGCAAAATACGACATCTAATTATACGCATTGTCTTAATTAAAGCGCCAAAAAAAACGTAAATTTTATTTTTTGTTACTACCCAGCCGGGGCGCTGAGCTTTTTTCCAAAGTCAATACAATAACAAGGCATGAGGCATCAGGCATCAGGAAAGAGGCGTATTATTTGCTTGATGCTTTATATGATGCTTAAAATCAATACTTTAGAGAGATGGGGAAGGGGCTCCATCGAGTGATCGTTCGTTATGGTTTGTGAAAAGCAAAAGATAAGAGATAACTAAATAATGATTGCGGGTTCCAAGGGGGCCGAAATGAGCACCGTCCTGCGAACGGTGCGAATTGAGGGCACCGAGAACAAATCAAATGCCACCTTAATTTCACCCTCGCCGTTCACGGAGAGGGGGAATGTCACGAAGTGACAAGGGGG
>DGWW01000294.1 GCA_002395385.1 Myxococcales bacterium UBA4248
CTGTACCGGCTGCATCATGGGCTGTACTTGCTGATTTGCGGGCCCGCTCATCTGGGGCTGCATCTGCATCGGCTGCATTTGCCCGCCCTGACGCTGCATCGGGTTGCGGCTGTCCTGATATCCGCGTCCGCCGCCCTGCGGCTGCTGGAAATTGTTGTTCCCGCGCCCGTTGTTGGGATTATAGCCAGCCTGCTGGTACATCATCGGATTTTGCGACATTGGCATCACGCCGCCCTGAGGCTGTTCCGGCATGTGCGGTACATTGTCCGCCGCATTGTTGTCGCCTACCACACGAATGGAAAAATTACCGCACATCAACTCGCTGCCTACGAAAAGCTCTAGCATTTCGCCAGGCTGCAGGCGCATACCGTCGACTTTTGTGCCATTCGTCGGACGCCCGTTCGGCGGATCCTGTACAAATAATTTGCCATCACGCCAGGTCACCATCGCGTGAACGCGCGAAACGGATGCATTTGTGGTCTGAATTCCGCAGTCCGGATTTCGGCCAATCATCACCACATTGTTGTGTTCGCCAAGTTCAACTGACTTTTCCCAACCACCCTGATCGTTGAATACTAACTTCACCAAGGACATCTCTCCTTCTCAAAGTTCGCGCAAACGGAAACCCAAATACATTTCTAATGCATATTGACCTGATTTGTCCACAGTCCGTTTAAAAAATCAACCATGGGGGCGCCATCGCTATGGCTTTGCCATACGCTATGGCCGCGCCGGCTGCTTCGTACGCCGGCGCACAGATGCTTTTTTGGCATTCGCCAAAATGCGCATCTGTCTTATTCTAAAGCATATCGTAACGTGATATCCACCGATTTAAGCGTGAGCCCTATGTCCACGCCTATGTGAAAATCCCTGTCTATATCTGCATCCTGCTTTTCCAGCAGGCGCTCACTCATTTCAAAATGGATGAATGAATCGGTCGTTTTGAGTTGCTCCAGGGACATGTCTTTTAGAAATTTATCCTCCGAAGCCAAAATGATCGATTCGTCCGTGACCTGATAAAGAGCATTTTTGGGGGCACCATCCATTGCAATTTTGGCATCATCATAAATGACAGGACCTTCGGGTTGGTTTGGCTGCACGACTTCTGCGTTTTCAGCCCGTTCTTCTTTTGGCGCCGCTCCTGCGGCGGCATCGTCTGGCGTCGCTTCCGGAGATTCTGCAACGCCGGTAGCGGCGGGCTTGACGGTACTGTCGTCATTATCCTGATCCGGCGCGGGGACTTCTGCCGGTTCTGCTCCAGCCAGCCCCATTTTTTTGAGCAGTTTATCTGACTGAATCAGGTGCATGAGGGACGCCATCTCCGCGGCTTTCTCCGAACGATAACTGGCTGCGTACTTTTTGGGAGTATCTACTGTACCCTCGTACAAAACAGCCCCAACATAATGCGTATGCAAGGCAAACTGCGGGATGGAAGTCATCTCACCTATGGTGTCATCTTCGAGATCATTCAGACCGGTCAACCATGGACATGTGAATGGCTCCAGTTTAATGGCATCGCGGTACATGGCACTCATGGTCATGAGCTGCCTGACAGGCAGGGTTAGCCAGAAATTTGCCAGCGGCATGGTTGCATATTTGGGGAACTGCGTGACCCGGGGGGGGTGGGGCATTATTTCTTTAAGCCAGGCATCATTCTGAAGCTCCAGGCTGAATTTGGCATCTACACCAAATACCATCCCTCCCGATATCGGCATGACCTGCAGGACAATTCGCGGAACGACCGAGGAAATGCGATGCAGATCCTTGATACAGCGCTTGTCCATTTCGATTTTGTCTGAATTGCCTGAGAATTTTTTTGCCTGTTCCTGAAGCTGCACCAATTGATTGAGCATGGCATTCATGTCGAGAAGGCCGACAATATAGGTCGAATCGGAGGTGGATATTGCCGAGAGCGCAGAAACTGCGGATTTCTCTTCCGGAGGAACAGCCGATAAATCGGGCAGCAGTTTTCCTGTATGTTCATCGTCACTCACGAGGGTTATGGTCAGACTGTCCGGTCCCCAGTGCATGGCAAGTGCTGCAGAATCATTTTCGTCTATTCGGATGAGTGACCACGGTGTCGTCAAATCGGCAGGTGTACGCAGTTCGATGTTGTTCTGTTTCCAATAGGATTCGACAATACTCTGGAATTTTTCCACATCTGAAAGTGTGATTTTCAGAACCGGGGTCTGGCGAACAAAGTAAAATGCAAAATGCCCCAATGTCTCACCGCTCAGGCCAAGACTCATGAGCTTGCTCGATGAAAAATTCCTGAAAATGCCGCGGAACATTGTGTGTACAGATTTTTGAAATGGTGATTCTGTTTCAGAAATCTGTTTGAGATGCGATAGCACCAGCGTAGAGATATGGCTGAAAAAATCATCGAGATCCTTGCGTTGGTAATCAAATGCACCTGTGGATGCAATAATTAGAAAACTCGAATTGGGAATGGTCTTTAGAAGCGGATTTTGTGAAATGCCAGGTGTTTTGGCCTGAATCGGTACATAACCATGCCACAGTGGTTTGCGGGAACTGCGAACATTTTGAGGCGCAGGATGTTCTGCCGGGTCGTTCAGATCGCTATCCGCTTTAGCAGCAACATCGTTTCCTTCGGCATTGTCGCCTTTTGCTTCTGAATCGGCTTCTGCGGCCTGCTGCATTTCCGTTTCTGCAACAGGTTCTGCTTCTTTGGGAGTTTCTTCCTTTTTTTTGCTGCACGATAGACAAAGGGCTGCACTGAGTAAACACAGGGGAATGATTCGGCGTATTCTCATAATGACTGGCTGATTGGGAAAGTTACGTTGTGCGATTGACATAGGGACGTCCCTAACCGTCTCTGCGCAATGAATCCGACATTATAATATGAAATCACCTTGGGTATGAATGTCCAGAAAAAAAAGCACGCCGTATTTCGTTTATCGAAATAGGCGTGCGCGCACGGCGTATGTCAGGCCGTTACAAAACGGCCTGACATAGACGGCGCACTCAGAAATAATTTGATACGATTTTTTTTGGCCCTTTTTGGGATTTTTTGCCCATTAATATAATGAAACGTTCAATGTCATCGGGCTCATGACGGTCTTGAGATTGTCAGGCATGGGTGGCTGTGGCGCTTCGTGGACTCATTCTCATAGCGGGATTCGCAGGTGTATGAAAGTCTGACGAGATTCTCTTATGCTTCGAAAACCGACTCCATGCAAACCGACACGGAAGCAGGCTGTTGTGCAAAAAATTAGAACACAACGGCTAGGCCGAAGTGCGCCCAGAGCGTGAGTCTGGTGGAGGCGGGTGGCACGGGTGGGGCCCAATGATAGATGATTGAGTGTAGTGTATGTTGATGTAGGTTTAGTGGCGGCTAAATTTAAGGCTTTGTTTAATGAGTGTGGATATTTTTTTATAGATAACTTCCATCCTAGCTTAGAGCTTGGAGCATTGAGAGGAGATTGACCAATCAACGCTCAAAGCTCGAAGCAATGAAATAATTTAGCTATCGGAACAAGTCATATCCACGGTGGTTAAACATGGCAAAATTTAAATTGGTTCGCCAAATGGCCGTGGATCTTTGATAATGGATGGATCAGCTTGTAACTGGAGGTACGGCTGTGCGTGGATTGGTCCATTGGCTGAAAGGATGACATTTTTTTCAATAAAAAATAATATTTTGTGGTAGAAAGCGTGTGTACCTGTTGGACATGGAGGGTTTATGTCACAGGAAAAAATGCCTCAGCCGCCCAAAATTCCCTTTGATTATGAAGTTAAGTGTGAAATTGCACTCACACCGGAACAGCAGCGCATCGTCAAAAATCAGACGGGACGCGACATGACGGAACTCATCTTGGAGGATAAAGAAGGGCTTTACACTAGGCGTATGAAGACTTCTGATCCGGATGATTTTACCATACTCGCCATTCGGCAGGCAAAGCGTTTGAACCGGTATGATGAGGATTATCGGGATTATCTCGAAGAATTGGCTAAATGGCAGGAAGCACAGAACCAGCCCGATCCGATGGATGAAATGGCGGAAGCCATGTCCATTGCTGCAATGCAGGAAGCTGAACGACTTAAACTCTTTTATATGAAAGAAGCAGAGGAATGTCAGGCTGCCCGCGATATTGCTAAAGTCCTTTGGAACAAGAAGGATACCCCTCAATCATGAATGGAGCTGATGCATGAATCCCAAATTTGATACGACTGCCATCGAAAATGAAAAAAAAGCACTCGAGCTTCTCGCCAGTGAGGTTCAAAAAGCAAAAGATGATGATCAGCGGAACATGTTGATGGCTGAAATCCAGAAATCAGCTCAAAAATTGGAGACTATGTGCGCTGAGATGCAGGCTGAAGCCGACAAAATAAGAGGGGCTAATAAAGTACAGAGCCACGTAGATGCTGTTGTAGAAGTTATGTTGACTCGGGAACAGCGACAACGCGTTCTTGAACAAACGGGCGTCGATGTGCCAAGTGTTCGCATCCCGGACCCAACCGGTGAACTGACGAAGAGTATGCCAACGATGGAACCCGAGTTCATCGAAGAGAGCGCCATCAGCCAGGCCAATGCTTTTAAAGAACTTGTCGCGGATGCCGAAGAATCTTTCGAATTGGAATCTAACAACCAGAAATAGGAATACCTTATGGATGTCACAGAAAAACAATATCAAAGCTGGGATTTGGGGGAGAAGGATGTCGATAAACTTAAGACATTGCTCGATAATTCCGGGAAATATGAAGCACTCGAAATGAAAGCCGCTTTGGCAGATGGCTTTTCTGGCTGGTGGAATGGAACATTCTATAACGATCAGATCATTTGTGTCGCTTATATTACAAAGACGTTTGTCTATTTATATGGCCGAGATCGTGAACCTATGATGCATCTGGGTAAATCACTTGCCCGAAGTCAGGGGAAACGAAGCGGCGGTGCGACACATTCCGTGTTTGGACCTAATGATATGGTCAGGGCTTTCTGGCAGGGATTTCAAATGACAGAAAAGTCTGTCATCACGGATGTTCAGCTTAATTTGTACGAATTGACGGAAATTGCATGCAAACAGAATGATGCGTATGCCGTTCGGTATGCCAATAAAAAAGATTTACCGCTCGTATTCGATTTTTATGGCGAGGCATTGATTGATGAATTGGGAATGGACGTTCGAAGAATGAGCAAGGACGCACACGAAAAGAACTGTGCTCAGCTCATCGAGTCCGGCTCCATCATTCTGGGATTTCATCGCGGAAAACCTGCATTCGTCTGTAAATTCAGTGAAACACCTGTCGGTATCTTTCTCGATAATGCGCATTTCCCGGTGGCCATGCGACGTCCTAAAGTCATGCGCGGCATTCATGCACGAACGGCTGAACTGCTGCTCGAAAAACAACCGGCTGTACTCATGTATTTGGATGCCAATGATGCGGATACGCAGGCAGCACTCGATGAAGTCGGTTATCGCACCGTGAATGCATCGAGATTGATGAGATTGCGTTAATGTCAGATTTCAGAGATTTTCTGCCAACGTTATTCGATTTATACCGTCAGCTTACCAAGCAGAAAACATCGGTACAATACCAGCGTGTGCGTGCATTCGGTTCGAATCATGCCGAGGTTTCATTTCAAAACGGACGGGTCGACGCATTTCATTTGTGGGATGATTTGGCTGTCGAATTGTTCGTTTCCGAAAAAAAATCCGCTAAATGGGTATTTTCAACCGAAACATGCGCAGATTTTTCGGCAATTTCCGAGTGGAACGATTACGTCTCCAGGCGGCTTTCGACTGCCGTTTTGGGGAATGATCCCAGACCTCCTTTTGCTGATAATCCTGTCATTGAAGAGCGCCCGGCTTACCTTTTGCACTATGATCCAGAAATCGCACAAATGCTGTCGCCGGTCATCTTCCATCGTATCTATCAGACGACAAAAAATATCCTTCAAAAAGGATTCCTCTTTGATTGCCATGTACATTGGTCACACGGGGGAATTTCATGGATGCGTCAGCCTTTGCTGTTTTGCTGGGTGGATGCCAATGCTTTTTACTTTGCACCCCAAACCCAAATAGACGAAACCATTACGATTTGGCATCCCGATTATCCTCTGTTCAAGCGTACAATGATTTCATCGGTTTATCGGCTTAGTGATACGATGAATCTTGAGAATTTGTGCGAAGATTTGCTTTCAGTTCAGGGTACCCCTTTTTATGCATGGAATCGAAAAAATGTCGATCATATCATTTTGATGCCTGGTGCTGCTGCAAAACTGCTGATTGCTTTTTTAAATGAATGCCTTCAGTCCGCAGAAACATTTAGGGCTAATGCCGCACATTTATCGAGCTTTCTTGTTTTAATGGATACACCCGATGCCCCCGTGTTTGGCCGGTCTTATCTTGTGGACGCAAATGGACATCTCGTCAAATCCATCTTAATGATGCAGGCAAGTCAGGCCGAAGAAATACCTTCTTCTCAAAATGGGCATGCCGCAACAGATGAATCCGATCCCCTGCAGGTCTATTGCCCTATGTTGGCTGCTGCACAGGCAGACAGTGAGGAAATCGAACTCACGCCTCAAAAAATATCTGAAATGATGGCGGGCAGAATCCTCATAGTCGAAGATATTCGTGTGGTGACCCTCGGACCCAAAGAAACACATGTTTTATTCCCAAAAGGCGGGGTGTTGTATCGGGAAGGGCGTTGCCTTGGCCATGTTGCCCCCATGACGCATCCTATGGATTTGTATTCTTTGCTCAAGTCAGCGCGTCCTATCGGAAAGCCAGTCCGAATCGGTGGCCTGGCCACTTGTGCGCTGGAGTTTGCACCATGAAAAGACGCACTTTTATTCAGGGAATGGCGGTTGCATCTGCTGCACTCGCCGCACAATCTGCAATCGCACAACCCCCCTCTCCCGAAGCCATTCAAAATGCGCGAAACCAACTCATCGATGCGTTTGCAAAAAAAATCGAGCTTGAACAGATTTCACCCGAAAATATCGAATGGATAGACGGCATTTCGGATGGTAACTGCTGTACGTTTGAGTGAGGGGAAAATGCGAGAACTCATAATTTTTGGAACATCGGCCCAGGTGCCAACCCGTGATCGTAATCACAACGGTTACTTTTTGCGATGGGATGCTCAGGGCATTCTATTTGATCCGGGCGAGGGGACTCAACGGCAAATGACGTTTGCCGAAGTTTCGGCAACATCCATTACGCATATTGCACTGACGCACTTTCATGGCGATCATTGCCTCGGATTGCCCGGTGTCATTCAGCGCCTGAGCCTCGATAAAACACCTCATCCGGTACATGCTTATTTCCCGGCATCGGGTGAGTGCTTTTTCAATGCAATGTCGCATGCATCGCTTTTTCAAAGAGTCGTCGATATTCAGACACATCCTACTCGAGAGCCGGGGATTATCTTTCAAAATGATGAACTCCTTCTATCGACAGAAAAGCTTGAACATCGCACAGAATGCTGGGGGTATCGCATAGATGAACCCGAATCGCGTTCGATATGCATGGAAAAATTGAAAGAATATGACATCTCTGGACCCAAAGTCGGCGAACTCAAACGCAATGGTGCTTTAACCCTCGACGATGGACGCGTGATTCACCTCGAAGACGTCAGTGTCGAGCGTCCCGGTCAGAGTTTTGCCTTCATTATGGACACCCGTCCTTGTGAAAATGCCATCAAACTCGCCCGAAATGTCGATATGCTTGTGACTGAGGCGACTTTCCTCGATGCGGAAGAAACACAGGCACATGAATATATGCATTTAACTGCACGGCAGGCTGCAATCATCGCCAGGGAAGCCGGGGCAAAAAAACTGATTCTCTCTCATTTTTCGCAGCGTTATGCCAATCTGCACGATCATTTGGCTCAGGCTCGAGAAATATTCCCCGAAACATGCGTTGCTCATGATTTGGAACATTTCGAAATGCCCAAACGAGTGAGATTCTCAGGATAATATTGAGATAGATTCGGCGGTTGGAGCTTTTTGAAGAAAATATATATTGGGAGATGCGCATATTTGCCTTCGGCAAATACGGCTGCATTTGCGCGGCTATGCGCTGTGCGCATACGCCTGCGCCTGATATATTAAAAATGAATTCTCGATAAACATGAAATAATCATTAAAAAAGTACTTTAACCTGTGCCGATGCAGATATGTCGATGTACATCATGGTATGATAGTGAATGGATGTATTCACCCCAAACGAGAAATGATCGCCCAAATAATATTCGAGCGCCGCAGTCAGAGATATATCAAAGAAGAAATCTCTGTTATCGCCATAAAATCCATACAAAATGAAATCGCCGATACCTTCACCTTCAAGATCTTCATTGGGATGTTTTTCGCGTTGAATTGGTACTTCTCTTTTGTGGTTTTTGGCAAATGCTAAACCGAGGCCAAAACCTCCTGTCAGTGAGAA
This sequence comes from Myxococcales bacterium UBA4248, assembly GCA_002395385.1. Taxonomy (GTDB): domain Bacteria; phylum Myxococcota_A; class Bradymonadia; order UBA4248; family UBA4248; genus UBA4248. The sequence continues at coordinate 8,412 of DGWW01000294.1, forward strand.
TTCAAAACCACCATATCTTTTAAATGCCTGCAGCTGGTAATCGAGTGAAGCCATGCTGATCTGCGTGCATCCATAAATATCTTTATCATAATAACCGATATAATGCTGTTCATGCTCGTTATCATGGAACCATCTAAAAGATAGCCCATGGCGTACCGATTCACCAGTTTGTCTCAAATAGGATAAATCGATAGCCGGTCCCCAACCTCCGTATGCATAAGCCATGGCACCATAAGCAATGGTCAGGCTGTTCAATGGCCCGGATGGTATCCATTCTGCTTTTTCGTCAGTCGTAATTTCGGGCGATTCTTCGACCTGAACTTCTACTTGTTTGACGATCATACGGCCATTTTCGACAACCATTCGGGATTCGGTTTTGGTTTCGGCATGAGCAGTGCTGCAGAGCAGACCAAAGAATAAACAGAGTATTGAAGTAATAATGCGTTTCATAAGAAATACCAGATCTAAAAGAAAACGTTGAGATGCCAGATGCATCCGTTGTGCATTGCATGGATAAAGAAATAACCATGCCACAGTGCGTCATTCTTTTGGGGGTATTGCAATCTTTTGAATTATAGGAATATTTTTGTGATTTGGGCATTCGGTAGAAAAGATTCAGCATGACACAGTATGATCTTATGATCATCTCCTATGAATGAGATGTCATAGGGTGTCATACAATGGCTGTGTGATGTATGAAAAAAAATATCGTGCGTATGGTGCGCGAGCGCCATAGCACGATAGCGAGCCGTATTGCTGCAGGCAATAGGCGAGCGATTATACAATCGTACCGCCGCCTAAAATATGGTCATCCTGATAAAAAACGACGGATTGCCCCGGTGTGATGGCGCATTGTGGTGAATCAAATGTACAGCGGATGCGGTCATCACCGATTTTTTCAATGGTTGCCGCTGCAGGCTTAGAATTATACCTTATTTTAGCCATGACGCGTTCGGTGGCGATATCTTCTTTTGCCATGATATTAATATCGACGGCTTCTAATGTATTTTCTAAGAGATCTGCATTTTCGGCGAGTATGATTTCGTTGGTAGCAGGGCATATCTTTTTGACAAAGATGGGGTGTCCGACGGCGAGTCCCAGGCCGCGGCGCTGGCCGACTGTGTAATGCGTGATACCCTTGTGTTTACCGAGGATTTTACCTTTCAGATCGATGAAATTACCAGGCTTGTCCTGAATGCCCGTGTCGCGTTCGATAAAACCGGCATAGTCGTTGTCGGGGACGAAACATATCTCTTCGCTGTCTGGTTTATGGGCGACGGGGAGACCTGCATCTTCGGCAATTTTGCGGACTTCGTCCTTGGTATATTCGCCGATGGGCATGAGCGTTCGGGCGAGCTGTGATTGGGTCAGGTTGTATAAAGCATAGGTCTGATCCTTCGATTTGCCGTTGAGTTCCTTGGAGGTTTGCAGTGTCCATCGACCATTGTCGAGCTGGACGACTTTGGCATAATGGCCCGTTGCGATGTAATCGGCACCGATGGCGAGACTTTTTTCGAGCAGGCTTTGCCATTTGACATAGCGGTTGCATGCGATACATGGGTTGGGCGTGCGTCCGCTGCGGTATTCTTTAATGAAGTAGTCGATGACTTTATGGCGAAAGACTTCCCTGAAATTCATGACATAGTAAGGAATATCGAGGCAATTGGCGACCCTGCGGGCATCGGCTACCGCGCTGGCACCACAGCAGCCGCCGTTTCTCTCGATAGTGCACGTGTCCTCTTCCTGCCAGATTTGCATGGTGACACCAATGACGTTGTATCCCTGTTGTTTTAAAAGGTAGGCCGCAACGGAGCTGTCAACTCCGCCGGACATGCCGACGACGACGGTTTTCATAAAGAGATCCTTTTAGGGAAATTAGCAATGAGCAGTTAGCAATGAGCAATGAGCAATGAGCAATGAGCAATGAGCAATGAGCAATGAGCAATGAGCTAATTGGGGCATTCTCGATTTTATTTCTAAAGAATGGATTTTTTTAGCTTCTGAGAGATTTTGGGGGCTTGCATCCCAATTACGAATTACGAATTACGAATTATGAATGTTCTTCATCCATAGCTTCAGAGTTTCCCTTTAGTTTTGCAACCCCAATTCCGCATTCCGCATTATTCATCGTTCATTTCCGAAGTTCCGATACGATCATCTTGAGTTTATCGACGACGGTATTGATTTCATCTTTTGTATTATAGATAGAGAGAGAGAGTCGAAGTGCGTTTTTTGATCGCTCTGGGGGGAGGCCAAGGGCCAGCAGTACATGTGATGGCGTGAGAGAACCGGAGGTGCAGGCCGCACCGCTGGATGCAGCAATACCGAGTAAATCCAGGCGAATGAGGAGCGATTCGACATCGATACCGTTAAAGCTGACGTTGATATTGTTGGGGAGGCGATGTTGCAGAGAGCCGTTCAGATGGACGTCCGGAATTTCGTTGAGAATGCGATTGAGCATGTGATCGCGCATTGAGCGGATGATCTGGTCGTTTTGTGCCTGTGCTTTGAGAGCCAATTCGGCGGCTGTGCCCATTCCGACGATAGAAGCGACATTTTCTGTGCCCGAACGACGCTGTCTTTCCTGAGAACCACCATGGATAAAGCCGGGAAATTTAACGCCTTTTTTAATATATAAAATGCCGGCACCTTTGGGACCATGTAATTTATGGCTGGAGGCGCTTAGCAAATCGATGTTCATTGCGTGAACATCCAGGGGAATATGTCCATAGGCCTGTACGGCATCGGTGTGAAATTGAATATTGTTTTGCTTTGCAATTTGACCAATTTCCCGAATGGGTTGAATCGTGCCGATTTCATTGTTGGCAGTCATCACGGAAATCAGCACAGTCTGGGGGGTTATGGCCTTTTGAATATCATCGGGATCGACAATGCCATCTTCATGGACGTCGACATAGGTCACATGTGCTCCCCGGCTGGTTTCGAGGTATTTGCATGTATTCAAAATGGCATGATGTTCGATTCGAGTTGTAATGATATGACTGCCTTTGTCTGCCTGGGATTCGAACCCCGCGACGAGGGCCCAGTTGTCTGATTCGGTTCCCCCGGAGGTAAAAAAGATTTCCTCGGGTCGGGCATCGATCAAGCGTGCAGTCTGACTTCGGGCGTGGTCTATGGCATCGCGGCTTTTTCTGCCGATCCTGTAGATAGCAGAAGGATTGCCGTATGCCTCCTGCAGGAATGGCTGCATAGCTGCAATGACTTCATCTGCGGGTTTGGTAGAGGCTGCATTATCGAGATAAATCATGGGCGATTCCATTTGCCATAGATATCATGATTGCATTGACTGCATTTGCCATCTTTTAAGCCGACGATTTGTGTCATATAGCCCATGCGTTTGATGAGTGTTTGATGGCACGCGGGGCAGATGGTATCGCTTGCGATGCGGACATTGCCGAGATAGACATAATGCAGCCCTGCAGCTTTGGCCAGTCGATTGGCATTTAAAAGTGTTTCTATCGGGGTGCAAGGGATGTTGGTTGCCTTGTAATCCGGATGAAATGCGCTTAAATGCAGGGGAATGTCGGGGCCGAGATGCTCTGTGATCCAGGCAAATTCGGCCTCTAATTCGGAGGATCTGTCATTCATCCCTGGAATGAGCAGGGTCGTGATTTCGAGGCAGAAACCGGGGATGCTGTTGAGATATTCGAGCGTGTCGAGTACTGGCTGCAGATGTGCCCCTGTCCACGATTGATAGAAATCCTCGGTAAATCCTTTGAGATCGACGTTGGCTGCATCGATATGGGCGAAGAGTTTTTCTCGCGATTTTTCATGTACATAGCCTGCCGTGACCATGACATTGTTCAGGTGTGCTTCGTGCGCAGCAAGGGCTGTTTCCTCGACAAATTCTGCCCAGATGATGGGTTCATTGTAGGTATAGGCGATCGTCGGACAATCGTAGGCTTTGGCCTGTGCCACAATCTGAGCCGGTGACATTCTGAATCCCGACGTATCTTTAGCCGATGCACGCGAGATTTCGTGATTCTGGCAGCCCTTGCAAAAGAGGTTGCAGCCAAAAGACCCCAGCGAGAGTGCTGTCGTTCCCGGATAAAAATGGTTCAGCGGTTTTTTTTCGATAGGATCGAGATGAATGGCAGAGAGAATGCCGGGAACGACAGGAACGACCTTATCGCCTGCTGCATGTCTGGCACCGCAGGCACCGGTTTGTCCTTCCTTGAGATCACATTCTCTGGGGCAGATGGTACATTGGGTCATAGATCTTCGTTGTTTCTTGGTGCAATCTTGAAGTTGTCGAAATCGTAGACGAGAATACCCCGGACCGATGGGAATGTCGTTCCTGCATTCGGGACGGGCTCGATACGCCAGATAAAATCATCGAGATAAATGGTGCCTTGGCTTGGGTCGATGATGGGATACATGCCGTAGGCGGCCTGATTGTCGTGGGGCAGGACTTTAGAAGAGGCAATTTCAATAAAAACGCCGGTATATTTTTCTGCCAGGGGGCCGCCGGTTGTGATGTCTGCTGCGTTGACCCTGACAGGCTCGATGGGAACATTGTTATGGCTGCGAACTGTGACGGCAGCCCGGACGATCTTGGGCAGTCCCGAATATCGGGCGGGATATCCCTGAACCGTGACATCGTCATTGACTTGAACAGGGGTGGTATCGGCAATGTAAATGGCAGAACCCTCGGGAGATCCCACAACGGGCATTTGGATAAAAAAGCCGTGGGCTGTGATGGCTGTGACGCGCCCCTCGACTTTGATTTCTTTTTGAATTTTGCAGGCCGGTTTGATTTGCGGGCATTGGGTCCAGATCATTTGATTGACCTGCTGTATCGTGGTGACAGTTTCGATCGGGCAACGGTCATTGCCGGGATTGGCTGCTTCGGGACAGGCGTCGCAAGCATCGCCTTTGCCATCGCTGTCGCGATCGCTTTGATCAGGATTGGCCATACGTGGGCAGTTGTCATTTTCGTTGGGAATGCCGTCCAAATCGTAATCATCATAAACCAGCTCGGGACAAGACTGTGCATCTGCAGCGCACAGGGGATTGGGATCGCAGATGTCGCCGATGGTATCGCCATCAAAATCGGCCTGCGCGCCGTTATCCATGGGGCGGATGGGATTGAACCATGCAGGGCAGTTATCTGTCTGATCGGGGATGCCGTCACCATCCGAATCGATGGGTTGAACCATTCCTTCGTATTGTGATGAATGCAGGGCGTGCGTGTCCTCTTCGCGCGTCCGCTCGGGAGTGCAGCTCGGTTCATGCTCGGGAATGTCGCAGAAAAACATCGGGTATGCCGCATGCGATACTGCATTTGCAAATGTTCCCGTATAGCCCGTTACTGCCAGATCTACTTTTTTGGATGCACCGCACATGTCGAAATCTTCACCCGATACAAGCAAATTATCATCTCCAAAGACGGGGTTGCCATTCATGATGACGAGCTGGATATCTTTATTTTGGGCATCAATGACTGCGCGATAGGCGGATTGGCCTTGTTTTTTAGAGAATACGGTAATATCGGCAATATAATCTTTTTGTATCGCGCCGAGCAGATGTCCAAGTCCAAAAGCCACAGCATTGTTGTAAGTAGGCATGCGCCAAAGCTGATAATCACTAAAATAATGATTGTAATAATTCTGGTTGATATGATCGGCGCATTGCAGTTCGCGCAGCATGGTGGCCGATCCCGAGTAGATCCAGTCCGTACCGAGGCCAATGAGGATATTAAACCGATCATACATGGGAACCATGGCTGTATCGCCGTAGAGTGCAATGTTGGATCTCGGCGACCACATGAGCTTGACATCATTTTGAGCCATTTTGGCAATAATATCGGGCGTCGAAGCCACACCGTGCAGCAACGCTAGATTTTCCCGCATGATATCATGTGTTCCCTGGCCGCTCAGACACTTCATTTCGTTGAGTGCCGATTGGTTGATTCCCTCCCCGATATGTGGGCCAAAGGGCCTGCCGTCATCCGATTCGAGCACGGCCTCGTTGTAATTGTAGTCGCAGCCCGATTCTTTCGAGATGCCGTCTACATCCCCGAGCGGAAAAGTCTGATAAACACTCTGAATGCCATCGACGGTTTCGCTGTCGATATTTCTGGCCAGCCCGTCAATTTTTCCGCTGCCAAAGATAGAAGTGGTTCCCGACAAAAGCGCACGGATTTCGACGACTTCATTGTGTTTGGTCGAAGGACCTTTTACTTTCGTATGGCCGTTCAGCCCTTTGCGCCATTCATTTCGGTGTGCAAAACGCTCTTTTTCCCACGCTGCGGGCACATTGTTCGAATAGGTCAGATGTTCGTGCCCATTGATAAAACTCGGGCTGATCACCGAATCTGCACATGTAATAACTGTGGCATTCGATACATCGGGGTCGCATCCCACATAGGTGATGCGGCCATCTTCGATGACGACACTGCCGCCTTCGTATATCTTATCAATTCCTAATATATCGCCGCGAACGATGAGTTTCTTGCCTTCCCCCTCTCGATCACAGCGGCCTTTGTCACTTTTGGGCAACGGTGCACATCGAATGGGCGGATTTTCACGACACTCTCCGTTCACACAGGATTCATTATCGGCGCATGGTGCAGTACATCCCGGCGCTGATATTTCTTTGGTGGCTGGGGTGTTTACTGGCACCTGCGATTGGGAGGCACAACCGGCGATGCAAATGACAAAAAAAGTCAGCGTTAAAGATGTGGTGTCTTTTTTCATGTGTGCAGCCTCACTCTTTTGATTTATTTGTGTGAGGGGGCCGAGCCCCCTTCGGCGCTATCGCTGCGCGATACGCGCCTACCCCCTTCGGCGCTATCGCTGCGCGATACGCGCCTACCCCCGACAACCATGCATCATCTATTTTTATTTGCAAAAAGAATATCTTTCATTTTGGCAATATGTTTTTCAGCCGTAAAACGAGACAGCGCCAATTTTCTATTAGCTGTTCCCATCTTTATTAATAGTTCCGGATTGGAAAAAATTGTGTCTATTTGTTGATATAATCCCATCGGATCATTGGGATTGACATACCTCACGCCGGTTTCATCCGAAAAAATCTCAGGAATGCCGCCCACTTTTGTCGTAATAACCGGAAGAGATTCGAACATGGCTTCGAGAATACAGAGGGGCTGTCCCTCATATTCGGACGGAAGAACAAAGATATCCGCTTCGCTATACGCGGTATGTTTTTCCTCGCCAAGCATGACATCATGTACGATGACATTGTGAAGGTGATTCTCCTGAATATAGCTATCGATATCTACATCCTGGCGTGCAATCTTCTGACCTACAAAAGTAAATATCCAATTCTTATGATTTTGCTGGGCAATGAGCGCTGCACTCAAAAGTGTTGCAAAACCTTTTGCGGTAATCAGATTGCTTAAAAACAGTATATGTTTTGGTTCACTATTGAAAGAAAATTTGTCCTGCGTCAGTGCAACAAAAGCGGGATCGATGCCATTGTCTACTGCAAATATTCTGTTATCATCCAGGAGTACTTTAAACATAGATTTGAGAGAATCGCTCAGTACAACAGCCGCACTTAAGTGTTGTATACATTTTTTTTCAATATATCGAATAGGCTGCGGGAGTGATTCGAGGGCATTTCGGAATCCGGAGCCATGGACATGACCAAAACATGGGTGTCTGGTCATCATGGCTGTAAGCATGAATATCAGATCTCGCAATAATGCATGTTTCCCATGTCCAAGCTGCATATAGACAATGAGATCGCCATGACAGATACATAAAAAAAGCAATTTGCCTTCGAGAACAGCGAGATGATAAAGTCTTCTGGGCAGAATTTCGCCGCCAATAGGTTCGGCGAGATTGAGATCAAAAATGTCCACATCCTCGCTGAGAAGACCATTTTTAAGCAGATCTGCAGCGAGACTTTGTCCGGTAACGGGAGGTGGAAAAGCGGCAATAAAGGCGATCTTTGTCATTTATTCGGATTTATTCAGTCTGGAAAGGAGAGATTTGCCTGCTTTGAAAATGAGACTTTTACGTTCACCAACAAAAATAGATTCACCGGTCTGGGGATTTCTTCTGAGTCTTGGTTTGTATGTTTTGATAATGAAGGAACCAAAACCGCGGAGAATGAGTTTATCTTCGAGAATGAGTGCGCGAAGTATATTTTCGAAAAAGGCATCGACAATGATGCGTGCATGCCTGGGTGGAAGATTGAATTTTTCTGCCAGTTTTTGAGTTAGTTCGGATTTTGTCATTGGGATACCTTCATAAAGAAAAAGTCTAAGTGATGATCATTGCATGAGCAGATTCATTGTATGGATCGTATTGCATGGCCAGAAGTTTGTTTTGTTCAGCAGTCGCTTTGTCTCCTCTCATAAGTGCGTCTTCAGCTGCTGACATGAGTTCATCTGCTTTATGAATATTGGCGGCATTTTTCATTCGGTAGTCTGACTGCCACTTTTTATAATCATTTAAGCTCATTCCATCTGAAATTCTGTTTGAACGGGATATTTCAAGATAAATTTTGCTTTGCACTGGATTTTGAAGAATTTTATAGGCTTCATTGAAGATTTGGTAAGCATCTTCCAGCTTGTGTGCAATATTGTCTGGATACTCGTTGCCGTGGGCATCGGGATGGAGAACTCGAACGACGACATTATAGATACTGCGAAGCTCTTTTCTTTCGACATCTGGCCGGACATTGAAGAGCTGAAATAAATTTCCTTTTTCGGCAAAAGCCAGGAACTGATCGACTTGAGATTCGACTTGCTCGAGGGTACAACTGGAAATATCCTCGAAAGGAATGCGTTGTTTTATTGCTGTAGCCGTAGGACGTGCAGGACCTTGCGCCAGGAAAAAATTGCGCAGTGGTTCTATCAGATCTTGGGTAATGGTCAGGTTGAGAATGATACCCGGTCGTTGGCCGTATCCAAGATCTGCAGCTTCTTTTTTGCCGATAGAACGTTCTACCTTTGTATTGAGAACGATCTTTTGCTGTGTTTCACGGATTTCCAATTTTACTTGTGCATCCGTACCTTTGGCTGCTCCTTCGAATGCTTCGACATAGATTTGCTGACGCGCCAGCTGCGTCTTATAGAAATCCATTGCAGCCTGGCGTGTTTGAAAAACTTTTTGGAAAACAAGCATCCTTTTACCTCTTAAAGAGAGCGTTCATCGTCGCCCCTATCATCTTTCGTCGCATAAAAGCGACAATCTAAAAATAGTATAGTCGCAAGGCAGCGCGGAGATCAAAGGATAATTGAAAAAAAAGCCCGGCGTATTGGCTTTGCCAATAGCCGGGTATAAGCCGCGTATCTGGCAGAGCCAGATAGCGGTGTCAGGACAGCCGTATGCAATAGGCTGGCAACGATAAAAAATTATTCGTACAGTGCCGCAATTTTGTCTGCAAAGCGCTTTTCGATTTCACGGCGTTTAATTTTGAGTGCCGGGGTAATCAGGCCATTTTCGATGGTGAAGTCATCCAGGACGATGGTGAACTTTTGTGGTTTTTCATAGCCACGGAAATCAGCACATATCGTCTGAAGTTCATTGTATATGAGTTCACGGAGTTTGGCATTGGACTCAAGTTCAGCTTGGGAAGCATGATTGAGTTTATTATCTTCTTTGAACTTTGCAATGAATTCATCCGCTGGTCGAATGAGCACGATATTATAAGGTTTTCCTGCACCAAATATCACAGCCTGTGCAATCATGGTAGAGTTATTAATTTTATCTTCGAGTGCCGTAGGAACAACATATTTGCCATTTTCCAATTTATACTGTTCTTTGACTCGTCCGGTAATCCAAAGGCAGCCATCATCATCAAGATATCCCATGTCGCCTGTGTGCAGGCGCCCCTGTTCATCAATCGCTTCAGATGTGGCATCTGGAGAATTATAGTATTCTTTCATGATACAGTCGCTGGTTACGACGATTTCACCACATTTTTCGTCAGATTTGTCGAGTGCATCGTTATCATGGAGTATTTCTATTTTTACATTGGGGAGTGCACGGCCGACAGAGCCTATTTTTTTGAGTGTCGGGTTGTTTACCGTAATGATGGGGGCATGTTCTGTCATGCCATAGCCTTCATATATTTTAATGCCGAAATTTTCGAAGAACTGCATGACTTTGGGTGACAAAGAGGCGCCGCCGCTGATGCAGAAACGGAGCGAATTACCAAATGCCGCGCGAATTTTTCCAGCGATTGCCCGATCCAGTATGGCAAATTGCATTTTGTCCAGCAGAGAGGCTGAACCTGCTCTATTCTTTTGAGCAATATTTTCTGTATATTCCAGAAGGAAGCGTTTGGATTTACTATTTTCCATCATAAGATGGATCTTGTCGTAAATTTTACAGAAGATTTTGGGAACGGAGTTGAGAATCGTAGGATTGACTAGGAGCAAATCGTCCTGAATGGTACGTGTAGATTCTGCCAGTCCGAGCGCTGCACCCACTGCCAAGAAGATATGAAGTTCGACTGTTTTGCCAAATGCATGTGCCCACGGCAGGAAGGTGAGCAGGCGGTCTGTCGGTCCGATTGGAAATCTTGCAGCTGTAATTTTAACATTTTCTACAATATTTTTGTGGGTTAAAACGACGCCTCTCGGACGACCTGTGGTACCACTCGTATAAATGATATCGCTAATGTCATCTTCTGTGAGATCATCCATTATCTCTGTGAATTCCGTCTCCTGGCTGATTAATTCTGATAGTGCCTTGCTGTGATCCGATGGGTTAATCACATAGATTTGTTTTATACTTTCGCATTGAAGGCCTTCGAGTTTTTCACGGATGGAGTCATTACCGACGACGGCCAACATCGGTTTTGAATCGGAAAAAATGAATTCCCAGTCCTGGAGCTTCTGAAATTCATACATTGGGACAATGATTCCGCCGAGTCCATAGGCAGCATATACCGTTAGGGCAAATTCGACTGAATTGTTTGCTATAATGGCAACTCTTTCACCTTTTTTCAGACCGGCCTTTTTCATGAGGGTACGGAATTTCCTCATTTGCAAATCGAACTCGCTGTATGTTATCCACTGATATTGACCATGTGTTTTGGTGCCAATCATGGGACGTTCTGCAAATTTGTTTGCAGAATCACGAATGAGTTCGGCCAATGTATGAAATTTAAGTTGTGATGAATCGTATAAAGGTTCCATGAGAAAATCCTATTGTTTTGCTGATTTTATTCAGCAAAAGTTATTATGTATAAAAAAAGCGCCAGTCGAATCACTGGCTTTTGGGTATAACGCAATCAAAATTCCATGTATTCCTTTTATACTCATAAAAATGAACCATGGAATAATTATATTGTAGATTCATATATCTAAACAAAAGTTTGAGTTATATGAGACTACATGGCATTCAGTTTGAGTTTTTCATCGTGAATAATGTCGATGTCACCAAATTCCTGAATGAGAGTTTCAAGCATATTTTTAGCATCATCCAGGAGAGCAAGCGATACATAAAATTCTATTTCCTGGATGGCTTCAATGACACGTTGTCTTTCTGATTCGGGAATACGAGCTTCAGATTGAACCGCTTCTGCGGGCATCGTCTCCGTTTGTAGAGAAGATGTCATGACATTGAGCGGTACGGCAGATGATGCAATTGGTGTAGGTATCGCTGACTGCTGTGCTAATTGAGCAGGATCTGGCATACGCTCGCCAAAATTGTCCGGTTGTTTGATTGCAGGTAGTTTTACATAAGACGGTGTGGGTTTCGCTTGATCGGGCTGGGATGGTTCAAAATTATTTTGCGGATAATTATTTTGTTCAGCAAAATGATTCTGATATCTGGCCGTATTGGTATAATTATCTTCAGGCGTTTGGGGCGACTGATCCTGTACACCTGTCGTTGCCTGGGGTTGGAAAAGAGCATCGAAAGCATCGTCCAACTCGTCGGTAACAGCAGAACTCAGTTGTTCGATGGTATTGTTGGGTTTTCCAGAAGCGACATCCACTTGGGAGATATTGACGACGCCAAGCTGAAGCGAGGAGGTAGGTCGGTTGATGGTAGGCGGTCGCATTCTTCGAATTCCGCTTGGAACACGTCCGAAAGGAGAATCCTGAGCTTGCGATGCATTGGAGGTGGGAAGCGCATTGGGTTGCCCTTGCAGAATGGGGCGGCTTCCGCTAGACGCGCGACCGAATGGCTGTATGGGGTTATCAGCTGGTTGAACTGCCTGCTGGTTCATCGTAGATTGTACACGATCGAGTGACAGCTCGGCAGAAATTGTTGTAGCCCTTTGTCGTGCGTTGATAGGAGGTGGAATGCTTGGTTTTCCTGTTTGAGCAGCGGGCAGTGATCCGGGGGCAGGAGGGCGAGGAATTGACTTGGGGCTGCCGGCGATTGGGGCAATGGGGGATGGCCCGGCGGCAGGTTGTTTGAATCCTGTGATTTGTTCCAGTGCAGCTGGTGAGATGCGAGGTTCAGATTGGCCGCTGTGAGAGGCACCTGGGGCACTCATTCCATAATCCGAAGGGTTCAAGCCAAAGACAAGCATAAGATTGAAATTTTCCCATGCTTTGGGTGTAGCTTTCTCTGCCTTGAGCACGTGCCTGACAGCTTCATTGGGATCATTGTCGAATACCGCGCGTGCAAGTTTTCGTTCAATTTGAGCAAGTGCCGGGTAGTTTTCCCGAGATTCATAGATTTGGGAGAGTAGTTGGAGGGCAGGCATGTGCCTTTCATTGCTGTCGATGATCTGATTGCACAAACTCCTGGCGTCTTCAATATTCCCTATTCGGTAGTATTCCATCGCCTGGTTAAACATATGGGCGATGATGCGTTCAGATTCAGAGATGCCTCCGATTGGGGCGACCCCATTCACATTCTGAGGAATGATGTTTAATGCACTGTCAGAAAGCATGGGGGGAATATCCCCGCCAAGAGCTTCGGCAATTTCAGGGTCATTGGGGGCAAGTTGCTGTGCACGAAGCCAGACTTCTTCGACAATATCCTCTCTTTTCCCTTCTGAAATATATTGTTTTGCAAGTGTCTTAAGTTCTTTTACCGCTTTGTCGTAGCGTTTCCGTTTGGTATAGCAGGTAATGAGAATTTCACGCAGTTCAGGCGGGATGTTATCCGGGGGAAGCGTTGAAACCAAGTTCACGGCATCGTCATAGCGATCCATTCGGATATATATTTTGGCGACTTCGCGGATAATATTGGTATCCTGGGGATCGATTCTGAAATACTGTCTTGCTAGCTGAACATAATCGACATAACGCTCTTTGCTTAAGAGTTGTGCGAGTGCAAGTGCGTATTGCCGTTTTGCTCCCTCGATATCGCCATCTTCATAGAGGTACTGTCCATATTGCGTTCTCGTCTGAATATTTTCACTATCAACTCTGACCATCATTTGCAGGACGCGGCCATAGACGATTCGATTGTTTTTGGAATGCTCAAGACATTTTTCCAACTGTGACATTGCCTCGTGGGGAAGTCCGAGTACGTTGTATAGCTCGGCCATGTTCATGGCAATTTCTTCGTCGTTTGGGCGTTTTTTTTGTGCCTGCTTTAACATTGCAAGGGCTTTTTGGTAAACACCCTGGGATTGGTAGGCAGAGGCAACGTTAATATAGATCCGGGCCGCCTCATCATCGTGCCCCATTTCTTCATAACAGTAGGCCATTCTTAGCTGAACACGATCATCGTCCGGGTCAACTTCCATGACTTTTTGGAACTCGCGTACAGCCTTTTCATATTGATTTTTGGCTACAAATTTTTCAGCTGTTTCCAGTGTTTTTGATTTATCGAATGCCACTTTTAAAACCCTGAATATTCAAACAACATGCTTACTGCCGAAATTCCTTTTCCGACAAAGCACACTCATTCCCGTATACCTAACTATACATCCCCATTCAATTCGTCAAGAATTTATAGACACCCCTGAGCGCTTCTTCGCATATCTCCAATGGCTTGGGCATAGTCTGGCGAAGAAAAAACGCCGGATCCCGAGACAAAAATATTTGCACCTGCTTTTGCGGCTTGTTCAATGGTATCCAGTTTGATTCCTCCATCTACTTCAATATTGAGGGAGGGATAATGGTTTCGCAGATGAGCAATTTTGGGGGTGCAGGCATCAATATAGGATTGCCCACCAAAACCGGGATTGACTGTCATGACAAGGACAAAATCTACTAAATCTATGACATACTCGAGAAGATCAATGGGCGTGTGGGGGTTCAAACTCACACCTGCACGGCAACCGAGAGCATGGATCTTTTGCAATGTTCTGTGCAGATGTGTGCATGCTTCTGCCTGAACGGTCAGAGTATCGGCACCGGCTTTGGCAAATGCTTCCAAAAGGTTATCGGGTTCGACGATCATCAGATGGACATCGATTGGTAGTCGAGTGACTTTTCTGAGGCTTTTTAATACCGGAATGCCAATGGACAGATTCGGGACAAAACGACCATCCATGACATCAAAATGCAGCCAGTCGGCATTTCCGGCTTCCAGTTTTTTTACTTCATCCCCAAGAAAAGCAAAATCTGCAGACAAAAGGCTTGGTGCAATAAGAATATCTTTTGGGGCTGGCATATCTATCATGGGAATTTCCTTTAATTATCTTCGGGTTCTTTGGGGTATGTTACATCACTCGCGATGAAAACTTGCTGCGGTTGCTGTTGATAGGTGTCTGAGAGCATTTTTTCGTATCGCTCTTTACCATCTTCATAGAACAGACGTGCACGCTGGACTTTGTACCCAACTTTTCCGTATTTTTTGATCCGAATAGTTCCTGGTTCCAGTTCAGGATCTACTGTAATCACTTCCTTAAAAGGAATCGTATCCGTCACTTCTCTGCGGAAAATGACTTTACCGGGGAGTGGCTGGTCTGAATAAAAACGTGCAATCAGGTCATTGTCATTTGTCGTCGTCACACGAAGGACAACCGGTCTTGTAAGCGTATTTTTTACTCGCAGATCGAGGATGGGGTAGCTGACGACAGAGTCCATACCAAGAGGGATATAACTGGATGGCAGTGAGTGATTACTTCTTTCGAGAATACCAAGGCCTGCAAGAAGCGCAGCCGCATGAACTGTAGACGAAACCTGGCATGCACCACCTCCAATGCCTTCTACCATTTGTCCTTGTTCAATCACGGGAGCATCCTTAAAACCGCGAGCTTCGGTACGTTCTCCTACCCAGGCATTGTAAGAGAATTCGGCACCCGGCATCAAAAAAATGCCATCCAGTGAGGCTGCTGCCAATTTGACATTGATGATTCGATTCTTTTTATTCGAATAGTGAGTCTGATACTCGCTAATCAGTACGTTTGGCTGGAAATCTTTTACCGAAGAAATATCACTCGAAAGTGCGGGTTCTATATCAATCGCAAGAGAGAACGTGTCTTTTTCTTGTTCGATGGCCTCAAAAAAACGGTGTGTGGTTTCGGAAACATTGAGCTTGCGTCCATAAGCACCAGGAATGATGCGTTTTTGTGCTTCGCTCCATCTGCCTTCAACTGCGTCAATATCAATGCGATCCTGGACTTCATCTATCCAAGATTCGAAACGCGTTGGGTAAAAAGCCGTAAATTGGGTCCCTGCCTGTTTTAATATGCTGGCTCCATCGAGAATGGCTGCTTCCATGCAGGTCTGAAGCTCGCCTTCGCTCGATGATATTTCGACAATTCCAAGAGATTCCAAGGAGTGATTGGAAACGCGCGTTGGATCTTCGATTCTGATCATGTGATCTCGCTCGATTTGTGTACATTCGGCACTGAGCACAGTGTGTTCAGTTTCGGTTTTCACTGATAAATCGAGCGGAGGTCGATTCTGCGGAGCAGATTGCTCCTCACAGGAAAGGCACAAGCTCCCCTGAATAATCATTAATAATGATATTGTATGTAGCTTGGTGTGCATGGATCAGGCTTTACTCATCACTGTCGTCTGGATTCTCCCCATTATCGTCGAGAGTGTCTTCAGAATCGTCTTCAGAATCGTCGATTTCTTCTTCGATTTCATCTTCTTCTGACTCTTCAAATTCGTCGACGGAATCATCAACAGGGACGGATGTGAGCTCGACATCATCTTCGGATTCATCCGAAAATGCTGCTACAGCAACAACATGCTCATCTTCTGCTATATTCATGAGTTTAACACCGGCTGCAGTACGTCCTGTAATGCGGATCTCACTCACTCGGGTGCGAATGACTGTGCCATTGTCGGTCGCCAGCAGGAGGTGATCCTCTTCCTGAACGACGAGCGACCCTACGACAAAGCCATTTCGTGCACCCGTTTTGATTGCGCGAATACCAGAACCACCTCGTCCCTGTAGCCTGTGCTCTGAGATAGGAGTGCGTTTGCCATAACCGCGTTCTGTGACGGTCAGAATCATGCTGTCTTGATCATGAATGACTTCCATTGAGACAACTTCATCACCATCACGAAGTTTTATGCCACGGACACCTGCTGCTATGCGCGACATGGGGCGTAGAATCTTTGAATCGAAGTGTACGGATTGCCCATGCTTGGTCATTAGAAGAACTGTGTCTGTATCATGGACGACGCCTGTCGCTATAAGACGGTCATTCTCACGGAACTTTAATGCCCGAAGCCCATTTTTGCGGCATCTTGCGAAAGCCTCTATCGGGGTTTTTTTGATGACGCCATTGGCTGTAACCATCATGATATAACCAGAGAATCCCGATTGTGATAAGGGAAGTATCGATGCAACATCTTCTCCAGGTTCGAGTTTCGGCAATAAATTAATGATAGGACGCCCTTTGGCGGTTCGGCTGCCCTGCGGAAGTTCATAAACCTTGAATGCAAATGAACGTCCCAAATTCGTAAATATCTGAATCCATTGGTGGGTCGAAGCTACAAAAACATCCCGCACATAGTCATCATCTTTTGTGCCCATACCATTTTTACCACGACCGCCACGTTTTTGCGCCTGATATTCACTGATGGGCATGCGTTTGATGTAGTTCTGCTGCGTTCGAATCACCATGCAGTATTCTTCGGCGATGAGATCCTCATCTTCAATTTCGATTTCATCATCGACGATTTCTGTTCGTCTGGCATCGCCATAAGTTTCTTTAGCTTCTTTAAATTCATTGATGATGATTTCGTCGAGGAGGGCTTTCGATTTGAGTATAGCTTCGTATTCCTGTATGCTTTGAAGGATGGCTGCTAACTCTTCGAGAACTTTGTTGCGTTCCAGTCCGGTCAGACGTTGTAAACGCATTTCAAGAATGGCCTTCGTCTGAATTTCTGAAAAATCAAACCTCGCCATCAAACGCTCACGCGCAATATTGGCATCCTGGCTCTCTCGGATGATCGAGATCACTTCATCGATATGGTCGAGCGCTATCTTAAAGCCTTCCAATATGTGTGCACGCTCTTTGGCTTTTCTGAGCAGATATATCGTCCGACGAACGACAACATCACGCCTGAACTCGATAAAATACGACATGACCTCTTTGAGGCTAAGAATCATCGGGCGGTTGTTGACCACGGCGAGCATGATGATTCCAAAAGTCGTTTGAAGCTGAGACTGCTTGTAAAGCTGGTTAAGGACAACTTGCGGCGGCACATCCTTCTTAATCTCTATGACAATACGCATGCCATTACGACCGGATTCGTCGCGCAGATTATGGATGCCATCGATCTTCTTCTCCTTAACCAGCTGAGCAATCTTTTCGACGAGTCTTGCTTTGTTGACCTGATAGGGAATTTCAGTCACAATGAGGGCATTATGGCCGTGCACCACATCTTCTTCAACTTTTGCGCGAACACGGATTTTCCCCATGCCAGTGTTGTACGCTTCGTAAATCCCCTTGCGGCCATGAATGGTTGCATACGTCGGGAAATCTGGTCCCTTGACGATTTGCATCAAATCGCGTGTCGTGCAGTCAGGATTCTGCATCACATAAATGAGACCATCACAAATCTCGCCCAAATTGTGCGGCGGAATGCTCGTTGCCATCCCGACGGCAATGCCGTTTGAACCATTGACCAGTAAAAGTGGAATTTTGGTCGCCAGTACAACCGGCTCCGTCTCTGCACCATCAAAATTCGGGATAAAGTCGACTGTATCTTTATCTAAATCGCAAAGCACATGGTCGCTGATCTTGGCCAGTTTTGCTTCCGTATAACGTTGGGCTGCTGCAGGGTCGCCGTCTATCGAACCAAAATTACCCTGACCTTCAACAAGAATGTAACGCATGTTGAAGGGCTGCGCGAGTCGAACAAGGGCATCGTAGGCTGCACTGTCACCGTGAGGATGGTACTTGCCGATGACATCGCCGACGATACGCGCTGATTTCTTGGTGGTTTTGTCACACCCTATTTTGCTCATCGCATATAAAATACGGCGATGAACCGGTTTGAGGCCATCACGAACATCGGGCAAAGCACGACCCACAATGACGCTCATTGAATACGCCAGATAACTCGTTTTGAGTTCCTCGTCGATGTTGATTTGCTCGACGTTGTTCCCTAAATTATTATTGTTGTTTCCAGATGTTTCATCTGCCATGCAATGGGCCTCCTTTAGCCCCAAAAGTCGATGCCCTTTAGCATAGTTTCATCAAAAATGCCTGTTTTTTCGATTCTGATGCATTTTTATGGTGCGATCGACAGGGGGACGAATTATCTTCAATGTGCAAATATTGGGCGTTTCCGTTCAATTCTGATGGGGGATTAAAATCTCTGATGGATAAGAACAAAATGTTTCAATTTGTATAAAATCTTGTATCTCCAAATAAACTCTGTCTAACGAGCGCGGAGAGTTTGCATGTGACTTTCATCATTGAATGTGCATTTCAAGCACATATGTGCAAGTTGGTACATCGACAGGTGTGGGAAACAAAGTGGGGTTGATATTGCGAACGGCAAGAGTCCCTTTGGCGGAGGCTGGGGAAGAGCCCAAGCTGAGTCGTAACTGCATTTTAATTAATCGCTTGTATGATTCTGATTTTATGGTTACATTTCAAATAGTGTAGGCTGTTTTTTGAAAAGTCTTTTAACAAAGGTGAACGCTTATGAAAAACAGGATGATTCCACTTTCGATTGCTCTGTGTGCATTTGTTTTCTCTCCTATAGGGTGTACGGATGATTCCTCGCTCCCGAACAATGATGTGTCGGTGGATCAGGGCGATCCAGGTGATCCGGGCGACCCAGGCGATCCAGGTGATCCGGGCGATCCAGGTGATCCGGGCGACCCAGGCGATCCAGGCGAACCGGGCGATCCAGGCGATCCAGGCGACCCCGGTGATCCGGGTGAACCAGGTGATCCGGGCGACCCAGGCGACCCTAGTGATCCGGGCGAACCTGTAGATCCGCCAGAAACGTCGGATTGTGAAAATACAGTGTGCAATGAAGACGGGATAACACTGGAGAAATGTGTCGATGGAAAAATCGAAAATGAAACATGTGACTTCGGATGCTCAGAAAACGCATGTAATCCACCCGAATGTACCGATTCTCTTTGTGCTGACGGAAAAACATTGAATGTCTGCAATAATGGGCACATCATCGTTAAAGTATGCGACGATAAATGCGAGAATAATACATGCGTTGCAGCGCCCGAATGTGCCGAGACAAAATGTAATGGCAATACACTTGAAATCTGTACAAATGGTGTGCTGACAACCCAAAAGTGTGACTATGGATGCCAAAATGCCCAGTGCATCGTGCCTGAGTGTACCCAAACAAAATGTAAAGATTCATCGACGCTGAATGAATGCACTGATTACAAAATTAAAGCAACAAAGTGTGATTACGGTTGCTCAGATGCCAAATGCTGGCCAAGTCCCATTACATCATTAGATAATAAACGCGTTCTGATCACCGGCAACTCACTGACCTATTATGGCGAAACAGTGATAAACAGTAAACGCGAAGTCGGAAAGGGGGCTGGACGATTTAAGGAAGTAGCCAGTTATTATGGAGATAATGTCATTTTAACATCATTTACATACGGTAGTTCTGGCCTGAGCAAGGGGCGTAAAGTGAGCAATGCGGCCAATGACTGTACACCGGATAAAAAAATCTGCATGACGAAATGGACGAACAATCATAAAAATGCCGAAACTTATGGCATGTATGATCTTTTGACGACTTTGCATCCGCACTATTATGATTATGATGGCAATAAAGATAAAAATATGGATGCCTTCTATAAGCAGGATTATGTTTTTATTCAAGAACGAACGAGTTGTGATGATAATACGGAAAAGTATGCCAAGAAAATTAAGAAACTTTTCCCGCCTTCGGCACAAATGATTATACACTTGCCGTACGTCGTTTATGATAAATATTATGCAACATCCACTACAGGGGAAGGAAATAATAACAAAGCGTTAGTTGCTGCCAATAACCTGCATAAAGCAGGCTGGCTTGTTGTACCATGGGGAAAACTCATCTATCGAGCTTACAAGGGGTTGGAAAAAGATGCCAATACAGCCTTTAAAAAGGATCTTAAGACGCTTGATTTCAGAATTAAATCTGATACCAAGCATCATAATTATTTGAGCGGCTATCTCGAAGCACTCGCAATGTACAGTACAATTACAGGACATTCTGCCATTGCGTCTGATTACAGTATTAAACAGAATTGGACTAGCGATACAGCAGATAAAGACAAAAAATATACGATTAATGGCAAAATTCATGTACCTGCAGTAAAAGCTGCTATTACAAAGGGATATTATGATAAGGTTGCAGATACCAATTTCGGATATATCCTTTTAAGCACGGATACTATGAAGGTGCTGCAAAAACGGCTAAATGAGGTCATTCGGGTATATGATAATAAGATACTATACATGGAGCCCATGACAGATGCTGGTTCATTCTTCCCGAGTACGCTCAAAATGACGAATACAGCCAATATGTCGAATGGCGAAAAGAAATATGATAAAGATGATAAAACAACGTATGCCGGCTTTACATGGGCGAGTTCTGCTGACGTCGCAAAGAATTTTAAATCGGCACCCCACTTTGATGCCAATGGTAATTCGAATGCATCCGGAAAATATCTTTGCGGCTTTACTTATAAACTTCCCAAAATAGAGACGGTCAATCGAATACGCTTTTATAATCCTGCGACGACGCTCGAAATCAACGGTTTTGACATTTTGTTGAGTACGGACAACAAAAACTGGACGGTTGCATATTCCGGAAAAGATCTTGTAAAAAATTTAAAATACCAAAAGTATACCGATAAATCGAATGCTAATTACATTTCGGCAACTTTCTATCCGACTAAAGCTCTGTATGTGCGCTTTGCTTTGACTGAACCACGTTATCAGCCCGATAGCTCCATGAGCGATGCCGATATTAAAAAGCTGATAGCCGACTATAATGCCAAATATGGTCAAAGTGTTGATAAAATTAATACGTCGCCTCAGGGATTCCGAATCGTAGAATTCGAAGTATTCAGATATACAGAACACTGGAAGACAGAATAATCTTTTGGTGAGGCTCCGTCTTTTTGGCCTGACGGCCAAATGCGACTACGCAGCGCGCCTATGCAGAGCATACGGCGCGCATTTATTTTTTTGAATTGCTTCATCCAAAAGATTTCTATTCCTGGCTAAATAATCATGATATAGAGATACTGGGGAGTTATTCAGGAGCAGGATATTTAAGTATGGATAATAAGTCTTTAATTAAAATAGCAGATAATAAATCCGCCGAATATTCTCGTGCCGATGAGGATGACAGTTCCGTCGTGGACGCATCTGTTCCAACCCCTGCGGAGTTGGCAGACCGTTACCGTTTTACCCGTGAACTCGGCCATGGGGCTCAGGGAACTGTCTATCTCGCAGAACGATTCAATGGTGAAGGCCCGGTTGCCATTAAGCGGCTCGAAATCGATTCTGTCCAGAACTGGAAAGATTATGAGCTGTTTCATCGTGAAGCCGATGTCCTAAAAACGCTCAATATCAAAGGCGTAGCCAAGTTTATTGAAGCCCCCGATTTTACCGATATTCCCAATCCATGTGCTTATATTGTACAGGAATATATCGATGGTCTGTCGCTCGAGACGATGATGCGCAATGGCTATCGCCTGACATTGAACAAGATTTTTAGGCTGGCTCTGAATCTTATCGATATTCTGGAACAGCTTCATTCACATGTGCCGCCTATCATTCACCGCGATATTAAACCCGCCAATATTCTGATGAAGCCACTCGAAAATGGCGATTTTCAACCCTATCTGATTGACTTTGGTGCCGTTTCGAATCCTCAGATACAGAGTGGTGGATCGACGGTGGCTGGAACTTACGGCTATATGCCCCCCGAACAGCTCATGGGGCGCCCAGTGCCTGCCAGTGACATCTACTCACTCGCTGCGATGATTGCCTATTTGCTCAGCGGTGTCGATCCGGGGGAAATGCAGGTCGTGGATTTTCATCTGGTCATCCATCCGTATCTCGAAAATGTACCAAGATCCGTTGTATCTGTCCTAAATCAGATGCTGCATCCCAAAGTCGATCAACGATTGGCTGATTATTCAGTATTGCGCGAACGGTTTGCGCAGTTTATGCAGGATCAGTTTGAACTGCCGGATGTGCTCAATAGTGTTTCAGCTAGTAATTTAGCACTCAAGGAGGTCAAGGCGCTGGGACAGCGCGGCAATTTGGATTTGTGGATGGCGCTCCCCGAACTCAGGCCGCGCCCAATCCCCAAAGAATATCAGAATCTGGTTCAAGGCTGCGGTATGGAACCCGAATCAGTCTATCCAAAACTGATTCGGTATAATACGAATGCACGCAGTTATCTTAGAGCTTTTTTCTTAATTCCCTTAATTTTTTCCGTTATTGGTATTATATTCTTAATCGTCGGTGGTTGGGCTGTTGAAACGGGTACCAATATTTCTTATACCCTTAATGGTGCTTATCAAGAATCAGGGGGGCATATTCTTTTTATAATTATGGGTGCGATCTTTACCGTTGTTGGGATCGTGGTAGGAATAGGTATCGCTTCAGTGAGAAATAACTCAATAAAAAAATATCGAAATAATAAGGACTATCATTATAAGTTTTTACCTTCCGGACAAAAGATGTTTAAAACACTGTTTTCATCGGGAACTAAGTCAATTGCGACTGTCGTTTCATACAATTATTGTCCATGTTCTATGCACTGGGTAGAGTATTATTATCTTACCAAAATGGCTGAAGATAAAAATACATTTATCAATGGGAAACATCCGCTCATGCCGGTTAATGACAAAATAACAGGCTATTATCATCTCAGACCTGTATTTAAACTCACGTATAAATTCAATCCTCCGGACGACGACAATCCTGATGATCTCTACCATACGATTTACGTGCATTCAGATTTCAGTGAAACACTTAAAGTTGGGGATCCGCTGCCTATTCTCTACTATATTAATCCAATGGATAATACGGATGTCATGAGTATGCCATTCCCGTATCCGGTTCATGATTTCTTTAGTTATCAGGATATGATTCATCATAAAAGAGAGGATAATTATGAGTGAAGAATATGATTTAAAGAATACCCCACCGGAATTGCGTGGCAAATATCATTATATCAGGCTGCTTGGCGAGGGGGCCAATGGTAAGACCTGGCTGGCGCAATCGATGACAACGGGGCAGTATGTAGCGATAAAAAGCTTAAAGTTTGGTTCGGCTGATAATTTTAAAAGTCTCGAGCTGTTCAAACGGGAAGCGGAAGTGCTTCAATCGGTTCTTGTGAATGGCGTCCCCAGATTTTATGAAAGTATTTTACCGACAGATGGAACCGGTATTTGTTATATCATTCAGGAATATGTCACCTTTCCCGCTCTTTCGGATATTCTTGTAGAAGTTGGCAAACTCGATGAGCAGGATGTTTTGCTGATCATGGAACAAACTGCACGCATTCTCTATGCTTTGCATACACAGTATGCTCCGCCTGTGATTCATCGTGATATTAAACCGTCGAATATCATGTGTAATAAGGACGATTCCGGGAAGGTGGATGTTTTTTTG
>DGWW01000276.1 GCA_002395385.1 Myxococcales bacterium UBA4248
CGCATCTAACGATGCTCACATTTTAAGTGCGAATGTCAGCAGGTTTGCAAGATGTGAGCTTGCAGTCAAGACAAATACTTTAGAGAGATGGGACAGGGGCAAAGCCCGGTCTGAATAGTAACCGACGAACACACAAAATGCGCTTTAATATTGGAAATTCTATTCATCCCGCGTATCACAGACAGCAGTCACACGGCCGGCGTATCGGCTTTGCCGATAGCCCGGCCAACCGATGCGTATGGCGCAAAGCGCCATAGCACGGAACCAAAAATTAATTCCCAACCGGAATATGCATACCCCGCAATGCTTCCAAAACCTGCGGGCGCACTTCAGACGGAAAACACAACCTCGCTACTTGTGAATGTACTTTAGTCAACATATTGACGATGGGACTTGCTTCCTGAATCGAGACGACCTCGCCAGATGGCTGTTCGATTCGGATGTCTGGATTGGCATGTCCCGAAGATGCCTTCGTTTCGAAAAAAGGCAACAATGGTGCCGATTCTGGAGAATACGGAGCAAAAGCACGATTTACCGTCGTATCGAGTGATAAATAATACTTCGGGGAATAACCCAATTTTTGCACGACATCTTCGAGAACTGGCCAGTTTGTTCGAACAATTCCCCTGAAATCGTCCGGAATTTCGACTGTTTTGAAGAATTGCCGTTTTAACAGATGACTCGACAAATCCGAGAGAATGTGATCGTCCGAATCGCGCCAGAGATCAATGGCCGCCCATGCATGCGCATCATGAACGCGCATGCACAGTTTGGGATCCACCCTATGATTGACAACGATATCTTTTAGCAATGTCCCCATGCGCCCAACTTCAAAGACGCTCGCTTCTCCTGATGATGCCAGATCGGCCACGCGCATGAATATGGCTTCGAGCAGCTTTTCGGCGCCGCGCACTGTCTTGTGATGGTATACCTGCTGGTACATGTGATAACGGCTAATCAAATAAGTCTCGACAGCATGGATTGCGCGATACCCAACGATAATGCCCGTCTCGTCATGATCGAGCATTTCGAGGATGCGGTCGATGTCGTACAGATAATTCTTAATGCCCGTCATATAACCGTCGCGCAGGATATAATCCATGCGGTCGGCATCGAGCTGACTCGAAATAATCGGATGGTACCAGGCGTGACTTTCCTGTGCGATACACTGAAAAACGCGCTCGGGCATGCGCGGGTCAAAGTCGTGCAAAATGCGGTAAACATCGCCCAATTCATCCATAATATAAGCGCATGTCATTGACTCATGGTCAAAATGGCAAATCTGCGAGATGCCCGACTCGAACGCATGACTGAACGCCGCATGCCCGACATCATGCAGAAGGCCCGCCGCCCGCGTGACGGCTCGATCAAACGGATCGCCCTTTGGATTGGCACTGTCAAAAATCCTCTTCGCGATGTGCTGAACACCAACTGAATGACCAAATCGCGAATGTTCCGCACCATGATACACAAAATTGGCGAGTCCGAGCTGCCGCACATAACGCAGCCTCTGCACAACTTCCGTATCAATGAGCGAAAACAGCATTCTGTCGACATCATCCGACAAATTGAACTGAATGACATTGTGAATCGGATCCCGAAATAATTTTTCCCGGCTTTTTTCTGACATGGATCTTTTGCGAATGTTTCTGAATTTTTCAGCGTTTTTGAGGATTGACGGGAACCGGCCTATCTTCGGCTGCGCCTCGATACAGCCAGTTTCGGCCTTCCGCTGCGCGGTACGGCCTTGAATATGGGCTATCTGGCTGCGCCAGATACGCCCATATTTATTATATACGATACAAATCCTGAAATATGGTATAGGAATTTGATAATGCATAATGCGTAATGCGTAATGCGTCATTTGGGTATAACAAAACTAACAATTCATCTGAAGCTAAATAAAATTAGGCTAAATTTGACCATCGTGGATATACATTGTTCTTAAGAATGCCCGAACAATTACGAATTACGACTTACGAATTCAATTTGCGCATTAGATAAAGGAGTTTCATCAAACATGCTCGATTTACTCAATTCCCTGGGCGTTGTCATTTGGGACTTTGACCCAACATTCTTTTCATTCGGCCCCATCACCGTTCGTTATTACGGCATTCTTTTTGCGCTGGCACTTGCCGTGGGTTACATGACGATTCGCTGGCGCTATAAAGAGGAAGGCGAAGATCCCGAAAAGGCCTCTAATTTTGCATTTGCCATCATCATTGCCATCATCGTCGGCACGCGCTTATTCCATTGCTTTTTCTACGACTGGGATTTCTATTCCCAACATCCTTTTGAAATCATCAAATTCTGGAAAGGCGGGCTTGCCAGCCACGGTGCCGCTTTCGGAATCATGGCCACATGCATTTGTTATGACTATTTTTGGCGCAAAGTTCCCGTGCGTATCAGCGTAGATCGACTGGCATATTGCATTCCATTTGCCATGATTTGTGTCCGGCTGGGAAACTTCCTCAACTCCGAAATCGTTGGTGCTCCTTGTAATCCGGAATCACCTCTTGCTTTTATCTTTACTCGCGTGGATGGAGTACCCCGTTATCCTTCGCAGCTGTTTGAAGTCGGCATGGGTATTATCGCAGGCATCGTCATGTTCGGGACGTACTATTACTACAAAAAAGTACGAAAAACCCAAATGCCCTTGGGTATGCCAACTTCACTAATCCTCGTGCTCTATTTTGCCATGCGGTTCTGCGTCGAATACTTCAAAGAATATCAGGTTGCCGAACGTATTGGCGGCCTCAGGGAAGGTCAGATCCTCAGTATTCCATTTCTTGCCATTGGCTTGATTGGCCTTGCTATTTCTTTGTTTGGTCCATGGAGAAAGCAATTCGCTATCGATTACCTTGGTAATCACCAAATCAAAAGTGACTCTGCTAAAGAGACTACAGAAGAAGATGATGAAAGAGAAGCTGAAGAGACTATAGAAAAAGCCAAAGAAGAAACCAAAATAGCCAGAAAAGAAGCTAAAGAAGCCAAAAAGGCTAAAGAAGAAGCCAAAAAAGCCAAAGAAGAAGCCATAAAAGCCAAAGAAGAAACTAAAAAGGCTAAAGAAGAATTAGATGAGGTTGAAGAATTGTCTATGGAACAACTTGAAGAATTGTATAAAAAATATAAACAATAACCCTTTGACAATCAAGCCATGTCTCTTAAAAAGCCCCATTATAGATGGGGCTTTTTTTTTGGCTGTATTGATTTCGTAAGGAACAGAGTTTTTTTTCATTTTTTTTGGCCGTTTTTTGAAAAAATTGCCCATATATAAGTGAACCAAACATGCCACAGAGACTCTGGCTTTCTCTGGGTTGCCAAGCACTTATGGCATGTCACTGGGGATGGTCGTACATAACGGGACCCGCAGACAATGCCAAATCCTGACGAGGAAATGCATTCTCCGGGTAACGGCTCCATGCAAACCGACACTGGAAGCAGGTTATGATACAAAATATCGTGACTTGGCCGAGGTGCGCCCAGTTATGTACGACTGGTGGAGGCGGCGGGCGGGTGGGGGCCCAAGGATCAATAATTAACCTGAACTCTGTGTGTTTTAAGCTTACCTGTAGGTTAAATTCAACCGGTTTGCGCGCTAAGGGGCGGGCGGGTGGGTGAGTAAACAAAAAAAAGCGGCGTATCGTCAGATAGCCGCTTTATGCAGGGCGTATCGCAGATAGCCCTGCCAAAAACAAGTTAAACCTATTTAAAAAGCTCATCCTCGAGGCGTTTGATGTCAAACTGGAGTTCAGCATCTTTATCTGAAAGGGCTTTTTTAACATTGGCGACGCCATTCATGATGGTCGAATGATCCCGTTTAAATGCACGTCCCAAATCAGGATAAGACAACGACGTATGTGTTCTGGCGAGATACATTGCAATTTGACGTGGATAAACAATGGGTTTTGTACGGGATTTGCTGAGAAGTTCATCGAGTGAGATACCGAAATATCGGCAAACGCTCTGCATGATTGCATCAGGATCGAGCAAAACCGTGCGAGACTGGTAATACGGCTCGATCATCTTTTGGGCAAGTGCCATACTGATGTGTTCATTGTGGATCTCTGCACTCGCTTTAATGCGGTTGATGCAGCTTTCGAGATCGCGCACATGGGAATTGACTTTTGCAGCGATATATTGCGCAACATCGTCTGGCAGATAGAAATTCTGAAGGTGAGATTTTTTTCGCAAAATCTCAAGGCGAGTTTCGTATTCAGGAAGCTGAATGTCGACAAACAATCCAGAAACCAAGCGTGAACTGATGCGTTCTTCGAGATCTTTAATTTCCTGAGGATGTTTGTCACTGGTCAAAACGATTTGCTTATTGGCGCTGTGTAAATCATTGAAGGCATTAAAAAATTCTTTCTGAGTGCCTTCTTTACCAGCTATGAACTGAATGTCGTCGAGAAGCAGCACATCGTAATTTTTTCGAACTTCGTCACGAAATTCCTTCATACGACCGTCATGAACGGCTTCCATATAATTGTTGGTAAATTCTTCGCTCGTCATATAACGCACGCGAAGATTGCTGGTTTGAAGAATTTCGTTGCCAATAGCAGACATCAGATGGGTTTTTCCAAGACCGACGCCGCCGTAGATGAATAGCGGATTATATGCACCTGCCGGATTTGCAGCTACAGCTTTTGCTGCACAATAAGCCATTTCATTCGACCCACCCTTAATGAAATTGTCGAATGTAAAATTGGGATTCAAATGACTGGCTTCACGAGCTTCGATTGAACTGACAATCGGGCTGTCTTCACTCGCCGGAAAGAGAAAACTCCGACCGACCTGAAAAGCGGCTTTTTGAATGTTCTGTTTTGAAATATCGACTACTCGAATGGGATCAAACAGAAAACCAGGTTCGGTCTTTTCTTCCCTGGAATTGTCATTTTCGAGGGAATAAGAGACACTGATCTGGGTATTGAGAGAGTGGGATTTGAGGACGTCACAGATGACATCGTAAATCTTATCGCTCAAATTGCTTTCGACAAAATTCAGTGTTGATCTATCAGGAAGGCAAAGATCCCACTGTTGATCTGTCATGCATCGACATGAAAGACCTTCGAGATATGTAAGACTTCTATCATTGACCTGATTTTTGAGACGCTCCAGGAATTGCGCCCAAATTTCTGTACTCATTGACAATCCAAAGCTTTAAGATGGGAAAAGAAAGCCTTCCTGGCTTAGCAATTTCCACGGACACAGCCCATCGCATTCCCGTTGGACAAGTTGAACTTAAATTGAGAGACCCCTTCGGGTCAACTTTTTTACCTGCCGGACACACTTTGTAGCCCAATAAGTTGAGTATTTAAGCAGTTTTGAGATTGTCTGTGTATTTTTTGTCTAATACCATAAAAAATAAAATAATATGCATATAAAAATAATTCTATAATTATAAAATTAAAATAAAATTGATTATCTATTAAAAAAATACCAAAAAACTATAATTATATAAATAATATTCGATATTATCGATTATTTTCAACTATTGTGTCATACTGTTTCTAATTTAAATAATATTAAGTTAAGTTTTATAATATTAGAATTTAATTCTAATAATAAAAATGTTATTTAATTATATTCTATTTAAATCTAAAAGATGAATCTGGGAGTTATCCACAGGTATTGTGGATAACCTTGTGTGGTATTGTTGGTTCTATATAATTCAAATTTAATTTATTAGTTCTTTAAAGTTTTTTAATAAAATTCATATTTTAACCAGAATTTAAAACATAAAAGCACTATCTTATAATGATAAATCAGTCTGTCCTGTGGCGTTGTGGATAAGTCTATGGATAACTGTGTATTTGTGTGATATTGAATAATAATTGTTAATGCTAGGTGAATTATGATTTTTAATCATAAAATATAAGTAATAAAAAATTTTATTTAATATGTGAATAAATCACTGGATAGATTTGTGGATTACTTGTGATTATCCTGTGTAAAATCCTGTGGATAAGTGTTGTTTCTTTTGAATGTGATTTTCTATCCACAGGCAATCCACAAATTCTGCACAATCTGCCCACAAGATTGGACTTGAGGAAAACGGCGTAAATACTCTGGATCGACTCGTTATCCATAAATGCACAGGACTGATGATGATGATGAAATCATTTTACTCATTCATTTTAAAAACATCATCATTATCATGACGTGCTCATTCCTCTGATTTGTCTTAAGAAGGGAAACAAGTCATGCGCCTACGGCTGAACAGTGACACCTTTTTCATCTATGAGACGGCTTTTTACTTGACGTGACAGAGATAAAGAAAGAAAATCATGCACTGCCAAATTTTGGCATTTGCAATTTAAACTGATTTTAAAACGAGGAATAGGGCATGAAATTTTCGCTCGATAGAGATACATTTGCAAGAATTCTGAAGCGTATCGACAGTGTTTGTTCGAGCCGTGGGAGCTTTGCAATTTTAAGCTCATGTATGATCGAGGCCAAAGGAAACGCAATTACCGTAACGGGGACGGATCTCGATATTACACTTCGAGTCGTTGAGAATGCCGACATTATCGAAGAAGGTGTCATTGTCATTAATGCACACAGATTGTTGGACACTGTTCAGAATCAGCCTCAGGGTTATGAAATTCTTTTAACCTCTGAAGGTTCGCAGGTTCTGGTTGAAGCCGGTAATTTCCGTGCCAGAATTCCAAGTGGCGATGTCAGTGAATTTCCACCTATTAACGATATTCAGCTCAAATCGTCGATTGTAATTGATGCATCTGTTTTTAAAAATCTCATCGATAAAACGATGTTCAGCATTTCGAGGGATGATTCACGTGCTGATTTTACAGGTGCTCTTTTGACGATTTACCAAAATGGTTGTGTCCAGATGGTTTCGACAGATGGTCATCGCCTTTCGAGAGCAGAGGCAAACATTCAAATCAATGGAAGTCTGCCTGGTTCTTTGGAGAAAGGTGTCATCATTCCGCTGAAAGGTTTGTCTGAGCTAACTAAAAATCTTTTCGACGGAACTATCAATCTCGATGTGTCCGGAAGCAAACTCGTCGTTATGTCCGGTCAAACGACTTTTTACATCAACCTCATTGCCGGTCAATTCCCTGATTTTTCAAAAGTCATTCCGTCGCAGCTCGATCATAAATCTGTCATTAAACGCGATGATTTTCAGCAAATAATCAAACGCGCATCTATTTTTACAGCAAAAGCCGGCACAATTCGACTAACCATGAATATTGGCAAACTTGAGGTTTCGACTTTTGATGCAAAATCCGGTGAAATGAGAGATTTTATCGATGCTGAATACGAAGGCTCCGGCGTGACTGCTGGATTTAACTGGCGCTATATTGATGATATCCTCAGAGTCATCGACAGTGAATACGTCTCTCTTGAAATCATCGATATGGATTCCCCAGCAGTTGTTCGCGATGTAACAACTGACAAATATGATTTCATTGTCATGCCAATGCAGCTCTGATAATGAGCAATGAGCAATTAAAACCGAAGGCCAATGGGACTAAATTTTCCATTGGCCTTTGTTTTATCTGAAATCTACGTTAGCTGAATATAGCCTTATTTTCTAATTGTTTTACGTCTGCGAACGATCCATCCCAAACATCCCAGCATAATCAAGCCAAATACACCATAATGTGTCGATGCAGCTGGCTTCATACTGCAACCATCACTGCTGGCTGATGAGTGTGCTTTATCTTCAGGTGTTTGACCATCTGCAATACAATTTCCATTTTCGTCGATAGTTCCGTCACATTCTTGAATAGGCGTCTCTTGATTTTCATTGCATTCGCCGTTTTCGTCGATGGTTCCATTGCATTCGCTTGGATTATCCGGGTTTTCAACGCAATTTCCATTTTCGTCGATAGTTCCATTGCATTCGCTTGGTTTATTCGGATTTTCGACGCAATTTCCATTTTCGTCGATAGTTCCATTGCATTCGCTTGGATTATTCGGATTTTCGACGCAATTTCCGTTTTCATCGATGGTTCCATTGCATTCGCTTGGATTATCCGGGTTTTCAACGCAATTTCCGTTTTCATCGATGGTTCCATTGCATTCGCTTGGTTTATCCGGATTTTCAACGCATTTGCCGTTTTCGTTGATGGTTCCTTCACATGCTTGGGGCGGCGTTACATCACAGCCATCTATTTCATCGATCTGACCATCGCAATTGTTATCTATGCCGTCACAGACTTCTTTTTGCAGTGCACATGTTTTGAGCAGAGGTCCGCCAATGCGAATGGTACTGTAGTAAGGAATCTGATCCCAGCTCGTACTATTTTTGAGTTCCGGTCCATCGATGCGTTTAAATGCAGAATCTGTATATTTGTAGCAATGAATACCCGTAGAAGAACGGCCGCAAACTTCCATTTTCTTATCACCATCGATATCACCCATTCGAATGGTTCTGAAGTGATCCGGATTATTCCAGCCGTAAGTATTTCCCATTTCGGGAATTTTTAAAACACTGTCAAAAGCATCGCCTTTGGAGAGATAACACTGCATTTGGTGATTTCCGCGCATGCAGATATCGTCTTTACCGTCTCCGTTGATGTCACCAAAAACAATGGTTGAGTAATTGTCGTAATCATTCCAATTCTCTTCATCAGACAATCCTGGTCCACGCAAACCCTCGCCAAATTTATCGCCCTGAGAGAGATAACAGACGATTCCCTTGAGATCGCGTGCACATACGTCGGCTTTGTGATCACCATTGATATCAGCCATGCGAATGGTTTGATAATATTCGGGTTTATTCCAGCCGTTGTCATTACTCAGGTCAGTTATTGTAAAGCTTAATTTAAAGCCGTTACCCGTAGAAATCCAACAACTGAATCCATTTTTCCCGCGTCCGCAAACGTCGACCTTGCCATCCCCGTTGATATCTGCAGTTCGGATGGTTGAATAATACTCTGCGGAATTCCAGTGAAGTTCATCGGACATGTCGCCCAGTTGGATGGGAGAACTCCAGGCGTTGTCCTGCCATGCAAAGCATTGGAAGCCATCCTTAAGACGCGCGCACAGCTCGTCTTTGCCATCCCCATCGATATCGGCAGCCCGGATGGTCGAGTAATACTGAACTTGATTGTAGCCATCGGCATCTGACATAGGAATGACAGCAGTCTGAGTACCAAATACAGTACCTTCGGATAACCAGCATGAAATTCCTTTATCGGATCGTGCACAGACGTCGGCTTTTCTGTCTCCGTTAATGTCTGCAAAGCGGATGGTTGCATATCGTGCAGCTTCAATCCAGCCATCCTCATCGCTCATATTCACAACTTTCGCTAATGTCGTCAAATCCTTGGAGGAAAAAGCACAGAAAATACCTTTCTTTCCGCGGGCGCAGATATCGGCTTTTCCGTCACCATCGACATCCGTATTTTGAGGATCGTAGATCATCGACTGATAAACTGGATCTTCGAGATCACAAACCTTATTTTCATCGACATCGCCATTGCAGTCATCGTCGATGTTGTTACAGATTTCTTCAGATGGCGTGCATTTTTTCTGGGCTTTAAAACCGATCTGAACATATGGAGAGCGAAGCGAGCTACTGTCACCACATGATTTTTTGGTACATTGTCCGTTGTTACCACATGAAGTACCGTCCGATGGGAAATTGATTAACTTGTCATCTATCACCATTGTTGAAGAACCGCCGCCATCGCAGTTATAGGCCCAGGCAGCCCCCATGTTTTTCATGCAGTAGGACAATTCCTCAATGTTCATGCCTGAGATATCGGATCTTCTGCCATCCACGACGACCAAATAGAAAAATCTGCCAGTTTTATCGGCTCCGATGGCCGTCCTGGGATGCAGAGGTGTACGAAGATGATCTGTTTTTCCGTTACCTTCATTATTGTAAATAAGCCACTCATTGTCATGATTGCTTTTGGAATTGTCGACAACTGTGCCATTTTTAACGAGCGTGAAGATATACGAAGAGACTGCGTTGTGAAATGTTGCCTTGATTTCAGGTTCTAACATTTCAGGACCACTGTTCATGATTAAATCTGAGGGTTCCAGATTTCGAAAACGGCGATACTTATCCAACCCAACGATTGGAAAATCGTTCAATTGAGCATAACAATCGTATTCTTTGCCATTGCTCTTTTGATAGCCAATTGCACCGCGGCTCTTATCCTTGCATCCATCGTTGCGATATTTTTCCAGGTTTTTTGGAGTTGTATTGTTAAAACCAAAACCAATATTGGTTCCCACAACAACATCGGAAGACTCAACCCATTTTAATACCGTTTGAGATGAACCCTGAGGTTTGACAAGCGGCTCGATCCCCTTTGCCTGCAAGTCAATTTTCAGGATATGGACTTTATGCGTCAGTGTATTGGATGTGCATGAGCTATCCGTTTCTTTGCCATGATGATGGTCGATGGACAATTTGTAATAAGTAATGCCGTGATAAGGTGTTTCCCCTTTTATGTCGCCGATTTTGCAGACATCCTTATATTCACTGACACTTTGGGCGTGTGCATAGCAGGCACAGGACATACACAGAATGAGTGTACAAAAACTCGAATATGTTCTGGTTTTCATTTTTTCACCTACAAGAAAGCCCTTTCTTTAAACGTTAAGGAAAGGGCATTCAAATCAAGGAAAATCTGGAATTTAATTAATCCGGCATTGGATCTTCGCCAATGCGGTCGATGGCATATCGCGAAATGCCTCTTGCTTCGACTTCACTGTGCAGACCGTGTTTTTGTGAAACCTGTTCAAATTCTTCGAGTACGAGCCGCATGACTTCGCGTTTCTTTCTAAAAGGCATGAAGGCGGATTTGAATCCATCGAGCACGAGGCGTTTGATCTCATCGTAAGTGAGATGAAAAACCTGGCAGGCGAGTTTGTACTCATCCGTAATGGTCGTATCGGTCACAAGTCGGTTATCGGTATTCAGAGTGACGCGCAGACCAAAATCCATGTAGAATTTGAGCGGGTGATTTTCGATGGCATCGACAGCGGCAGTCTGAACATTGCTCTTTAAGCAAATCTCGAGTGGAATGCGGTGATCGTTGATATAATTGAGCAAATCGCCATTTTCACGCAATCTTGTGCCATGTCCGATGCGGTGTGCGTTGCAATCGTGAATTGCCTGATGAATCGATCGCGATCCATAAGCTTCGCCAGCATGAACAGTGGAGTTGAGGTTATTTTTACGAATGAACCTGAAAGCTTCGGCATGTTTGTCAGCAGGATTGTTCATTTCTCCACCGGCGAGGTCGAACCCAACGACGCCCTTATTTTTAAAGGCAACGGCGAGTTCTGCAAGTCGCAGCGAAGTTTGTGGTGGCATGTGGCGCAAAGCACAAATGATTTGTCCACTCATAATTCCGTATTTTCTTTTTGCCTGGCGCAGTCCTGCAGCGACGGATTCGACGATAACCGGCAGAGAGAGACCATTTTTTTGATGCAGTACGGGACTATAGCGAACTTCAATATAGCGGCAGTTTTCGAGTGCAGCATCTTCGGCAAGTTCAAATGCCGTGCGCGTCAGTGCATCTTCATCCTGAAGAACTTTCAGTGTCGTATCGAAGACACGCAGATAACTTTCGAGATTTTCGTGAATACCGCCGATATTCAACAGTTCTTTGAGATGCTGCGGTTCATAGGAAGGCAGAGGTATATTGCGTTCCTGGGCCAGCTCTATCAATGTCTCTATACGCATTGAGCCATCCAGATGGACGTGGAGATCCGTCTTTGGGATATCATGCAGAAATGCATCTGTAATCTTGTTCATACTCTTCCTCCCTTGAACATTTTAAAATTGACCATTTTGGGTCGTTCTATCGAGTTTAATTAGGTATGGAAGGAATATCAATGTTTTTTTTGTCTGGCCTGCCGCTTTGCGGTACGGCCTTGTTTCGGCCTATCGCGATGCGATACGGCCTTTGCGCACCGCTATTTAAAAAAATACGCGGTGCGTATTGCCGAAGGCAATAGCGACGCGGTGTCCGGCGTATTGCCGCAGGCAATAGACGGCACATGAACAATTAACAATGAATAATTAATAATGAATAATGTAACTGTTTAACCCATATGCCGACGATTTCTTCGAAAGCTTAACCCTTCGTTAATGCATAATGATTGGGATGCATCGCCCAGTAATACCTCTAAAGTTAAGAAAAATTCGATTCTTTAGGAAAAAGTCTGAGAATCCATGAATTATCAATTATCAATTATCAATTGCTCACACGGTTTTGGAGCAAATCAGTTTGAAGTTTTGAACGCCATTTTTAGAGCTGCCCTGAATGCCGGTCACGACATAACCTTTTGGGCATTCCAGTTTAAAATCGCCGGTATTGGGTGTCACATCTGTTTCGACGATTTGGGAATTTTTTTTGACGATCTGCTGTTGTGTTTTGACTTCCTGGCGCGTCAGTTCTTTACCATCCAGATAAACAGCCACGAACAGGGTGGCGTTTTTGGTTTTAATCTGCGAGGATTCGCCGAGAGATAAAGCGTATTCACCATCGACGATTGAAACAAAATGTTTTTCGGTTGCGATGGCTTTTTTGGCATTTTTTTCGGAGAAGACGCGGAATTCGAGAGGCAGCACACCAGAGACAGGCGCCGCATCCTGATCGACAATTTCACCTTTAAAGTCGACGACTGTTTCGGTGGCTTCCTGCGCAAATGCCGTCAGTGGCATCCATAAAAATAAGAGCGTGCAAAGGTATTTTTTCATACGGCGTATGTTAAAACTGGCTGGTTATCTCGTTTATTTTTGATTTGTTCGCTGTTCCATTGTGGCAATGCGATTGGCAAAAGTAGTGGCATTGTTGTTGGAATCAGGGAATTTGGCGAGTTCTTTGATTAATTTTCGGGCTTCAGGGATATTGTTTTCTTTGATGAGGTCACCGATTTTCTTTCTCAGTGTCGTGACGTAGGCATCGGTAATTTGGCTGATAGTTGTTTCGGCACTATTTTTATTAATGCTGCTTTCTGGAATATCCTCCAAAATGCTTAAATCTTTATTGAATTCTTCGGATGAATAATTTGCAGAGTTTCTGATTCCATCGAGTTTATCATTGATCTTTACGATGTCTTTGTTGATTTCCATTTCCTTTGAAATCAGCTTATCGAATTGATCAAAGATTTGCGTATCTTTGATGAAAGTCTTGTCAGAATCGATATTTTTTGCGGTTTTAAAGTATTCCAAAGCCTCTTGGAACTGAGACTTGCTATAGGCTTCGACACCCTTTGTAATATTGTTTTGGATATCAGCTATCAGTTCGCGCTCTGCTTCTGCTTTTTTCTCATAGCCATTGTTGATGACAGCTGTGACAATGAGGAAAACAATGGATCCGACGAACAGCACAATCGTAACAATGAAGGCAATCATTGCGCCTGTCGGTATGGAGTTTACAGTCCTTAATACATTGCCGTTATAAGACATGTAAGGACTGGTCATCGTCATGGGTGGTGCGGAAGTCCAGGATGGTGCAGCAATGCCTCCTCCCTGTCTTTCGAGCATGGATTCCATTTGCTGTGATGGATGCGATGGCGGGAATGGAGACTGATTTTGCGATGAGCTCTGAGAAAAATTCTGTGCAGCGCTTGGTGAGCTTTGATATGGATTTTGAGAAGAACTCTGCGGGCGTGGACGTTTATTATGTTGGTTTGGATGGTAGTCGATTTTTGGTTCACCTTTCCAAAGCACATCGGGATCACCGCCGGTCTGTTCAAATCTGAAGCGGATACTTCCTATTTCGATGATGTCACCATCTCTCAATTGAGCAACCCGGATGCGGTGATCATTGAGGATGGTACCGTTTCCGCTTTCGAGATCGCGAATTCTGAATCCTTCGGGGAATTTATCGATTTCGACGTGTTTGCGGCTCATAGCGATATCGGAAATCGCGATATCATTACTGGGTGCACGTCCCAACGATGTTTTTTCACGGACGAGGATATATTCTCGCTGGTTGGTTTTTCCGGATTCGACGATGAGTTTACCGCTCAGGGGCTCGAAATCCATGGCCCCAAAACTGATCTGCGTCTTTTCGCTGCCGATGTCGAGATCTTCATCCGGGGCAGCATCAATCATCATCGTTTTTTCGTTTTCTTCGTCAGGAATTTCCTCCTCATACTGCAGTTCGCTCTGTTCCAGAGCGGCACCTCCGAAAATGGGAGCATCCTCATTTTGGGGTGCGATGTCTGGCTGAGACGGCGCAATGACCGGTTCAGCAGGTGCAATTGCAGGAGAATTGGGAATTTCCTGAGACGGAGAACTCAAAACATTGTCAAAAGGCGAACTCTGGGGTGCCATTACCGGATTTATTTCGGGTTTTGGATTTAATCCGGATGATTTTGACAAAGAAATACCAGGGATACTGGCGAGTCCTTTGTTGAGAGAATGTGACGATGCAAAGCCTGGCGAAGGGTTATTTCCGCTGTTTTTGAGACTGGCGATGGCGGAATCGATTTCTTTTTCGGGTGGTGCTTTTATAGCAACGGTTGCATCATTTGAAGTATCTTTTACGACAGGCTCTTTTTTAGGATGAGAAATGAGCGGAATACCGAGTCCCGGAAGAGATGATTTTGCACCACTTTTGTAAGCAGATACAGCCTTATTAATATCTTCATCCGAAGGGGCTTGTAATGCAATGGTCGCTTCACCTTCATCAACTTTATTGTTAGCCACATTGGGCAGCTGTGTAGCACTCGATTGGAGTGCAGGAATGACAGCATTCTGAGACAGCTTGGGCAAATCTGCCATTGAAGTTGCACTGGGTTTCGCACTGTGAAGCGAAGGAAGTTTTGTCAACTTCGGCATTTGAGGTAGCTTATTTGAAGAGTTTTTATCTGTCATGTGTCTGCTTGCTTTGCTTCATTAATAATGTTGCGGCATTTAAATGCGATGACAAAGGGTGATACATCACGTATCTCGCTTTACTCTAAACCAATCCAACCCATGATGCAAGATTCTCAATCCGAGAGATGGCAGGGGCAGTTACTACTCAGCCGCCAGCTTTGTTTTAACAAACGAATTTGTTCGCATCTAACGATGCTCACTTTTTTATTACGCGTGTTAGCAGGTTTGTAGAGGCTGAGGCTGAAGTCAATTCAAAATTAAAGAGATGGGGAGGGCCCCCATCGGGGTATCAGGTGACTGGGGTTACGAAAAGTGATGGATCCAACAGGCGTTATTTTGTAACGATTCAGCCCTAGAGTGCACTCCTGTTTCCCCAAATACTTGAAATCTCTTTAATTCATAATGCTGAATGATT
>DGWW01000054.1 GCA_002395385.1 Myxococcales bacterium UBA4248
AGGCTGACGCCATCCTCGACGATGCAGCGCGTATCCTCATTGTCGCATTCCGCGCACAAAGGTCCATCATCCGTCGCGACGCAATGCAAGCTTTCATCGCAGTTCTCACCCGTCCAGATACCTTCCGTACAGGTTTCGATCTGAGCTGCATCCGAGGAACAACGTGTGGCTCCTTCTTCATCACAAGGCTCTGGCCCATTCGGATCGCATTCGAATGTACTGTCATTGCACGTCTCATTCTCTTGACACGTCTTTTCGACCCCCCATTCGCCATCGGCACAAATCATCACGCGATTATCGTCGCATTTGCGCGCACCTTCTTCATCACAAGGTTCGGGAATGGTTTTAGGATCACATTCAAACGTTTCTTCGTTGCAAACCTCGTCTTCAAGACAACTCTTTTCAACAATCCATGTGTCCTCACACACCATGACCTTGTTGTCTTCACACTTGCGTTCGCCAGCCTCATTACATAAAACAGGCTGCTCACCGCCATCACACGTCGATGTCTCGGCATTGCAAGTCTGACCTTCACCGCATGATTCCAACACTCGCCATTCGCCATCCCGACAAACCAGAAGGTAATTATGCAAACACTTGCGCTCATCTTCGTTGGAACATTGGATCTGAAAAACATCGCTGCACTCGACTTTTGCAGGATCGCACATCATCCCATTTGGACACGTCTTCTCGACGACCTCCTCCCCATCAGTACAAACGACGATCTTGTCCAGATGACACGAACGTGCGCCTTCTTCACATGGATACTCCAAATGCGCCGATTCATTACAGGCGGAGACACAGCTCACCGCAAAACAAGCAAGATACAATGCAAATTTCCTGTTCATCTTAACGTCCCTTTATAGTGATGTATTTTTTTTACAAATACATGTTATTTGCCCAACACACAGCCAGGAAGCTGTAATTTAACACACCATCCCAAAACCATCAATCGAATCTCAACAAACACAGCAAATACACACTAATAACCACACAAACACACATACGATTACTTCTACACCATTTTCATAAACTTCTCTCAAAATAGAATTATCAATATATTTTTTTCGCGCGTCTATTGCGCCTGCCACCGCAATACGACGTGCATGGTCGCACCTATTACGGCTACCGCCTCCATACGGTGCGACATGTTTGATAACCCACCAATCCCCGTAGCCAATCTGGCTCTCATTCAATCATCATTAAGGTTTGGAAGTTTTAAAATAGTTTTCAAACATGGTCCTATAAAGCGTATTCTCATTGCTGCCATCCGATGAATTTCTGGAAAATACTTTCATGATATATTCAAAAGAATCTTCTTTAAGATTTACTTTCTTATCTTTTGTACCCCAATATATCAACGACTGCCAATATTTGTCTGACGTTTTATAGGTCCACCCAGTATAATTCAATATCCAACGCTATTATTGTCAATACAACAAAAAACGCATTTTTCTTCCACTATTATGATATGATCATTTTCATTATCATTACGAATAATATTATAGATTTCGCCATAGAATTGAGCAAGAGTATCTGCTTTTTTAGCATTAGTACTCCCATATTTATTATCAATTTCTGACTCATTCACCAAATCGTAACCTGCTACAGCAGTATTATCCTTATAAGGTTTGATTTCAATAACTTCCAAATAACAGTTAAACTTCTTCATTCATAACTTTGAGCATTTTATTTCGCTTTTATTGCCATAAATTCAATGCTCAAAGCTGAGAAATCATATCCACACCCCAAAAAGCACATTATTTGCTCTTTCTGCGTCGAATTCCCATCAGACCAAGCAATCCTAAGGTTAAAACTCCAAAAGGCAATGTACCAGCCGGTCCCTTGTGATTGTGAACAGAACAGGATTCTTCACTGTAAACTAATGAAGGTTTATCGGAAGTATCTTCATCGGGGAACAGACAGTTAGCCTCTCCATCAGATTCGACACATACTGTGTTATTTTGGCATTTTTTCCAATGCCATGCCTTAGAGTGACAAGTGACAATACTTTCACCATCACAATAAGTTTCGCCGTCTGTGCAATCAGCAGGGACAGTCTTTTCGTCAGGTTTTGTAGGATCTTCCGGATTCGTCGGATCTTCTGGGTTCGTCGGATCTTCCGGATTCGTCGGATCTTCCGGGTTCGTCGGATCTTCTGGATTCGTTGGATCTTCCGGATTCGTCGGATCTTCCGGATTCGTCGGATCTTCCGGATTCGTCGGATCTTCCGGATTATCAATACATGCGCCATCCTTGCATTGTTTATTATCACCACAGCCGTTGGTAACCCATTTGCCTTCGACGCATTGTTTCAAAGTATTATCGTCAACACATGCTGTTTCATTATCTGAACATTCAGCAGGCTGAGTGCATATAGAAGTTTCGGCTCCTTCGCTGGACAAAGCATAATCATCCGGTTTGCATGCTTTATTGTGGACAAGTTTATTGATGCTGCACCCCACGAGTTTTGCTCTCGAAGATGCCGGATAAACCGCCTCGACAGGGAAGCCAATGAGAATCACGTTATCGGAAGCCAGACCTGCGGTTTGTCCCCCCGAATAGTTCAGTATTGCAGCAGAGCCATTGGAACCAAAGAAATCCGGATATTGCACATCATAAATTCCATGACTACCGTCATCAAAATTCATGTTGCCCAAACTTGCGAAATCCCCGGTACCCGAGAAAGCATAAACTCCTGCATCATCCTGGTCTTCCGTAAAAGTGGCTTTCAAAACATTATTAAAGAAATCTTTGCCTTGACCTTTGTGAGACAATGCCCAGCCGATTTCAGAACCAGTAATAAACAGTTTTCCGCCTGCCTGAATGTAATTTGTCAATCTGGACTGCATATTCTCGGATAAAACACCGGAATCACCGGAGTTCCTGCCTGCCTGGAAATCGATAATCTGATATTTTGAGAAATCGATACTGTCAGATTCAGCAACATCCATGAGTGCGCCATCGAAATAGAAGTCTTTTCCGACAGCCCCTAGCGCAATGCCATGTTCTGCAGCATATTGCAGATCATTGTCTTCGAGTGTTACTCTCGAATCCCAGCGTGTATATCCATTGATATAAAGGCCACGCACACTATGATCAACCCCTCTGACTCTTGCTGTGACTGCGGGCGATGTAAATCCTTCGCCATTTTTATTCAGAGCTGCGACTTTAAATGCATAGACATGCCCCGGCATCAGATCAGATAACGTAATCGACGTCTCTTTAACAATAGTTCCTTCATTCCAGGCACGTTCATGTCCCTCGCGAAGGTTATCGATCATATAGAGTCTATAACCCTCTGCACCAGAAACTGCATCCCACGAAACTGTCAGTTGACAGGGAGAATCGCCGTTGACTGCGCGCAATTTTGTTGGCCGAACCGGCGGAAGTCCTGCGCCTTTGACATAATCTTTTTTCGAACCACCTTTTGCACTGATCATAAAATACTGTGCAATACCGTCAGCTACACCGCGCGCGACAGCTTCTCTGAACTGGGGATACTGAAGCGATACGACATCCGGGCGCGCGGGTGTTAGCCCCGTTTCCTTGCAAGTTCTCGGTGCTTTTAGATTGTTATGAAAAGCCATTTCGACGAGTACGCTCGGCATATTTCCCGACATTTCACCGAGATTTTCCGAATAGATGCCGAGAGGACAGAAATTGGGATCATAGTTATCGTGAATGCTGTCGATGCCTGCCTGAAAGACGAGTTCTGAATACAGCTTGGTTCCTGGCTGTGGATTGTTCGAGGTGTAGACCCAAAATCCATTGACGTCGTCGCCGCCCACATTACAGTTTTTATCGGTGGCATTGGAATGCATCGAAATATAAATGTCCGCGTTGGATCTGTTGGCCATTTCGCGTCGTGCCCTGACGCCTCGGACGCCGCTGTCTGCGGCCGAAATATTCATGCCGTAGACTTTTCGGTAAAGATAATACCAGGCTTCCATTTGCCACCAGGGTTTATCGGAGCCCGAAATATTCTCCTTGCTGGCACTGAATTTAATGGCATCAGCGATGAGTTCTCCAGAATCCGATGTTCTTTCTACAGTCACAGTACATGGTTCATTGGCTGCGCACCAATAGTTGCCAAGATCGCGAAAACGACCATATTGCTGCTGATTGGCAAACACAGCGTGCGTGCCGCCGCCGTCTGTGATCGTATATTTGACCTCTGTCGGACGATCTTCGGCTTCGGGATACCATGCCTGAATGCGCCGCCATCCAGACGTCGAAAATGTTTTAGTCCAGGTCGCTTTGGCATTGGCTTCACCACTATGCCGAAAATCGTTGCCATAAGTGAATCGATGGGAGGAATCAACAGGATCGGACTGTTCCGCGGTTCCAAAATTACCTTCTTCACTATAACCCGGATCGCCATTATCAATAATGACTTCCCCCTCTGTGTTCATGTCACTTTCGCGTACCAGAACGACTTCGGCGCCCATGTTTTGCAGAAGTGGAATGAGATATTGATTGACGAACATGGCATTGGAGACATCCTCGATAATGCCTCTCGTGCCTTCGTAAGGACACAAACCGCGTTGCCAGTCAAAACCTCCGCTCCATCCGCATACGACACCTTCAGTCCATCCGTGTCCGCCCGATACGAGAACGCGTTTTCCGGTCAGAGCTCCGCCAAAGGGGAGCTTTTTGGAGCGAGTATGAGGTCGTTTGTGTGATTCCTGCAATTTTAGAGCGGCTTTGGCAGCAAAATCAGCCTGCGCACGCTTAATTTCTTCCAATTCTTTTGGTGACAATTCGGGCATAAGTGAAACGAAGGATGATTCACCGGGAAGCCGGACTTCGAATCGGATGGATTCCGGCACTCCGACGCGCCCAATTTCACCCATCAGCATCTCTCTTTGATAATCGGCGAGTGCTTCGAAACCCGGATTGTTTGGATCCAGGGCATCCTGGAAAGACCCTTCAAAGCGCGCAATATATTTGTTGCCATCCCAAATGATGCTGTGAAATGTCAAATCATCCGGCAGTGGATTGGCTTTGTATTCTGCCGGGGATTTTCTGTCCTGAACCGTAAGTTTGTGCAGTCTGAATCTCTCCTGACCGCGCTGCTGCTGAAACTTTGCAATATCCTGATAAGCTTTTTCGAGTGCAATTCGCTGTTGTTCAATGCGATCTGGCAGTAAATCCTGAGCATGGATGGATACCGGGAGAATACTGGCAAGAAGAATTCCGGACAATAAGCAAAGAAATCGTGTACTCGTTTTCATGTCGTATCCCTCTTTCCCGGGCGTATCGGCATAGCCGATAGCACGGGAGAAAAGCGCCGTATCGAACCGCAGGCGAGATAGGCGCGAAAAAGCAATATCAAATTTTACGTCAACCCCAAAAGCTGCGTCCACAAATTTTAACAAAACTATCTCGGCGGCCTCGCCCGCAGATGAAACCATTTG
This sequence comes from Myxococcales bacterium UBA4248, assembly GCA_002395385.1. Taxonomy (GTDB): domain Bacteria; phylum Myxococcota_A; class Bradymonadia; order UBA4248; family UBA4248; genus UBA4248. The sequence continues at coordinate 5,421 of DGWW01000054.1, forward strand.
CGCATCGCGAGCATTTTCTGGCGTTCATGTTCTGAGGCACGGCGCGAACAGGTTTTAATTTCGTCGCTCCCTTCGGGCGCCCCCCAGCGCAGTTCATTGCAATCCGAAGGATGATAGGCCATTTCGAAATTATCGACGCGATGCAGCAGGTCGAGCATCGTCACTTTAACGAGCTTACCATCCGAATTGGGATATTCAATAACCTGGGTGGCGAGTTTTTGATCCATGCGTTCACGGGCAGTCTCAGCTGCCGCTTTGGCTTCTTCTTCCGAAAACTGATAACGTTTCGCATTTCGAATGATTGAGTCGGGAAATTTCAAAACGGCATCCATGGCGATGAGCAGGCGCATATCGCGCGACGGCGTCGCAAAATCCTCCCATGGGCCTGTCGTCTCGAAAACCGCATAACCATTGGGCATAATCATCTGTGACGGGCCATGTTCGCGGATATAATCGTCGCCATTCTGAACATTTTCGAGCCGTCTGTGGGCCGATTCGTACAAAGCATCGGACAATTCTTTAATCGAATCATCGATCGACAGCGGTTTGGGGTGAATGGCCGCCTCGACGCGATCGTAGAATTCATCGCCGCTCACGACGAGCTGTTCCTGCGAATACGGCACAAATCCCGAAGAAGCGTTCAATTCCTCATTATTGAGCTGATAACAATTCGACTCGCTACTATTGCCATCATCGTCGGATGCATTCTTTCGCGAACAGACGACAGGCCTAAATGCTTTAAAGCCCGCACCGACGTTAGTGATATTCGGATCAAACAGGAAATTGCCGCGCCAAAAGCGCTTGCGCGTAATCGTGCCGTCGGGCTGCGCATCGACCGAATACAGAGCCCCGGGCACCTCTGCTGTATCGGGCGAATAGTGGGCTATCATCAGGATATGGCCATGCGGATCGGCAAACGTCGTCCCGGGGCGCAGCGATTGACGCGTCAGTTCGACCGGATAAAAATCGGTATTGTCATCATCGTTCAGCGTGCGAGCATTGCCCGAATGCACCTGATAGCCCGTCACCTGAATTATATATTTTCGAAATGCTTCGGCACTTTCTGCATGATTAATATATATTTCTGGTGCATTGCATCTGGGTGCTTTGGCTTCGGTTCCGCGACTGCATTTTCGAACCGCCATGGGCAAACCACGTTTCCATGCAAAATACCCGCGCAATGCATAAGGCAAGTCGGCACAATCCGGCTGCAATTTTAATTTATCATCTTCGTGCATGCCCAGCGCATTGTATAAGATATTGTGTTCTTTATCACGCAATATATCGCCGAGATTGTTCCAAGATTTTGTGAGATCTTCATAATCGAAGAGCCGCTCAATAAAAGCCGCATAGAGTGTCTCTTCCTGGGGCGTCCAGCCTGTCGTTTTGTTGCCGCGGCGCATCCCAGCCGACATATCCGTAATTACAGAAACATGAGTGATGCGCTCGAGATAATTGCCGCGTTTCGTCCCCTCTCCGAGCAAAAGATCGCTCACGACCACGCGATCTGTATGGACGAGCGTCGTCTCGGGGTTATCCTGATTGCTGTTTTCGCAGGTTTCGAGATATTCCGACAGCGCATGCAGTACCATGGGCCGACCATCTTTGGCGCGCCCAAGCCACGCCATGATGTGACCTTTAAAATGCAAGAATACGATACCCGTCTTTGCCGCGTCTTCGATAGCCCTGATTTTATCCTCGCTGGCCATGCCCTCGACATTAAAATAATAGCTCGTCTTGCGCGCCTGGTGGCTGCTGTTGCGGGCAAGATGCACACCAAACGAGCGAGCGGTGTCCTGCAGCAACCGGGAACAGTCGCGCCATCCGCCATAACCGCCCCAACCGTAGGGATCATCCAAAAAGAGGAACAACGTATCTATCCAGGCGTTCCAAGTCAAAGCCCGATGGGTATCGACCAGACCGCCATTTGCAAATGCCGCATCATTTTTGGAGATATCCGAGAAACCACTTGCCGTTCCAATCCAGGCATACTTATCATTACCTGCCAGGAATGCACCTTTGGGAATTTTTTGTCCGGAGACATCGATATCCCGAGTCGTAAACCAGCGTGCATCCTCATATTTTTCGGATGCTTTTGCCGGATCAGCAGACGGATAGATATCATGTTTTGCATTCGCCTGTATTTCGGGCGACAGTTTTGCCGAGGCAGAAAGCCAGCCCCACATCTCAGCGGTGCGTACAAAACGCATGCCATCCGGATGGGTGTAGATGACCTCTATGCGCCCCTGTGCACGCCCAAGTGAACAGCGATTGCGGCTAAAACGCACCTCGCCATCTTTGGTTTTGATATAATCCCGGTCATGGGGGGCACATAAAATCGGCGTATCTTCGACAATAAGATGATGTTTTGTCTCTAATATATCTGCATCATTCGGCCAGTCATGGACAAATTCTTCATATCTTTGATCAAATTCAGACAGCTGAGGAACGGTCCCATCCTCGAACATAATCTCTTGTTCTTCAAATTTTTTCCGATATGAATCAAGGCGTTCCCGTATATTTTGTCGAATTTCTCCGGCCGTCAGACGAGCATCCAGATCGGACCATTTATCATAAAATCGCTCATTGAACTGCTGAACAGATTTATGATCGAGAAAGGCGCGTTTGCCATCTTTGCGATGCCAGACCTCCGGGTTCAAATCTTCCTGCGTTATCCTCGGCAGCAAAGCATCCGCCTGGCGATCCGAAGGACATTGACGCTCCGATTTCTGGCTTTCCTGCAGCTCAGCCGGTTCGGAAATCTCTCCTTCGGGAACAGCATCCTTCGTTAAATTGTCTTCAAGAGGTTCATCCTCAAACTGAATGGCATCCGGATTGGGAGCAGACACATCCGGCTGTTTGACCGTACAGGCATTTCCTGCCCAAATCATACATACAATTGCGGTGAGAATGCGATATTTCAAGAGATTACCCTGTTAATGTTCAAATATATTTAATTTAGATACGGATTTGCTTTGACCTATTTGATTAGCAGTTAGCTGTTAATGGATCCACAGTTTTATTCCTAATAAATTGATTCTTTTCTGTTTTAGACACGCTTTTTAGCTTTACATTCCAATTGCACACTGCTCATTGCTAATTAAATTGTATTCTCTCTAACCTTTAGAAATATCCTTTAATTTTGTCATCCAATTGCTCACTGTTCACAGCCCACAGCTCACGCTCCAAAGTGAGCATCGTTAGATGCGAACAAATCCGTTTGTAAAATAAAACTCATGCTAACGCCAATATCTCCAAAATTACCGGCAAAACATCGCGTTTTAATACGGTCTGCGTCAAATTGTGCTCACCATCGACCACTTTAAAATGTTCGCGGCCATACGCTTTTGTAAACTCGGCCTGACAATTGACGGTTTTGTCATTTTTACCAAAGATGCCCCACACCAGTTTTTTATCTTCCGGAGTAATATTTTTAAGCGAATACTTCGTTTCAATTTCTTTAAATTCGGCAATCATTTGCTTGTCGACTTTAAACGATGCCGCCCCATCCGCGCGAACATTTCTAAAATCCACATTTTTGTTCAGATGTTTGAACGTCAGCAGCTTTGCCATGTGAAACGAAGGATTGACGCAAATTCTGGGGATGCCCTTCATGAGCTCGGTATACATGGCTCCCATCGATGTACCAATGATCAGATCGGGCGTTTCCTGCACAACCAGCGACTTTAAAAACTCGAGTGCTTCCAATGGCATGACGGGAATATCGGGTGAAATCACATGCACACCGTAATCTTCATATAAATAACCTCGCAGGTTTGCTGCGGTTCCTGTACTGCCGGCACTGGCAAATCCATGTAAATAGATGATTTTTTTCATTGTCCCCCATTCCTCCAGCATGAAGATCTACCCAAAAAACCGCATGCCTGCGGCATAGGATATAGATAACATAATGATCATTTCGAATAAAGACAACATTCGTCATGTGCAGCAGAAGCGTCATCCAGGCAGTCAATGGCCGGACAAAGAACACCTCAGCCCCCGAAGACATTGGACATATCCAAAAGATGCGAAGGCCGTATGTGTGCAAAGCGTCGTAAAAACGGCGCTTTGTGCACATAGGCCGAAGTGCCGGGCGTACATGCCGCAAGGCATGAAGCCCGGCCAACAAACCACATCGAACGCCATCCATCTATTGACATAAACAAGCGATTCGATTTAGAAGACTTTGCCAATTTTGGCAGTTTAGATACGTTGTATCGCTTAGGAGTCAATCATGGCGATTAAGATTCGCAAACAAGAAGAAAATCCGCAAGTATTAGAGCCCGAAGTTCTGCCACCGGATGGTGAGCAGGGGGCGACAAGTGAAGTCAAGCTTCCCGGAATGGACGATGATTTTTTGCGCAAATCCAGTTCAATCATGTCCTGGATTTTGGAAAATCGTCGCATGGTCATTTTTGTAACTGCTGTCATCATTATCGTTGCATTCAGTATTCTCGGTGTAACGCGTTTCATTGAGTCACAGGCCACGAAGCGCAGCTCCATCATGACAGATGCCTTTATTACCTACACGGCACTGACCAAGGCGGAAGCCGCAGAACTCGAACGTCAGCGCATGGAGTACATGAAACAGCAGGGCATTGCAGCCGATGCACCGGATATTCTGCATACGACCTATACAGTTCCCGATAATCACTCACGTTTTGTTGCTATCGAGAAATATCTCAAGGAAAAATTGACCACCTACCCCGGTGAAGCCATTGAGACGACGGGACAGCTCATGCTGGCTGGTACCGAAGCCAAACTTCATCCCGCAAACGAAGCCAAAACCGCCTACGATAAGGCTATGCAAAGCCAGAGCCCCGATGTCCAGCTCTTTGCCATGCTCGGTCAGGCAGAAATGCTCGTCGGAGAAAAGAAATACGATGATGCGATTGCACTTCTCGATCAAATTGCGAGGAATTATCCGACATTCAGTTCGCATGTCATGCTCGAAAAAGGCAGAATCTACGAAATCGCCGGTGCCACCGATAAAGCGATCGAAGCCTACAAAGCCGTTTTTTCATCCAATCATCAACAGGATCAGCTGAAAGCAACCAATCGCCTGCGTTATCTGACCCCCGACTGGTCTGAATTGATCAAAACGGCAGCCACAGCCACAGCCCCCGTTCCAACACCAGGTGTGCCCACTCAAGCTGAATTATAATAATGATGAAATCAGGTCTGCTTTTCGCGATATCCTTATGCCTATGCCTCATGGGGTGTGCATCCGCCAATGGTCCACATGCCAATGATGTAAAAACACCCCCCAGAAGTGCCCAGTTTGACGTCGCCCTGGATTGGAATTACGCCCTGAGGCCAGGAATTCCCAAGTATCTTGGCTCTGTTCCGCTCGAAATGGGCAGCGTCCAAAATGCAGGACAAGTGACGTATATCGCTTCCACACTTGGCAAAGTCATTGCCATTGACAATGCTTCCGGTCGCGAAATCTGGACTCAGAACTTTGACATGCCTGTCACATCGGGGCCAATCGTCAATGCCAAAGGCATATACATCGGCCTGAGCAGCGGTACCATTCACCGGCTCAATCCTCGCACTGGCGAGCACATCTGGCATTATGAAACAGGCGGCGCAGTAGAAAGTGGATTGTCTGTAGGCGAAGGGATCGTGGCATGTGTCAACGTCAATAACCGCGCGTTCGCCATCAACGAAGAAGACGGAACCCTTCTCTGGCGGCGCGAACGACCACGCCCCAATGAATTCTCGATGTATGGACAATCCTCGCCACTCATCCAGAATGGCATGGTTTATCTCGGCTTTTCGGACGGCTATGTCGTCGCCTACGCAGCACAGAACGGAACCGCCGTATGGAGCCGAGAACTCGCACCTGATGCACGTTTTAAAGATATGGACGTCAAGCCTGCACTCGATAAAGATGTCCTCTATGTAGCTGCATCTTCGGGCGGCCTGTATGCCCTTTCGGCAGACGATGGACACACCCTCTGGCAGCGCGATATCTTTGGCATTTCTTCCATCCGGGTTTTCCAAAACAGCCTGTATGTTTCCTCACAATCGGGAATTCTGCGCATCGAAAAGAAATCCGGCGAAACCATCTGGCAAAATGTCATTCAAAAAGAATCACTCATCTCTGAACTCCAGCTCGGTAAATCCTATATCTATGCCTCCGTTCAGAAATACGGTCTTGTCATACTCGACCGTATAGATGGTACACTTCGACATGTCATTGATTTAGGTTCCGATTTTACAGCGGCACCTCAATTGTCACCAGGCGTTTTAACTGCTATATCCAATAACTCGACGGTTTATCGACTTTTCGTCAATGATGAACCGATCGGACAATAATATATATTATTATATATATCATTGTTAAAATAATATTTTTTATATTGACTTGGCTATTGGCTTGCAGCCAATACGCCTGCGTCGAAGACGTTTTAGCAAACGTCTCTGCTCGCCTCTGCGCCTACAGCGCATACGGCTCGCCAATCGCCGCTATCCCTTCGGGATACGCGGCGATTTTTCTTGTACCATACTCTAAAAATCCATAATATATTGTTGGTTTTGCTTTGATATAAATATTTATTTATAGGAGGATACCATGAACCAATTAAGAATGATTCTGATTGCATTATTGGCAACAGGCACAGTCAATCTGTCCGCATGTTCGGACGATTCCACATCGAAAACAAACTCCAACGAAGACCCGATACCCCAGCACGACAATCCCTGCGACTCTCCTTGTACAGAAAATGACCGGGAATGCCGGGATAATACAATTTGGGAATGCAAAACAGATGACTCTGGATGCCTAATATGGCAACTCGTCAAAACGTGCGGCGAAGGAACACAATGTGATGTTCCCACCCATACCTGCAAAGCCAACTGCAGCATCACCTGCAATCCCGATGCACCAAAACGCTGCAATCACAATGAACTTCAGAAATGCACTGCCGATGCAAATGGCTGCGGATCATGGGAAGTCTTAGAAACGTGCGAAGGTATTTGTAACGATCAAACGCTGCAATGCGAACCAACTGGAAAAAATCCATGCAATGTTGGGGACAGGATGTGCAGCAGCCAAGGCATTGTCACATGTGAACAGGATGGAGAATACACCAAATGGAGCGATCCTGTACCCTGTGGCGAAAACCAGGAATGCAAAGAAAATCCCGTCGAATGCGTCGACCTGTGTTCCAGCGAATGTCAGCCTGGCGAAACGCGTGTGCAGATTGCACAATATCAGGAATGCAGCGACTCGAATGCTCACGGCTGCATGAAATGGAAAACCGTAAAAGAATGTAATGCACATGAATACTTCAATTTAGAAACGAATGATTGCACAACATTCGAAAAATTCTCGATTGTTTTCCTGCCAGATACCCAAAAATACACGCGTCCACACAGTAAGGATGATCCCTACATTCTCGACCAACAGCTTTCGTGGATTCGTGATCACTATCAAGACCCGGAATTGAATATCAAAGCCGTGATGCATTTGGGTGATATGACCGACACAAATGCGGATGAAGCCTGGAAAATGGTTAAAGATGCATATAACAATCATCTGGATACAATCAATTTGCCTTATCTGCCGGCAACGGGCAATCACGATTATATGATGTGTAAAAACAATAACGAAGGATGCAAAAGAGCCATATTGTGTGACCCCAAATTAACCAAAGACTACTCTTGTGATTTGTGCAAAACCGATAAAGGTGATGCCGGACCGTGTGATATATATGAACGGGATGGTACTCAATTTTCATCGAAAGGCGGCTTTAATAACGATCACTTTGATAGTTTAAACTGGCCTTCCTATGCCAAATTCGGCTCATTTTATGACACAGGCAGTTCATACATGACCATGACGGTTTCTGGTATCAAATTTCTACTCATGTCGCTCGAATTTGCACCACGTAAAAATGTTCTTTGCTGGGCAGAAGATATCATCGATAAACACCCGGATTATAAAGTTATTATAGAAGTTCATGGTTATCTGACTGACATTGCAGATACAGTAAAACGAAGTACAAATGATGAATCAAAACATAGGTATACATCTGGTTATACTGCGGGAGCATCCCCCTTTGATCTTTCTGAAGGGGCTTCAGGTTATGAAATCTACAACGAATTAGCATCACGACATAATAATATCATTTTAGTAGCCGGTGGACATATCACTTCCAACATATTCCGCATCAACAGAGGCAATGACGACGATCACTGGTTTGGCGAGATGCTCATCGATTATGAGCATGAAAGTGCTGCAAGTGGAACATGTGCATCAACCACAGAAAAAGGCGGTGCTGGCGGCGGCTGGATGCGCATTCTAACTTTCGATCCTGACAATCGCACCATTGAGGCTAAAACAATCACCCCACTGGCTGATAAGTATTTTCCTAAAAATACCCCTCAATTCTACTGTAATCCTGATACCAATAACCCAACCTCATCGGATCCCAATAAATACAACGAGGCCTATCCCAACGATCCCGCTCTCTCACCTGACCATCATCTTTCGACGGATTATTTTACAAAAGAGAATGTGGCATTGGTTGATACAACCTGCCAAAAATCAACTCGATTATACAAAGATAAATATAAAACAGATGGTGAATACCCAGTAGATCCTGCCAATACAGTTTGTCATGCATTTACGGTCGACTATGATTTCGTAAGTTCCATCGAGTATAAAGTGACGGATAAAGATATCAGCTTTACCCACCATATTATCAATGAGATCACCAAAGGCGAACAGGAAACGCCTGCGGTTGCAATGAGCCGGTATACGCGTGATTTCGTAGCCGTCTGGGCCGATGATGCCTATGACCAAGACAGCGATTCTGCGATAGATACAGACGGCACAGGAAATCATGATATTCGCGCACGTGTGGCCTGCAAAACAGGATGTCCCAAAGTACCTCAGTTTACAGTCAATACAACGACAACAGGCAATCAACATACCCCCGATGTTGCCATGAACAGGGACGGCGATTTCGTCATCGTCTGGACGAACGACGAAGACAACAGCGTCTACATGCGCAAATTCAGCCTGAATGGTTCTGAATTGGTCGCAGAAACCAAAGTGAATACCTCTGGCAATGCGGATAAGGCAACCGTAGCCATTGCCGATAACGGATCTTACGTCGTCACTTGGCAAAGTAGCGATAATACTGCTGATAAAAACATGGATATCTTTATGCGTGGATTCGACGCAGAAGGTAAAGAGATGTTCGCACAAACCAACGTATCGGACGCGACCATGACCCCAAATGGAAAGCGCAGTCTGCCCGATATCGGCATGGACAAAGAGGGTAATTTCGTCATCACCTGGGAAGATGATAGCGATGGCAACGACGGTTATAATCTCCGCGCGCGCGGATTTGACAAAAATGGATCAGAACGAATCAAGGAATTCCTGGTCAATACCAATTTAGACAATGATCAGCGCAATCCTTCGATTGCCATGAACAGCGAGGGAGCGTTTACAATCGCATGGGAAGACAATTCCAAAGACAAAAAAGTTTATCGCATTCTCGCGCGCGGCTTTAATAAAGACGGAAGTGAACGTTTTGCCGACAAACTCTTATCACCAAATAGCACGAATGCGAAAGCCCCAAGCATCTGCATGACTGATCATGGAATGACCTATTTTACATGGGCTACACAAGATTTTCTCGATAGTGATGGGAAAATTAAAAATCATGTCAACATTAGAAGCTATTTAAATGAAAATGAGACTTCCGAGGATAAGAAATGGATTGCAGAATCACGCATCAACAAAGCTTATTATTTCGGTGTACAGGATCAGCCCACCATCGCATGCTCCGACACCAATCAAACTGTCATTTTGTGGCATTATAAAAAAGCCACAAAAACGAATTACGAAATCATGGGCAAAGGTTTCAATGATTAGAAACACATTCTATTTAAGCGAATGTCGAATAAACTCGCTCCCCCCAATCATCTACACATGATGTGTCATCATAGATAGGGCTCAAACGTCCAAATCCTGCCCCATTTCCTAAAATCTCGTTATCTGTAAATGCCTTATCTGCCCGAATATGATAATACAGGTAGCAGCCGTGTGGTGTTGTGGCTTGCACACGAAAAAAATAGCGCCACATCCAAAGAATGGCAAAAGGTCATCGAACTGCTTTCAGAACAGAAGAATCAACTATGAAACACGAAACCAGCATCACCATTGGTACACAGTCTTTTTCCTTTGAAACCGGCGTATGGGCCCCCCAAACCAACGGCAGTGTCGTTTTGCGATGCGGCAAAGCCGTTTTGCTGGTCACGGTCGTTGCGGGATCTGAGAATCCCGATCAGGATTTTTTCCCGCTCACAGTAGAATACCGCGAACGCTTTGCAGGAGCAGGTCATTTCCCCGTAGGCGCAGGCCGTCGAGAATTGCGCAGTTCTGACGCCGAAACACTGTCGAGCCGGTTGAATGACAGAAGTATCCGACCGCTGTTTCCTAAGGGATACCGACGCGAAACCGTCATTACCATCATGGCCTTCTCGGGTGACGAAAACCTCGACATGCCTACAGCTGCACTCAATGCCGCAAGCCTCGCCCTTATGATCAGCGACATTCCCTGGGATGGCCCTGTCGCCGGACTGCGTATCGTCCGCAAAAATGGCGAATTCATTGCTTTCCCGACACTGGAACAGACTTCCGGGTCGGATATGAATTTCGTCATCAGCGTCGCTCCAAGCGGCATCATCATGGTCGAAGGCGGTTCCTGTGAGGTTTTGGAAGACGATCTCATCGCCTGCATGGATTTCGCAACACAGACGGCACAGCCGATTCTCGAAGCACAGCGCGCCTTTGCCAAAGAATGCGGCCTCGAAAAGATGCCGCTCGTCATCGATCCCGATGATCCAGCGGAACTCCTCAGTATTCTCCAAAATGCCACACAAGACGTCAAAGATGCACTCCATCTGGGCGACAAACGCGATCGCACCAATGCACTGCAATCCATAAAAGACCGCGTCATGACTGGACTTGCGGTCAAAGCCGAAGAATTAAACGTCGACATTTCCAAAACACACTGGAACGATGCTTTCGAAAACCTCGTGCGCGACAATGCCCGCGCGATGATTTTATCGGGAACGCGCTTCGACGGTCGCCGTCTCGATCAGGTGCGTCCGCTTTCGAGCGCAGTATCTGTATTGCCCGGCGCACATGGGTCTTCCTTCTTTTCACGCGGTCTGACGCAGTCACTTTCGACCTGCACACTCGGCGGCGCACGCGACGCATTGCGCCTCGATGACATGTTTGGTTCACGCGACTGCAACTTCTTTTTGCACTACAATTTCCCGCCCTATAGCGTCGGCGAAGCCAAAGGCCAACGCACCCCAGGTCGACGCGAAATCGGACATGGCATGCTCGCACAGCGCGCACTTTCGGCCGTCATACCCGAACAAAAGGATTTTCCTTACACAATTCGGCTCGTCAGCGATATCCTGTCGAGTGACGGATCCTCTTCGATGGCTACGGTTTGTGCAGGATGCCTTGCACTCATGGACGCCGGCGTCCCCATTAAGGCACCCGTGACTGGCATCGCCATGGGCCTCATTTCCGAAAATGATCAATTTGCCATTCTGACCGACATCGTCGGCGACGAAGATCATCTCGGGGACATGGATTTCAAGGTCTGTGGCACAAAAAATGGCGTGACCGCTCTCCAAATGGACCTCAAGATCGAGGGTCTGACCATGGACACCATGCGCAAAGCCTTGCTTCAAGCCAAACAGGCACGCCACTACATCCTCGATCACATCCTTAAGACCTTGCCCGGCCCGCGCAACCGCCTGGCAGCACATGCCCCAAAAATCGAGATGATCCAGGTTCGAAAAGCCGTCATTGGCGATATCATTGGTTCCGGCGGCGCCAATATCCGCGCGCTTATGGCACAGACCAACACGCAAATCGACATTGATGATGACGGTGTGGTCAAAATTTCCGGTTTGGACGAAACCGGCATTCAAAACGCCAAAATCGCTATAAACGCCAAAAATCGTCGTCTCGCTGTCGGTGACGTCGTCCATGCCTACGTGCTCTTCGTCAAAGCCCCATTCGTCCGCGTCGAACTCATGCCCAATACCGAAGCCTCGCTTCACTTCAATGATATCCAATCGGATGGCGGTTTTATCGAAGATCGCTACAAACCCGGTGACACCATTGCTGTCCGCATTCTCGGCACCGATGATCGCGGCAATATCCGCATTGCACAGGCGAATTGATTTTTTCTCGTGGTGTACGCTCGCCTTGGCGCGACCACATGGGGCCGCCCCTACGACTCGCTGTCTTTGCTCGTGGTGTACATTCGCCTTGGGGCGACGCTATCTGCGATACGCGTCGCCAGAGACGTTCCATCAAACGTCTCTACTCGCTTGGGTCGGGTCAGACCCGACCCTACGCTCGCCAAACGACGCTATGCCTGCGGCATACGCGTCGTTTTATTTTTTGAACATATCACCGCACCAAGTTCACCTTCCGGATTCCAATATTTACAATCGATAAATACAAACTACACATTGATATAACCTTCAATTCATGTATACTCTGTTATCTATGTCTGTGCTTTCTGGTTATTATTGATATCAGCAATGGAGGTCCGAAATGAAAAGCATGAATAAAAAAGTATCCATTTGGACGGCTTTATTGGCTTGTGTTTTTGCCGGATGCGAGAGCGATGTCATTTCCAATTATACGTTGGACGATCCATGTCTGGCAGAAGGAACATGTCCCAACCCGGATGAAGAGCATCTCGACTGCCTCGAATCCTGCGAAATCGGAAGTGAACGCTGCGGCAATTTCGATGTCATGATTTGTCAAAAAGATGAACATGGCTGTCCTGAATGGGTCGTCAAATCGCAATGCCCATCCGGAACACACTGTGATGAAACGACCAACGCATGTGAACAAGGGTGTCTCGAAGTATGTGATGGTCAACCAGAAAAAAAATGTTCTGAAGCGGGTGTCGTAACATGCCAAACCGACTCATCCGGATGTGCCGTCTGGGAAACCATCGAATCCTGCGGCGAAGGAACATATTGTGATCCGGAGACACTCACCTGTATCAATGGGTGCGCAGAAAAATGTGATCCCAATGCACTCAGCAAATGCACCGAAGAAGGAATTGACAACTGTGAATCCGATGAGAATGGTTGCGCCACCCATACCCTCACCCCCTGTGAATCAGGCACATATTGCGATGAAGCGACTGTTTCCTGTGTCGAATGTACAGAGACCTGCAAATCAGATGCACTCAAACGATGTACCGAAAATGGTGTAGAAAGCTGTACGGCAGATGCACATGGCTGTGCCGTATGGAGCCTAACCGAAACCTGCGGAGAAAAACAATCCTGTGACAGCACTGCATTTAAGTGCATCGATGGATGCAAAAATGCATGCACTGCCGGCGAAAAAAAATGCGATGGCAATGGCGTTTCAGAATGCAAAGATATCAATGGTGACGGCTGCTTTGAATGGGATAAAGCGGTTGCATGTCCCGATGGACAGACGTGCGACGCCGGTGCAAAAGCATGTCAATGCAGCAATACATGTACAACCGAAGGCGAAAAGAAATGCGAAAATAATAGTATTTCTACATGCACCAAAAGTGCAAACGGCTGTCTTGCATGGTCAAAAGCGGAATCCTGTGGGGCAAGCAAAACCTGTAACAGCGCCAAGAATGCCTGTGAATATACTTGCGGAAATGATTGCGCACCATTTTCTATTATATTAATTCCAGATACACAGAATTATGCCCGAAAACCGAAAGGTGATAGCAACACCTATTCGAAACAGATGAAATGGATTAAGGATAATGAGAAGAAAGAAAATATCCGTGCAGCCATTCATCTGGGCGATATCACAGATAATAATACAACTGCACAATGGGAAGTTGCCGACTATGCCCATAAAAATTTCATCGACAAATCGACCGTACCTTATTCGATATCGACGGGTAATCACGATTACAAAGGAAGTGGAGGTTATGGCCGAGGGCGCACACAAATCGACAAATACTTTGGAGAGAGCCGCTTTAAAGGAAAGAGCTGGTACCATTCATCGCCATACGTCGGGAACTCCTATATTACTTTTGCCGTTGGCAATATTAAGTTCCTTGTGCTTGCGCTCGAATTTTCGGCGCGTAAAGATGTCATTTGCTGGGCAGATGAACTCCTTAAAAAATATCCGGATCACCATGTTATTGTCGAAACCCACAATTATCTGACCCACAATTCATCGACAGACGGTTCGGCTTATTCGGGGAGTGCCTATCTGCCGGATGCAACCAACGGTGCCTCCGGTGGCGAGCTTTATAACGAGCTCGTTGCCCGCCACAGCAATGTCTTTATGGCTGTCGGCGGCCACGTCGGTGACACCGAATGGCGGCAGAAAACGGCATTCAATAAAAACATCGTCACTGAAATGCTCGTAGATTATCAGTTTGATGCTCCCTGCGACAAGTCCAAGCCCTCACTGTGCACGGATCACTGCAAACATGTTCCCAATGCCGGCAACGGCTGGCTGCGTCAGCTCATCTTTGATCCCAAGACCAACAAGGTGACAGCCAAAACCTTTACAGTTCTCGGAGACAAGAGCTTTGCTGGCAATACCAAACAATTCTACTGCTCATCCCTCAACAGCGGCGACCGCAAATGGTACAACAAGGATCCCAAGCATTCGGATCATCAGTTCTCGTTCTCGTGCGACTTTAGCACGCCCATTGATTATAAATATAACAACAATAATCACCTCGGCTTTGCCATCCGCACGATCAACAGCAATGGCGATGGGGATCAGCTTAATCCTGCTATTGCCATGCACCGTACGACAGGCATGATGGCAACTGTGTGGGAAGATGATTCAAGCAGTGCCGATGGCAAAGGCAAAGCGGGCGCCAAAAAGGACAAGAACAACCACGACATCATGGGGCGCATTTTCTACGGTGGTGGCTGCCAAAAGGTCAAACAGTTCACAGTGAATGCCGATACCGCAGGCGACCAGATGACACCGGCGGTTGCGATGGATAAAAATGGGAATTTTGTCGTCGTCTGGGCTGACGATAAAGACGGCAATGGTGCTTATGAAATCTTCATGCGCGGATTTGATGAAAATGGCAAAGAACGCATCAAGACAACCGTCGTGAACTCGAAAGCAGACGGACAACAGCGCAATCCTTCCATTGCAATGGCCCCCGACGGTCGCTTTGTCGTCGCATGGGAGGATGAATCCAATGGAGCCAAGACACCACAAATCTATATTCGTGGGTTTGACGCCAATGGCAAACAAACCTTTGCCGACAGGAATGTCGATAATCTCGAGGGCGTTCGCCGCAAACCCAGTGTTGGTATGGCAGACGACGGGACGTTTGTCGTGACCTGGGAAGATGACAGCGACATGAATAACTGGTTCCAGGTTCATGCAAAAGGCTTTAATGCCAATGGTACTGATCGAATCCAGAAATTTACGGTAAACAGCGTCGCCGATGGTCAGCAACTCAACCCCTCGATCAGCATGAATGGTGCAGGTGTTTTCTTTATTGCCTACGAAGACGACGCAGACAAAAATGGAGTTTACCGCATTAAAGCTCGCGGTTACAAGGCGGATGGCTCACAGCTCGTCGCCGATATGCACATATCGGATGCTGGCGAAAATGCCGTTCAGCCAGTCCTTTGTGTCGATAAAAACAGCAATGTCGTCTATTCGTGGACCGCAAAAGCCCTCAACAAAGGCGATATCCGACGCCGTGTCTATAAGAATAAAGCCCTTGCCGCCAAAACTTACAATGCCAATTCGATTAAAGAAGGCTATCAGGATCAGCCGGCAGTTGCATGCACCGAAGGCGGCAAATACGCGGTTTTGTGGCACGACGATTTGGATGAAAATGGCTATTATGAAATCTTTGGCCACGGTTACAATGGCATGTAAAGGGCTTTAGCCTCAGGATGATTTGCGCGGCGTATGCAATAGCCGCGCACGGCGAGGCGTATTGAGCGAAAGCGAGATAGCCGCCGCACAAAAAATGACATAGGAATGAAGCGTACAATTTGCCCGATAGATAAGGAGTTACTATGAAATTCTTTTCCAATCCTCTGTTTGCGCTCGCCGTATCGGTATCTTGCATCTGTTTGGGATGCGGGGATGATGCGACGCACAATGACACCCCCTCGACGCCAAAAGACTGCAAAGATGCATGTACAGATGGCAATATTCAATGTGATGGCGATCTCATTTTGCTCTGCCAAAGACTTGAGAACGGATGTCTCACGTGGACTGTCGACGAACAATGTGCATCCGGTATGCACTGTGATGATTCTACGCACACATGCGCAGAAGGCTGTGCAGAAATCTGCGATGGTGCGCCGGATGACAAATGCAATGACGAGGGGCTTTTGAAATGCGTCTCGGATAATGCAGGCTGTGCCGTTTGGGAAGTTGCGGGCCAATGTCCGGAGGGAATGGTTTGCGATTTGGAGAATTCAAAGTGCGTCCCCGACTGCCCGGAGCTCTGTACAAAAGAATTCCAGTGCACGGCAGAAGGCATCGACCAATGCACATCCGACGAGAACGGTTGTGCCGTTCATACCATTACCCCTTGTGAGCCCGATACGGTCTGCGACGAAACCCAGCACGCCTGTGTCGAATGCAAAAATGCTTGCGAAGCTGAGACGAGGTGTTCGGACACCGGCGTGGAGACCTGCGCGCTCAACGAGAATGGATGCGCCGTATGGAGTATCAAAGAAACCTGCGGTGATAAACAATTCTGCGACGAAACAACCTTTACTTGTATCGAAGGATGCAAGAGCGAATGCAGCGCTGGCGAAAAGAAATGCGATGGCAACGGCATTGCCGAATGTAAAGATGACGGACAAGGCTGTTTTAAATGGGGTGAACCGGTCGCCTGCGAAACCGGAAAATCCTGCAATAGCGAGAAAAAAACTTGCGAATATACCTGCGGCGATGACTGTGAGCCATTTTCCATTATATTGATTCCCGATACCCAGAATTATTCGAGAGTCGCCAAGGGCGAGGAAAATATTTATACCAGGCAGATGAAATGGATTAAGGACAACGAAAAGAAAGAGAACATTCGTGCCGCCATCCATCTCGGGGATATCACCGAAGCCAACAAAGATGCTGAGTGGGAAGTCGCCGATTATGCCCACAAGACCTATCTCGACAAATCGACAGTTCCCTACGCCATTTCGACGGGCAACCATGACTATGGGTGGTCGTATAAGGATATTACGCGAGAACGCTCCCAAATCGGGAAATACTTTGGCAAAAACACCGAGCGTTTTAAAGACAAAGAGTGGTTCCACGAATCCCCCTACTATGGCAATTCGTATACGACTTTTGCGGTCGGCAATATCAAATTCCTCGTGTTGGCGCTCGAATTTGGTGCCCGCAAGGATGTGGTGTGCTGGGCAGATGAGCTCATCAAAAAATACCCGGATCACCGCGTCATTATTGAAACACACAATTATCTGGCTCATGAACCGAGCACCTGGCAATCCCCGAGTGTCTATGGCAACACCGGCTATTCTGGGCCTGCCTATCTGCCGAATGCCACACACGGCTGCGGCGGATATGACCTTTATCACGAGCTCGTTGCACGCCATAGCAATGTCATTATGGCCGTGAGCGGCCACGAAGGTGAGACCGAATGGCGGCAAAAAACGGCATTTAATGGCAACACCGTTACCGAAATGGTAGTCGATTACCAGTTTGAAGCACCCTGTGACAAAGCCGATGCAAGCCAATGCACAGACAAATGCTCACACGTTGCCAATGCTGGCAATGGCTGGCTGCGTCAACTCATCTTCGATCCCAAAACCAACACGGTACAGGGCAAATCCATCACGGTGCTCAAGGATAGCGAGTTTGCTGGCGGCAAACCGACATTCTACTGCTCCGAGCTGAGTGCGTCGAGCAACTGGTATACATCGGATGTCAGCAATACGGATCACCAGTTTACATTCTCTTGTGACTTCACCTCGACGATCGATTACAAATACAGCACCAACGACTATCTCGGATTTACCGTGCGCGACATCAACAGCACTCCCAAAGGTGAGCAGCTCAATCCCGACATTGCCATGCACCGCCAGACGGGAACCATGGTGACTGTATGGGAAGACGATTCGAGCGACAAAGACGGCAAAGCAACTGCAGGTGATAAAAAAGACCAAAATCACCACGACATCATGGCGCGCATTTTCTATGGCGGTGGCTGCGAAAAAGTCAAACAGTTCACGGTGAATACCGACACCAACGGCGACCAGATGACGCCTTCGGTTGCGATGGACAAAGATGGCAATTTCGTCGTCGTTTGGGCTGATGACAAGGACGGCAACGGCTATTATGAAATCTTTATGCGCGGATTTGACGAAAAGGGCAATGAACGTATCAAAACGACTGTCGTCAATTCAAAAGGGGACGGGCAACAGCGTAATCCTTCGATTGCCATGGCTCCCGACGGACGCTTCGTCGTAGCCTGGGAGGACGAGTCCGAGAATGCAGCCACGCCGCAAATTTTCGTCCGCGGATTCGATGCCGAAGGCAAACAGTCTTTTGCCGACCGCAATGTCGACAAACTCGAAGGTGTCAACCGCAAACCCAGCATCGCGATGGCCGATGACGGATCCTTTGTCGTCACCTGGGAAGCCGCTGCCAGTGCGGATGCCGATTTGCAAGTCATGGCAAAGGGATTCAAAGCCGATGGCACCGATCGCTACAATAAGTTCACAGTGAACTCGACGAACGTCGGCCCACAGCGCAATCCCTCGATCGGCATGAATGCCGAGGGCGTTTTCTTTATCGCCTACGAGGACGACGCCGATAAAAATGACGTTTTCCGTATCAAGACCGTCGGCTACAATCCGGATGGCAAAAAACGCGTCGCCGATATTCACATTTCCAATGCAGGCGAAGATGCCGTCGAACCCGTGGTGTGCGTCGACAAAAACAATCGTGCGATCCTCTCATGGACAGCGAGAGCGCTCAATGACGGTGACATTCGATTCAGAGTGTACAACGACAATTATAAATTAGATGGATCGACCTATACTGCCAATTCCATCACACGCGGCGTCCAGAACCAACCTGCTCTCGGCTGTACCGAAGATGGCAAATTCGCTATTCTATGGCATGGCAATGTGGATGATAATGGCGACTACGAAATCTTTGGCCATGGCTATAATGAGATCTAGTTAAAATATCATTGCTTCGCCTATGCGCTCTGCGCATACGGCTCGCTATCGCGGCTATCGGCAATGCCGATACGCCGCTTTTGCCGTTACTACTCAGCCGCCAGCCTTGTTTGTTTTAACAAACGGATTTGT
>DGWW01000053.1 GCA_002395385.1 Myxococcales bacterium UBA4248
GAATCCACAATCATTATTAATGTTTTTTATCACTTTTCGTGACCCCAGCCAACTTATCTCTCGATGGGGCCCCTCCCCCATCTCTCTACATTATTTGTATTGACTTTAGCCTCAGCTCCTACAAACCTGTTAACACTCATACTATTGTTGTGAACATAGATAAAGAGAGTACTACATCTGACAAGGGGGCATGCCCCCTTGCCGCAAAAGCCATTTCTCCTCTATTGTCATTAACCATGTCCACAACAATAAAAAAGTGAGCATCGTTAGATGCGAACAAATCCGTTTGATAAAACATACAAGGCTGGCGGCTGAGTAGTAACGATCAATGAGGGAATTGTAAATAAAAATGTAACAATCCCGATCTGGATGGCATCATTATAATGAGAGGGATGGGCCTTTCCATTTGTCGGGATATGAATTATGGATTTCGAAGAATTGCATAGAAGTTTGGCGATCTACCTTTGGCACACCAAGAGCAATCAGAGCAGTTATCGCAAGATTTTAGGCGCAAAAGATGCCGATTCGCTCGAATTGGCATGGTCTGAGTCGGGAGAGCATGAACCGCTGAAGGATGCGGCAGAGCGCGGATATCGCATTGAATTTGGATACCGAAGCGGCGGGAGTATCATTTTATGTCCCGGGGATGAAGGATATCCGCGCCAGTTGTACGATATGCAGGCGGCCCCGATTCTCTGTGTTCGCGGCAATCCCGAGCTTTTAAAACAGTCGCAGATCGCAATAGTGGGAAGCCGCCGGACGACGGGAAATTCTCGCCAGATCTCGCCAATCATCGCCGAAGAGGTCGTCTCTCGCGGGTATATCATTACGAGCGGCGGGGCATTCGGCATTGATGCCATTGCACATCGTCATGCCATGGCATGTCAGGCACCGACAATTGTCGTCAGTGCCATCGGGACAGATAAGGTATATCCCAAAGAAAATCGCGATATATTTGAATATGCCTGGCAAAATGGTGCGGTGGTGAGCCAGTTCCCAAACCAGCCCACGGGGCATGCACCGAATTTCCCGCAGCGCAACGATGTGATAGCGGCTCTGAGCTTTGCGGTGATTGTCGTGCAATGCGGCGAAAAAAGCGGTGCACTCTATACCGCACAGGCCGCACGAAAACTGAGGCGCCCTGTGTATGCGGCTGCCATGCCCGGTTTTGATGACAAAACAGCGGGTGGATTGTCGCTGATTCGCAGTGAACAGGCGTTTATGTTATCGACCGTGGACGATTTTGACCAAATGATGCCACGTCTGCAGAGAGAAATTCCATTTGAGGTTCAATCGGATAATTGCCAGTCTTCGCTGCCCATTGTTCCTGCGACGCTTTCGGAGACACAGGCACAAATCGTATCGATTATAACCAAAAATGCAGGCACGACGCGCTATTTGTTAAAATCATCCCTGCCCGATGCCGTCGATTTTGATGTTTCGCTTTTGGAACTGGAACTCGCCGGTGTCGTCGTATTAAAGGGTGGCGTATACCGGATGAACGGTTACATGTAGTTGTAAAATGCCTGATTTTACGGGAAAAAACGCCATTTGTGCTCTTGAAACGAACAGAAAATCTCCATATATAAGCAAAGCTTTTTGACGCAGCGATGCGTCTTTTTTTTTCGAAAGGAGATTTGAGATGTCGAACAAAAGCGGATTTGCGTTGGCATTTTTGTCATTAATGGCTCTGGGAATGGCAGGCTGCTCGGATGATAGCGGCGATGAGAACGACTGTGGCGGACTGTGTACCGAGGGACAAAAATGCGATGCCAAGACGAATCAATGCTATGTGCCGTGCGGGGCTTTAAAATGCGCCACGAATGAAATATGCGATCCCGTTACCATGCTTTGCACAATTCCGTCTAGCTGCAACAATTGCAATGGTGCCTGCAGTCCCACTCAAACCTGTGATACGGTATCCTGTACATGCAAAGATAATCCAGTCGTTTGTAACAATTGCAATGGTACATGCACTCCCACTCAAACCTGTGATACGGTATCCTGTACATGCAAAGATAATCCAGTCGTTTGTAACAATTGCAATGGTGCCTGCGGTGAAGATGAGGTTTGCAATCCCGACACCTGCGCATGCGATCCCAAACCCGCCGAATGCAATGACTGCGATGGTAAATGCGGTAAGGATGAGGTTTGCAATACACAGACATGCGCGTGCGATCCCCAACCCGCCGAATGCAACAATTGCGATGGCAAATGCGGTAAGGATGAGGTTTGCAATACACAGACATGCGCATGTGATCCCAAATCTGTAGATCCTGGCACGTGCAAGAAGACTTGTAATGAAGAATACGAGACGCTGAATACAGAGACGTGCGAATGCGAGAACACGGCATGTCTCAATTTAACATGGGATCCCGAGGTTTGCTATTGTTCGATTACTGGCAAATTGTGGAAACTTGATGGTGAGACGCCGTGTGATGAAGAAAGCTCGCCCGTTTGCGAGGAAGATCCCGACAATATCATAGCGAATTGGAGCTTTGAGGACTGGACGGGAAGCCTTCCCAATGGATGGTCGCTTTACAACAATGCCTATAGCCAGGCAGGTTCATTGAGCAAGGTTACGGATCACAAATCGTGTGAATATGCCGTATCTTTTACCAATCCGAGTACGAAGGTGGCACGCATGGAGGGCGATCCGATTGAAGTTCCCGAAAAGACGTTTTCCGGCGGCAATATGAAATTGAAATGCACCGCCTGGGTCAAGGGCACGGGTAAGGTCAATCTCGGCTATCGCGGGCTGGATGCCGAGGGTAAGGCCGTCTCTGCCGAAACCAAAGAGGACAAGGATTCTCAGGTTTTGAGCGGGTCTAAGACTTATCAAATGATGGATTTCACGGCTTCTTTCGGGAGCAGCGTGGCATTCCAGCCGCTCATCGGCCTGCGCAGTGTCGATGACAATACGACTAAAGATACGGCAATCGTCGTCGATGATTTCGAATGTGTGATCGAGGGAAATCTGTGTACGGGCATCACTTGCGAGCATGACTGGCAAATATGCGATCTCGCAAACCACAAGGACGAAAACGGCAACTATATTGGTCTGTGCATTCCGCGCGATGGGTTCTGCGATGTGACCAAAGATGCAGACGGCAATGAAAAGACGCTCGGGTGCAGCACGACAGAATCGTGCGATTTGACGACGCATACGTGCCACCGCGATGATGGTAAATGCAATTCGAGCACGGATTGTCTGGATGATGCCAAGCCCGTGTGCAATACGAGTACACACGAGTGCGAGGCGGGTGATCCCTGCGAAAAAGCCAAGTGCCCCGAATGGAAGGAATGTAAGCTCGAGACGCGCGGCAAGTGCGTACTCACAGAGGGAAGCTGCGATAATCTCTTTGACTGCATGGATAAATCTGCCCCCGCCTGCTATGGCAAAAAACATCAGTGTGTTGCTGAGAATTTTGCCTATCCGGTCGAAAAGAAGAGCGAGTGCCCGCTTGGTGATTATTTTATTGCGTACAATACAGGCGAAGATGGAAAATTGAAAGATGATCTCAAATGTCCGGTCAACATCGTCCCGAATGGTTCGTTCGAGGAATGGGAGGATGTCGAAATCTCGGATACAAAGAAAGTGCGCCTGCCGGTATTGTGGTATGCAATGGAGGACGATTTTGTCGTCTATCCTGGCCATTATGCGAGCGAAATACCGTACTCTGCGCTCAAAGAATATTCGACGGCAACGCATTCGGGGGCAAAGGCGCTGCAGGTCGAGTACACCAAATCGAAGGCGGATCGCTTCTCGTCGTTCGGTTTTGACGTGCCCGGCAAAACTTACGATTGTGTTTACTGGGTGCGCGGCAAAGGCGAGGTTCGCATGCATTGGTACGGTTCCCGCGGGGATGCATCGAAGTCGATGGTGCCCGGAAACGGCGATTTCATAAAATACGATACGACCGAATGGGTGCGCGAAAAATTCGAAATCAAGAATGCACAGTCAGATTTGCGTTTGGTGTTCTACGTCGGGCAGACGGATGCCGCGAAAGATCATATCCAGATCGACGATGTGATTTGTACCGAGCGCGTTTACTAAGGGGCGCGGCTATTGGCCTTGCGGCCAATACGCCTTGCCAGCCGTGCTATGGCCTGCCTGTGCAGACCATACGCACGGCTTTTTTGTTACTACTCAGCCGCCAGCCTT
>DGWW01000052.1 GCA_002395385.1 Myxococcales bacterium UBA4248
GTTCGCATCTAACGATGCTCACTTATTTAGTACGTATGTTAGCAGTTTTGTAGGGGCTGAGATTAAAATCAATACAAATACTTTAGAGAGATGGGGGAGGGGCCCCATCGAGAGAAGGATTGGCTGGGTTTATGAAAAGTAATGAATAAACAAAAATGATTGTGGGTTCCAAGGCACCGAAAAGAGCACCGTCCGGTGGACGGTGCGAATTGAGGTGACTGTGAGCAAATCTAATGCCACCTTAATTTCCCCCTCGCCGTTCACGGAGAGGGGGAATGTCACGAAGTGACAAGGGGGTGAGGTCGGCGCG
Organism: Myxococcales bacterium UBA4248; assembly: GCA_002395385.1. Taxonomy (GTDB): domain Bacteria; phylum Myxococcota_A; class Bradymonadia; order UBA4248; family UBA4248; genus UBA4248. The sequence continues at coordinate 311 of DGWW01000052.1, forward strand.
GGAAACGTAGCGCATTGGATATTGCGAACTGAAAGCCCCTTGGCGGGGTCCGGGGCAGAGCCCCGGCTGAATAGTAACGTACTTACTTTATCCGCACAAAACGGGCGACGAAGAATCCGTCGCATCCGTCGATATGTGGCAGAAATTTGACATGCGAAGCCGGTTCTTTCAGGCATGTCAGCGGTAGTAAGTCGGCTTTGAAGTTTGTGTGTGTCTCGAGAAATGACTTTACCTGAAGTTCACATTCTTCGAGCGTAATGGTACACACGGCATAGACGAGGATGCCTCCGACTTTGAGGTGTCGGCATACATTATTTAATATATCGCGCTGCAAAGCGACGAGGGCATCAATATCCTGCGAAGTACGGTTGAGCTTGACTTCAGGATGGCGCCGCAAAACACCGAGCCCCGAGCAGGGGGCATCGACCAGAATGGCATCAAATGGCGCAAGTGGTACGCTTCCCGGGACAGTCAGATCGCGTGCCTTGGTGATAAGATGTGTTTCTGTGAAAAACTTTTGCCGGTATTCTCTGAGGCGTTCAAGTTTGTTAGCATAAATATCGGTACTCAGCAGTGTGAACTTTCGTCCCGATGTATCGATGGCAATCTGGTCGAGTAAATGGATGGATTTTCCGCCCTGACCAGCGCATGCATCCCAAATGTGTATTTCATCCTGCGAAGGATTCCAGGTTTCGGGTTTGCCGAGCGCCCAAACCGCGAGTTGTGCTGCTTCGTCCTGAACACATGCCTCGCCTCGTTCGATTGCCTGATCGATCGATTCATGGCGATTGAGTACAACACATGATGTTTCGGGCATGAGCCTGGATTTTTCGGCAGCAAACCCTTCGGCAGACATGAGCTTATCGAGGGTTGTTTTTGAGGTGTTGACGCGGAGTACCATTTGGGGAATTGACAGCATGCTTTCGGCAATTTTGTCAGCATCATCACCAAATTCGTTTAACAAAACCTGTGCAATATCGTCATTTAAGCTGTATTGGGTTGAAAAATCGACAACTCGGTTCCCTGTTGGTTTGAATTTGAGTTCGCCAGCTTCCTGGCGTGCGACAGCTTTTCTCAAAAGTGCGTTGCAGTAACCCCCGGCAGCTCGATTTCTGAGTCTTTTGGCGATATCCACACTCGTCGATACGATGGAGTAGGCGGGGACACGATCGAGAAAAACGAGCTGATACATGGCACAACGCAATGTCATTTTGACGACCGAATCTGCACGTTTGAGCATTTCGGGTTCAATATCATTCCAAAAAGCATCGAGGAGTTTGAGGTTGGACAATGTACCGTAAAAAATGCGTGTAGCCAGCATTTTGTCGAGATTGCTCAGATCACTGTGTTTGATGGCATTATCCCATACGATATTTGAAAAACCGCCATTTTCGAGTTTCATCAGCGTTTCGACAACGAGTTCTCGCGGATTTCTGGTCAAACGGGGTTTGGAATCATTGGATAATGTCTCTTTTGCAGATGTTCCTTGTTTTCGAGGGTGTTCTGCTTGTCTGGTACGTTCCGGTTTAGGAAAGCGATCTTTGTGCTCAAATTTGGGCGATCGCTTATTTTTGCGTGATGGCGGCATCATGCCGTTGTCGATGCCTGATGTACTATTCTCGCGGGAATGCGGGTGTTCTTTGGACATAAAGAATTCCCTTTTAAATGGCTCATTTTCTGTGCTTTGGCTATCGGCAAGGCCGATACGCCTTCGCGCGCAGCTATCCGGCTTTGCCGAATACGCTGCGCCATGATTATCGAATTGCCCAAATAGGGCACTGCTAGTTTACGCGATTTTGTTTATTCAATAAAGTGAAAGCCGTATCGCCGCCAGGCGATAGGCTGGAACTGCGAAGCGTATTGCAATGCAATTGCAATAGCGAGCAAAAAAAAAGATTCTCATCGGCCGGACGACGAAAAAAAATGTAACAAGTCATTTCTCGTTGGCATCATATAGATTGGAGGAATGGGCCTCCCTATGAGTGAGGGTGTCATGTATTATTCTGGATTTGTCTGACTGTAGTTTCCCCGTCATAATGTGCAGCCAGCCGGGGGCGGTTTGCGGCATGGAGTACCTGGACGCGGGACTATATGTCGAAGTGCTGTGCATGCCGGGCACATTGGGATGCTCTTTTTTACGACAGTCGGTGTCGGAAAGGGGGCAGTGTGCCAAGACCTGACTGATTTTGGGTAGGGTGCAGGTTGGCGGGCGGGCTACGGGGGATTATCCCAAAGGATATTGGCGAGTTTTGCAAATTTTGGGGGAAGGAGCATTGGGGATTACGCGGTGTATGCAAGGTTTGCAGATAGCGCATTATCTAAGGTCTCAGGCAGTAGATCTAAAACAAAGGTTAAGCCATTGTCGGAATTCATGTCTTTCTTATTGTTGTGGACATAGATAAAGAGAGTATTGCATCTGACAAGAGGGCATGCCCCCTTGCCGCAAAAGCCATTTCTCCTTTATTGTCATTAACCATGTCCACAA
>DGWW01000049.1 GCA_002395385.1 Myxococcales bacterium UBA4248
TAACGATGCTCACTTTTTTAGTACGAGTGTTAGCTGGTTTGCAGGGGCTGAGGCTAAAGTCAATACAAATGGGGTCCGGGGCAGGGCCCCGGCTGAGTTGTAACCAAAAAATCATTTTATAAACCATAAAACTTAAGAACCTTTGCAATGTTGTGTTATAGTAAAGAATTGCGTGACTTTAAGTGACGCGATGTCATGATATCCAGCGAGTATGAAATGCTTCTAACGTGTCCTAACTGTCAGAATTCCTACCTTGTTGACGATCAGCTGTATGCCCGGCAGGGGGGGGCATTGTGCGAGCAATGTCACCAACCTCTGATACCGATGCAGAACAACGCGGGTGGGCAGCCGAACCAGTGGAATCAACAGCAGGCTCAGTGGAATCAGGCGCAGGCTCAGTGGAACCAGTCCCAGGGGCAATGGGGGCAGGATGTGCAATGGGGTCAGCAGCCGAATTCCTGGAGCCAGCAGCAGGCGCAATGGAATCAGCAGCAGGCGCAGTGGGGCCAGCAGCCGCCTTTGGATGCGCAGTGGGGCCAGCAGCCGCCTTTGGATGCGCAATGGGGCCAGCAGCCGTCTGGCGGCAGTCCCTGGGGAAGTCAGGAACAGTGGAGCCAGATGGCAGACAAGCCTCTTCCGACTGAGGCATTTAATGAAATATTGCCGCCGCCCCTGCCTGTGAATCACAATCGTTCCAGTGAACGTACTGTTGCCATAGACAGTGCAGCCAGGAAGCCGCCTCTACCGAAGGCTGGCGCGGGCTCTCAATCCTTTTCGAACCGTGAGAAGGTGAGCAGCGCGGACGACGACGATTGGGGGGCATGGGCGGATGCAAAATTTGAGAATTCGCCCACGACCGATGCCCCGTCTGTTCCGGGGCGCGGTTCCCATACAATCGAAGTGGGCCGTCCCATGAACCAGGACGTCCGTGAGGGGATGACGCGTGCGATCGATATCCAGACCCTGCATGAGCTCTATCACGATGACGTGAATCCCATTACGGAGTTTTTCAAGTCCCTGCCCATACGCTATCTTATTGTTGCCGGTACGGTTCTCGTTTTGGCAATGGTTGGCTTTGGCATCAGTGCCTACCTCATCAACAAGCCCGAGGAAGTTCCGCTGGAATTCGATGAAAAAGGCGATATCGTCGAGGAGGATGCCCCTGCTCCGGAAAAAACATTCAGCGATATCGTCCGTGAGACCAAGGCCCTGTCGACTGGTTTTATGCCTCTGGATGACGGGGATGATTTGAAATCAGGCTCGCTGTTGGCTGTCGTCAATGACAAGGGCATTTTTTACAATGGAGAAAAAATAGCCAATGTCAATGATGCCAAAGCGGGGAGCGATTTCGTCGAAAAGATTTACACGGCGATCAACAAGGACACGGCTCATGTCAATGAACCGATTATCTTTTTGTCTGAGGGGGCCTTGCCGATGTCGGCCGTGTACCGCATTATGTATTCTGCGGGGGTGACTTCCCGAAAGCTGTTGTTTGGCGGAACGACGACAACCGGTGTGACAGCCATCGAAATTGCGCCTTGTAAATGGCCCGATCACGAGCTCGTCATTTTCGGCGAATGCAACACCGTGACATCGACGCTCAAACTGGCGCGTACGGAAATGATTCTGCGCGGTGAACGGGGGGCTCATTTGGGGATGACGCCGGAAGGCGAGTTCGTTTCGGAACTGCGCGATGAAATCATCGATACCAAAATCAATACAGAAAACATCGATGCCGGGCTGTCTTATTTGCAATCCACGCAAAGTGCCTCCGTCCTCATCGATGTGGATGGCGTGGTGACGTTTGACATTTTTCTGAGGACTGCTTCAATTTTGCTGGGAAACAGGACCAAAACCAATGTAAACAAAATGTTTCTTAAACGCGTTCCATTGATTTAGGGGTTTTGCAGAATTGGCAAAAACGTATATGATTTCCGTTTTGGGTATCGTGCACGGCTATTCGCATGGCGAATACGCCCGTGCAGCGGCGCTATTTGCATACGCGCCGCTTTCATTATTTGGGGGTGGGCCACATGCAGTGGGCTGCACAGGCCACAGGGATGACAAGCTCAAGACATCCGATACGCCCCGCAGGGGCATCACATTATTGTTGTGGACATAGATAAAGAGAGTACTACATCTGACAAGGGGGCATGCCCCCTTGCCACAAAAGCCATTTCTCCTCTATTGTCATTAACCATGTCCACAACATTAAAGAACATCATAAGGAAATACCATGTATTATCTCGGTTTTGATATTGGCGGCACCAATGCACGCTGTGCGCTCATCCATCATGTCGATGGGCAGTTTAAGATTATTACCTCTCAAAAGCATTCCATTCGCGGTGCCCAGACGCCCAGAGATGTGGCTGGGGTTATTGTGCGCGTCGTGCGTCAGATTCCTGCCGAACATCATGTCCCGGCACTTTCGAGTATCGGGATCGCCATCGCCGGTCAGATTGGTATGGATGAGCATACGATTTTAAATGCGCCCAATCTGAACTGGCATAATGTCAATTTTTACGATGTCCTTCGCGAGGCGCTTGGCGAGGATGCGCGTGATGTGGACATCCGCATCGCCAATGATTTGAATGCCATTGCATGGGGTGAATACAACTTTGGTGCAGCACGTTCTCTTCCGAGCCTGCTCGCAGTTTATGTGGGAACCGGTATCGGTGCCGGTTTGATCATCGACGGCAAACTGATGCTCGGTGCAGACAACGTCAGTGGTGAAATTGGTCATTGTAAATTCCCGCATTACAAGGCGTATCCCTGTGGCTGCGGCCAAACGGGATGTATTGAGGCCTTTGCAGGCGGCAAAGCCATTGAATACCGCATATTGCACGACATTCAGACGGGCGTCGTCTCGCGTGAGGCACTCGATCTCGGTGAAGATGAACATCCGACTGCTCGCTGTATCGAGCGTGCTTATAAAAAACGTCTTCCATACGCCGTCGATTTTTGGGAAGAAACCGCGTTGGCACTTGGCATGCTCATCGCGAATGCCATTGCCATTTTGAATCCTCATGGACTATTGCTCGGCGGTGGTGTGCTCGAAGGATGCCCGGAACTGCTCGCGCTCGTCGTTGGGCATATTATGGATTTGTCTCCCCGGGCTTCGACCGAAAAATTGCAGTTTATCAAGCCGACGCTTCACGATGATGCCGGCACACTTGGTGCAGCTTTACTTTGCCTTAAATAAATATGTCAGAAATACCCAATGCGAATGATCCGATGCCTCCTCAGTCAGAAGGCGCATCGGAACAAGATTCCAATTCTGTACGCCCCGAAGGAGAACACCGCAGACGTTCTCCCTATCAGGAAAGAACAAGAAATACCAATCCGCACAAGAATCCCTCCTGCATGCGCCCCGTAGCAGAAGAACTTAAACCGGCGCCGGAGAATGTCGGCACGAGATTTTCGTCCCGTTCGAACAATCATCGCGTCAACCGCGAAGCTCCCAAAAGACCGGATGGCCGCCAGATTCGTCAGCCATTTAATGGGCAGGCGCATTTGTACGAAGTCATGCAGGTCCGCATTGTGCGTACGCAGAGACTCGTCGAGATCAATACCAATTCCTTTCGGCTGACAGCCAATACGCCGGTTCTCATTCGAGTGCACCGGAACATCCTGCTGGCTACGACCGTTGGTTACCGCTATCGCCGTGTTGCTGAGATCAATTCCCTGCCCTTTGTCATTCGCGTGGCTACCGGAGAAGATATTCTCATTGACACCCAGAATGCCGAGATCGAAAAAAGAGCTCAGGAACTGGCGTCGAGCTATGCCATTCAGAATAATCTGCAGATGAAGGTATTGTCTGCCGATCTCAGCCACGATCATAAGAATATTACCATCAACTTTGCTTCTGATGTGCGCGTAGATTTTCGCGAAATGGTTGCTTATCTCGCAGGAGAACTCAAGCTGCGCGTTGAAATGTACCAGCTCGGTCTGCGCAATGGTACCGGTCTGATCTGCGGACTTGGTGCATGCGGGCAGCTCCTTTGCTGTGGTCGTTTTCTCGGGCAGTTCGATCCGATTGCCGTCAAACAATTGCGCGCACAGGGGCTTGCCACCAACCCCAAGCGCATCAGTGGGGTATGCGGCCGCCTGTATTGCTGCATGAGCTACGAATACTGCGATTACATGAAAGAGCGCAGATCTTTGCCCAAAAAGGGAAGGCGCATCTTTACGCGCTGGGGTATCGGGCGCGTGACCGATATCGATATGCTCCGCGAAGAAGTCATCGTCACGTATGAGAATGGCGAAACTCAGCGGCTGACACCGCACGATTTTGTACCCGCTACCGAAGAGATTCAGGCCCGAATTGATGCCGATGAGTTCGATTTTCCGCTCGAACCGCTCAAATTCTACCTCAACCACGATCCCTCGAATGTGGCACCCATGGCAATGCAGACGACGACGCGCCCTGCGGCTCACCATTCGGAATCATCCCCAAAGCGGAACATTGCCATTGCCAGAGCGCCTAAAAATGCTCCGGCAGCATCGTCCAATGAACCGGATGCACCCAGAGAAAAAAGTGTCCAGGGTGAAGGGCCGGTCAGAACGCGTCACCGCACCAATCGCAGACGATCTGCGCCTTCGGGCGATCCGGCGCGCAAACGCGAGGCTGCTATGACCGTTCCTGCATCGGATTCACCGGCTCCACGCGAAAGAAAACATCGAACCCATGATCCACGGCACCGGACCAATCCGGCGGCAACGGTTGCCAGCCAGACCCCGGCAGCCGCATCCGAAAATGTGTCTGCGCCGGCTCCTCAGGTAAATTCCACACCATCACAGGAAAATCCCGTGCACCATGAGACATCCCACGTGGCACGCATGCCGCGCAAAGTCAAAGCACGACAGGCCAACCTCGAGGATGCCGTCAACCAGAATGCCGAAGCTCGCCTCGATCCTGCCAAACCCAGCAGAAGACGGTTCTCGCCATTGAATAATAATGAGCAGTGAGCAATGGGTATGCAAAACTAAGGGAAACTCTGATTAATTCGTAATTCGTAATTGGTATGCAAAACTAAGGGGAGAGGCTCAGGGCCTTCAAGTTCTAATTTTTCTTGCTTTTTCTGTTTCACCCCTTCAGGGTGATTTTATTGATGAAATCCCTTTTCCCGAGGTTACGCCCTTCGGGCTCACCCCGGGCT